>UQTU01000001.1 GCA_900544135.1 uncultured Collinsella sp.
GAATCCGGCGCATCCGCGTTGGCGCGATTGGCGAAAATACGTTGGTGAAAATGGTGAAAAATATATTGACGCTAACACCACGCCGGGCTCGTGGCCGCCGTCTCGCGCCTGTTCCAGGGCTGCGCCTGGCAGCGCTGCGTGACGCACCTGCAGCGCAACCTCCAGAGCGCCTGCTCGGGCAGGCCCGAGGACTCCAAGGCGGCCGTCAGGGACCTCGTGCACGCCGCGGTCTACCAGGACGACCCCGACCTCGCGCGCTGCGTGTGGGCCGAGGCGGCGCCCTGGGTGGCGTCGGTGTCCGCCAGGGCCGGCGAGGTCTTCGAGCAGGCCGAGGACTCCGCGCTGGCGTTCACGGCCTTCCCCAGGGCGCACTGGGCCAAGCTCCGCACCAACAACGTCCAGGAGCGCGCCAACCGCGAGATCAAGCGCCGCTACAGGGTCGTGCAGTCCTTCCCCTCGAGGGAGTCGATGCTGCGCCTGACGTGCGCGAGCCTCATGGAGACCGAGGGACAGTGGTCCCAGCAGCGCGTGTTCTCCGAGGCCTCGGCCGCCGAGGGCTTCGCCGAGCCCGCGGACAGGCCGGCCCCGACAGAGGGGAGGCGCCGCGCGCTCGGGCGGCGCGCCAGGGAGATAGTGGACGAGATAGTCGAGAGGCGCGGTCTCAAGAAGGAGTAACATCGGGACTTGCAGCGACGGACCTCGGGACGCTCTTACACCACGTCTGCGCGCGCCACCGAATCCGCAACTAAAGTTCATCAAAAAGGGGCAGCCGGCAGAAACCTCCCCAGCCAAAGCTGCTCCCTCAATACGACAGCTCAAAAACCCACCGTTCGCAGAAGATAAGCCGCGCCCCAATACCGTTGCCCGAAGTTTCGGGCGTATGCGGCGTCCGCTATGCCATCATGCGCGTATGGGAATCATTCTGTCACATACCACGGCACGCGCTGTATACCAAACAGCCAACTCGCTCGCAAGCTACGCGACCGGTCCCATACCTATGGAAAAGATCAGGGTGTCTGCGCCGACCACGTCCGACCTGGAAGCGGCACGAGCATGGCTCAACAGAAAGAATGTCGATTCTGAACGTATCCATGTGCTGACGTTTTCCAATAATGCCAAAAGGCACCGCAAGGGCTGCATCTGCCACTGCACGCGCTATACGTTTGATGCAGAAAGCTACCTAGAACTCGAGCCGAACGTCTACATCGTCGATATCAAGCTGTGCGCGTTAGAAGCAACAGCCGACCTCAACCTTTCGGAGCTCGTTGAGTATTACTTTGAAATCTGCGGCTCCTACGCGCTTGGAACGTCCGACGAAACTCAATATCGCGAGCGCCCAGCCCTAACCAGCGTTGAAGAGCTCAGAGCCTTCTTTTCAGAGGCACCGGGGTATCGTGGATCTAATAAAGCACTTAAGGCACTTTCTTATGTACACGAAGGCTGTCGCTCCCCACTCGAAACGGCGTTTGTCATGATGCTGACAATGCCCAAGTCAATGGGTGGCTTAGCCATACGCGCTATCAAAACGGATTATCCGATCCCAGTCCCCAAAAGATACGCCGCCCTAACGCGACGGACGGTTTTCTACCTCGACGCGCTGCTCGAAAATTCGATGACCGATATCGAATACAACGGCTTTTACCACGACGAACCCGAGCAGCAATCAATTGACGAGGAGCGCCGAAACACGCTGCGAAACATGGGATATGCCGTTATCACAGTTAATCGTCATTCGTTTTTCAAGCAGTCCGCTTTTAAACGGGTCATGGAAGCGATTCGCATTCGCGAGAAGATATGGCCCGGTCGACTCCCGGATAACTTCGCCATCCTGCAAGAAACTCTTCGTCAATTTGTCTTGCGGCGCTACTTCGAATACGGTCGCCGCGTCCTGGAGACACTCAAAGAAGAAGAGGCCGCCAAGCGCGAAATTGCAAGCCAATATCCGCAAGCTGATGACCCGAGCATCAACGATGTGCCCGAACCCGACGACATGCAACACGTCGGGGCCCTTGCTGAGGAAATCAATGGGGCTTGGGAATGCGACATGTTCGCAAAAATCGATGAAAACCGCACGGAAGACGACACGATTATTGATCTAATTGAGAATTCGCTCTTCTAAAGGCGATCTCTGCGGATGTCCACCTACATTTTTCGACTTATTCGGCCACCGATGTGCCAGATTGGCTGCAGCAATGCTCAATATAACTTTAGATAAAACTGATTCTGCAGGAACTCCCGTAGAGGAAGAACTGATTCTCGCGGTATTTAACACGATAAAGTACAAATATGAACAGTTCTAATGCTTCTCAAGGTGGCTTTCTTAGCATGCCGGCCGAACATCTCGAAATATGTTGGCGAGCATTGCGTCGATGTCTCCCAACCCGCAGAAAATCGCCGAGGCGGCAAGCAGTCATCGAAGTTAACGTAAATTGTATTGACATATGAACATGCGCTCATATAATCGGAAGTAATTTATATGAGCGCATGTTCATATGAAAGGATATTGCAATGAGCAGCCACGCTGATGAAACAAAGACTGGCATCGAGGCCACCGAGCCGATCGTCCCCACCACCTGCTCGCCCGAGGACCTTCCCGACGAGGAGCTGTTGTACGACCTGGCCGACCTGTTCAAGGTCTTCAGCGACACCACACGCATCAAGATTCTCTATGCCCTCATGGGTCGCGAGCTCTGCGTGGCTGACATCGCCGAAGCGACCGCGACCTCGCAGTCTGCGGTGTCGCACCAGCTGCGCACGCTTAAGCAGTCGCACCTGGTCAAGTTCCGCCGCGACGGCCGCAACATTCTCTACTCGCTCGCCGACGATCACGTCTACACCATGCTTAACCAGGGCATGAGTCATATCTGCGAATAGCAATCAACCACGGTATCAGCGCGGCCTGCACCCAAGCCGCAAATACAGAGAAAGGAACCCACCATGAAAAAGCAGTTTAAGCTCGACGAGATCGACTGCGCCAACTGCGCGCGCGAGCTTCAGGACGAGCTGGCCAAGCTCGAGGGCGTCAAATCCGTGTCCGTCAACTTTATGACCCAGAAGCTGACGCTCGAGGCTGATGACGCCGAGTTCGACGAGGTGCTCAACCGCGTTGTAGAGTTTACGGCCGACGCCGAGCCGGACTGCGAGATCATTCTCTAGCCCAGGTTACGCCAACCTGCAAGGCCGCGCTTGCCGCGGCCTTTGCTCGCAAAATTATATGAGCGAGTGTTCATACATTCAAATGGGAGGTTTGAATCATGGCAGCCGCCGATCCCAAAAAGAAAAAGAAGAAGCGCAAGAAAAAAGAGTCACTCGAGCATAAGCGCAACCGCATCCTGGTAGCGCTGGGCATTTTTGCCGTGGTGTACGCCCTCGATGAGCTCGGCACCCTCACCGCCGCATTCGGCACCCCGGGCGACATCTACGCCAGCTTCGCGCTGTTCCTCGTGCCGTTTTTGATTGCCGGCTACGACGTGCTGCAAAAGGCATTCAATAACATTCGCCGCGGCAAGGCCTTCGATGAGAGCTTCCTTATGGCAGTCGCGACCATCGGCGCGTTTGCCATGGTACTCTTCCCCGATACCGACCCGCACATGGCCGAAGGCGCCGCCGTCATGCTGTTCTACCAGGTTGGCGAGCTGTTCCAGGCATATGCCGTGGGCAAGAGTCGCAAGTCGATCAGTGCCATGATGGACATCGCGCCCGACTACGCTAACGTCGAGCAGCCCGACGGCACACTCGAACAGGTCTTTCCCGATGACATCGCCGTCGGCACCGTCATCGTCGTCAAGCCTGGCGAGCGCGTGCCTATCGATGGCATCATCGTCGAGGGCGAAACCCAGCTCGACACCGCCGCACTCACGGGCGAGCCAGTCCCCCGACCCGCCAAATCCGGCGACGATATCATCAGCGGCTGCATCAACATGACGGGGCTCATCCGCGTGCGCACCACCAAACCCTTTGGCGAGTCCACCGTCGCGCGCGTCCTGGAGCTCGTGGAGAATGCCAGCGAAAAGAAGGCACGCACCGAGAACTTCATCACGCGCTTCGCCCGCGTCTACACGCCCGCCGTCACCGGCGCGGCCGCGGTACTCGCGCTCGGCGGCGGTTTGGTCACCGGCGCCTGGTCCGACTGGATCCTGCGCGGCCTGACCTTCCTGGTCGTCAGCTGCCCGTGTGCGCTCGTGATCAGCGTGCCGCTCAGTTTCTTTGGCGGCATCGGCGGCGCGTCCAAGCTGGGCGTTCTCATCAAGGGTTCCAACTACCTCGAGACGCTCGCCGATGTGGACACCGTCGTCTTTGACAAGACGGGCACCCTCACCAACGGCACGTTCTCGGTCGTCGCGGTGCACCCCGAGGCAGGCTATACCGAGCAGTCGCTACTCGAGGTCGCAGCCCTCGCCGAGTCGTTCTCCGACCATCCCATCGCGCAGTCGGTGCGCACCGCCTTCCAGGGCGAGCTCGATCCCAAGCGCGTAAGCGACTCCGCCAACGACGCGGGCCATGGCGTGACGGCGACTATCGACAGCAAACATGTCGTCGTCGGCAACGCCAAGATGCTTGCTGCGGCCGGTATCGACGCTCCCAATTGCGAGGTCGTCGGTACGATCCTCCACGTGCTCGTCGACGGCACCTATGCCGGCCACATCGTAATTGCCGACACCATCAAGGTCGATGCGGAGCAAACGATTCGCGACCTGCACGCCGCCGGCGTCAAGCGCACCGTCATGCTCACGGGCGACCGCGAGGAGGTTGCGGCGTCTGTGGCCAAGCAGCTCGGCCTCGACGAGTTCCACGCGCAGCTGCTGCCGGGCGACAAGGTCGAGCGTGTTGAAGCGCTGCTCGCGGCCGAAAGTGGCAAGGGCAAGCTCGCCTTTGTCGGCGACGGCATCAACGATGCGCCCGTGCTCACCCGCGCAGACGTTGGTATTGCCATGGGCGCTATGGGTTCCGACGCCGCGATTGAGGCCGCCGACGTCGTGCTCATGGATGACAAGCCGTCCAACATCGCCCATGCCATCCGTGTGGCGCGCAAGACCATGTCAATTGTTTGGCAGAACATCATCTTTGCGCTGGGCATTAAGCTGCTGATCCTTGTGCTGGCAGCGCTGGGCATCGCCAATATGTGGCTTGCCGTCTTTGGCGACGTGGGCGTGGCGATCATCGCCATCCTGAACGCCATGCGCGCGATGGGTGTCAAGAACCTGTAGCGCTCGTGGTCCCTCCGGCCGGGGCCGGGCTTGGTTTTGAAAACGTCCTCGCGCATGAGGCCCGCCTTTCCGTTGCTCCTGCGGAGCAACGGAAAGGCGGGCCTCGCGCTGCGGAGTGTTTTCAAAACCAAGCCCGGCCCCGGCCTGCATTGACACAGCTGGCGGTTCTTGGGCATCGCTTGCTGGCGGGGTTCCTTGTCTGAGTTGGACTTAGTTGGCGGGGCTACTGGTCCCGGTCGCTGTCCCGCCTCAGCATCGACCTCAGCTTCTCGAAGCTCTCCTCGCTCAGGCAGTGCTCCATGTGGCAGCCCTCTTGCGACGCGACCTCGGGCGTTACGCCTGCGTCCTCTAGCAGACCTACAAAAAAGCAGTGGCGCTCCCACATTTGACGGGCAACCTCAAGACCGCGTTCCGTCAGATGCACGTCGCGTTTGCCCATCTCCACGTAGCCGGTGCTCTCCAAGGTCGCCATGGCTTTAGAGACGCTTGCTTTGGTTACGCCCAAGTATTCGGCAACGTCGATCGAGCGCACGGTGCCCTGACGTTCCGACAGAACGTAGATCGATTCGAGATAGTCTTCTCCGGATTCACGTAGGGCCATGGGCCGCCTTTCGCGATGGCTTCTAGTTAGCCTTTGGATACTTTTACTTGATTTACTTTACCGCAAAAGTTGCCCATGTCTTACTACGTTGTTTAGAAAGTTAACCGTGTTTCACAAAACGCACTGGACGAAAACAAAACGGGGACACGCCCCGCAAGGAGTGTCCCCAACTGCCGGCAGAAAAGGAACGTCCCCAGATGCCGAATCCGCGGCTACAGCAGGCCAAAGTGTTTGGCGGCGTTGTAGATGCCGTCGTCGTCCACGGCGGTCGTTACGTAGGTCGCTGCGGCCTTCACGGTCTCCTGCGCGTTGCCCATGGCAACACTGGTGCCCACGGCTCCAAACATCGATAGGTCGTTCTCGCCGTCGCCAAAGGCGATCGCCTCGTCGGGCGCGATACCCAGGCGCCTGAGCGTCGCCGCCACACCCAGGTCCTTGCCGCCGTTGGCCGGAATAATGTCGCAGAACAGGTCGCACCAGCGCGTCGTGAGCGAATGCGACACCGCATCGGTCACGATATGCTCGTCGACCGGATCAACAAAGGCGCAAAACTGGTAGACCGGCGCGTCGAAGGCGTGCTCAAACGGTTCCTCGTGATAGATGATTCCCGCGTTGCTGCCGGCCGTCACCACGCGCTCGGACAGGCGGTTCACAAACGAGTTCTCACCCTGCATGCACAGCGAGTCGTAGCGCCCCTGCGCCACCTGGTCAACGATTACCGCGACGTCGTCCGGATCGATCGGGCAGCTGCGGTAGGTGCCCTTGGCATCAAAGCAGTGCTGGCCCGAGAGCGTAATGTACGCATCCCAGCCCAGGTCGAGCAGCCAATCGGGCATCTGATAGGTCGGGCGGCCCGTGGCGATCACGCACGCGATCCCCTGCTCGCGAAAGCTGTCGAGCACCTGCTGCGCCGACGCCGGAATCCGATGGGTCTTAAAGCTCAGCAACGTGCCGTCGATATCGAAAAACGCGGCCTTGATCATCCTCGCCTACTCCTCGCCCTCGAGCCTCTCGCTCGCCTCGAGCCACGCCATCTCCAACTCGTCCATGGCGGCGTGTGCCTCGTCGATCTTTGCCTGCTGCTCGCCCAGCGCCGTGTAGTTGGTGGGGTCGACCTGAGCCATCGCGGCCTCGGCCTCCTCCACGCGGGCGCGCTGCGTCTCCATTTTGCGCTCGAGCGAGCTCACCTCGCGGCGAAGCTTCTGGCGTTCGGCGTTGGAAAGGCCATTGGGCTGGCCGCTCGACTTGGGCTTTTCGGCCGCAGCCGCCGCGGCACCGGTGTCAAACGTGCCGGTCTTGGCGCTCGGTGCACCCACGGGCTCGCCCTCGGCGGTGGCGTTGCACAGGCGCAGGTACTGGTCGACGCCGCCAGGCATATGCGTCAGATGGCCATCGAGCAGCGCCCACTGCTGGTCAGTCACGCGCTCCATCAAAAAGCGGTCGTGCGTCACCAGAATCAGCGTGCCGGGCCAGCCGTCGAGCAGGTCCTCGACAATCGCCAGCATATCGGTATCCAGGTCGTTGCCGGGCTCGTCCAAGATGAGCACGTTGGGTTCGTCTAGGATCGTCAGCAACAGCGACAGGCGGCGGCGCTGGCCGCCCGAAAGATCGCCGATGCGGCTCCAGAGCTGCTGCGTCGAAAAGCCCAGACGCTCGCAAAGCTTCTCGGGCGAAGTCTCCTTGCCGTCTATGACGTAGTACTTCTTATAGTTGCTGAGCACCTCGCGAATCGTGTCGCCCATGTAGGGCTCGAGTTCCTCGAGCTGCTGCGACAGCACGCCAAAGCGCACCGTCTGGCCAATCTTCACGCGACCGCGCAGGGGCGCGATCTTGCCCTGAATCACGTCGAGCAACGTGGACTTGCCGGCGCCGTTCTCGCCCAAAAGACCATAGCGATCGCCCGCACCAATGAGCCAGGTCACATCGGTGAGCACCTGTTTGGACGTGCCATCGGCATCCGCATAGCCGGCGTCCACGTCGACCACATCGATAACCTGCTTGCCCAGGCGGCTCACGGCCAGGCGCTTGAGCTCTAGCTCGTCACGTACGGGCGGCACGTCGGCGATCAGCTCGCGAGCAGCCTCAACGCGAAACTTGGGCTTGGTGGAACGCGCCTGGGCGCCGCGGCTCAGCCACGCGAGCTCCTTGCGCGCCATGTTGCGACGGCGCTCCTCGGTAACGGCGGCCATGCGGTCGCGCTCCACGCGCTGCAGGATATATGCCGAGTAGCCGCCCTCGAAGGGATCTACCTGGCCGTCGTGGACCTCCCACATGCTGGTGCAGACCTCGTCCAAGAACCAGCGGTCGTGCGTGACCACGAGCATGGCGCCCTGGCCGCGCTGCCAGCGGGCCTTTAAGTGACGCGCAAGCCAGTTGATGGTGCGCATGTCCAGGTGGTTGGTGGGCTCGTCGAGCATGAGCACGTCGTAGTCGCCGATCAGCAGGCGCGCGAGGTCCACGCGACGGCGCTGGCCGCCCGAAAGCTCGCCCACTGTGCCTTCCCAGGGCACATCGCTGATGAGGCCGGCCAAAATCTGGCGCGTACGCGGACTCGATGCCCACTCATACTCGGGCGCGTCACCCACGACGGCATGATGCACGGTGTCGGTATCGACCAGGTTGTCCTTTTGGCCGAGCAGACCGATCGTCGTGCCGCGGCGGTGCGTCACGCGTCCGTCATCGGGCTCCAGCGTGCCGGCGAGCACGCTCAGCAGCGTCGACTTGCCGTCGCCGTTTTTACCGACAATACCAATGCGGTCGCCCTCGCCCACGCCGAGCGTCACGCTATCGAAAATATGCTTGGTGGGAAACTCCAGGCTGACGGAATCGCATCCCAAAAGAATCGCCATATGCCCTGCTCCTTCGTAGAAATTCAACGTTGTCCATGATAGCAGCGAAAAGGCAGTCCGCACACGACACAAAAAGGCGGGCCATCTCCCGCAAGAGATGACCCGCCTCTCCAATCAGTCCCGCGGCAACCATGGCCGCCGCGGGCCTCAAGCATGTCCCGGACTAGGAGAACATGCCGGTGAGGTAATCATTCAGCCGCTTATCCTTGGGCCGTTGGAAAATCTCGTCGGTCTCGTCGTACTCGACCATATCGCCCATGTAGAAAAACGCCGTGCGATTGGACACACGCGACGCCTGCTCCATGTTGTGCGTCACGATGACGATGGCGCGCTCGGCCACAATCGACGACATCAGGTCCTCGATCGCCAGCGTCGAAATGGGGTCGAGCGCCGAACAGGGCTCATCAAACAGAATCACGTCTGGGTTGAGCGCCAGCGTGCGCGCGATGCACAGACGCTGCTGCTGTCCGCCCGAAAGCGCGTAGGCGCTCTTGTCGAGCTTATCCTTGACCTCGTCCCACAGCGCCGCGCCGCGCAGGCTTTCCTCGACCATGCGATCGAGCTCGTCGCGGTCGGTGATGCCGTGGCGCTTGGGCGCAAACGTGATGTTGTCGCGAATGGACTTGCGGAAGGGGTTGGGCTGCTGGAACACCATGCCGATGGAACGACGCAGCTCGTAGGTATTCTCGGTCCTGGTGTTCACGTTGCGCCCGCGGTAGTTGATCTCGCCCTCCACGCGGCAGCCGCGAATCTCGCGATTCATCAGGTTGAGGCTGCGCAAAAAGGTCGACTTACCGCAGCCCGAAGGCCCAATGAGCGCCGTAATCTCGCCCTTATGAAAGTCGAGCGACGTATCGTGCAGCGCATGGTGGTCGCCATAGTACACGTTGACGTCCTTGGTGGAGAGCACGACCTCGTCGCTCACGGCCTTGCCGCTCACGCGCACGCGCCTCTCGCTCTCCCCCACGCTCGACAGGAAGTCCTGGGTGTCGGACGATGCCGCTTCGGTTGCGGGCGTTATGTTCATCTCGCTCATTCGGCCGTCATCTTCCTTGCCAGTTGCTTGCCCACAATGCGGGCGATTACGTTAAACAGCAGCATGCAGATCATCAGCAGCGCAGCGGTGCCCCAGACGATCTGCTGGGCCTCGGGGCTGCCCTCGCCATAGATCTTGTAGATATGCACGGCGAGCGACTCGCCGGGGCGGAACACGTTCCAGGCGCAGGTGGGACTCGACAGATTAAAACTCAAAAAGTTCAGGCGAACCGGCGAGCTCATGCCCGAGGTAAAGAGCAGCGCCGCGGCCTCGCCAAACACACGGCCTGCCGAAAGCACGATGCCGGTCACGATGGCGGGCATGGCCTCGGGAATCAGGATGTGCAGCGTGGCCTCCCAGCGGGTGAGGCCCATGGCCAGGCACGCATCGCGCTGGGCCTGCGGCACGTCCTCGAGCGCCTGCTGGATCACGCGCACCAGGATGGGGATGTTAAACATGGTGAGCGCGACGGCGCCGGAGATGATGGAGTACTTCCAGCCCAGCTGCACCGAGAACACCAGGAAGCCGAACATGCCCACGACGATGGAAGGCAGCGAGGACAGCGTCTCGATGGCGGTGGAGGCGATGTCGCGGATGGGTCCATCGGGCGCGTACTCAACCAAAAAGACTGCGCCGCCCAGACTGATGGGCACCGAGATACCTAAGGTGATCAGCAGCAGATAGAACGAGTCGAACAGCTGATAGAGCACGCCGCCCTGGGTTCCGTTGGCGCGCGACGGCTGCGTGAGAAAGCCCGGCTGGAACAGCGTCGAGATGCCCTCGAACAGGATATAGGCCACCATGGAGACGACAATGAGCATGACGATGGCGGCGATTGCCGTCAGCACGCCCGTGGCGATGCGGTCCTGTTTTTGGACGCGCCCGAGTCTCGCCTCGTCGATATGAATGCGCGTGCTAGCCACGAGCCTTCGCCCCCTTGCGGCCGATAAGGTGGATGATCAAGATGAAGATGAGGCTCATGCCCATCAGCAGCAGACCGAGCGCCCACAGAACATCGTCCTGGGCCGAGCCTTCGGCATAGACCGCCATGGACGTGGTGAGCGTGGTGGTGATGGTGGACGCCGGCGACAGCAGCGACGTCGGCATGGCCTCGATGCCGCCGATAACCATGCGCACAGCGAGCGTTTCGCCAAAGGCGCGGGTCATACCCAGGATGACTGCGGTCATGAGCGACGGCATGGCGGACTTGAGCACCACGTGCCAGATGGTCTGCCAGCGGGTGTAGCCCAGCGCGAGCGAGCCCTGACGGTAGCTGTCGGGCACGGCGCGCAGGCCATCGACCGAAAGCGTGGTCATAGTCGGCAAGATCATGACGGCCAGCACGATGGCGCCGGGCAAGATGCCCAGGCCCGTGCTCACGTGGAAAACGCTCTTCATAAGGCCGACGACCACGTGAAAACCGATCAGGCCAAAGACGACCGAGGGAATGCCGGTCAAAAGCTCAATCAGTGGTTGGAAGACCTTGGAACCAAACTTAGGCTGGATCTCGACCGCAAAGATGGCAGAACCGATGGCGATGGGCAGCGCGATGAGCGTGGAGAGCACCATGACCGCAAACGAGGTGACGATCAGGGGCAGGGCGCCGGTATAAGGCAGGCCGTTTTCGGCTGTGTTGGCCAGGTCCCACTTGGTGCCGGCAAAGAACTCGACGACCGAGACGCCGTCCTTAACAAATGCCGAGAGGCCCTTTTGGGCGACCATAAAGATGAGCGCGGCAACGACAAGCGTCACGAGCGCTACGCACGCGCCCGTGACGACTAGGCCCGCGTTCTCAAGGTCGCGCTTTGGCAGCTGTTTTGCCATTGCAAACCTTTCCGGGGGCGATTACTTATTTAGAGGAGACCTTGCCGCTGGCGTCCTTGACGACCTTCATGGCAGAGACGGGGATAAAGCCCTGCTCCTCGACGAGCTTGCCCTGGACGTCGTCGGAAAGCATGAACTCCAGGAAGGCCTTGGTGGCCTCGTCGGCGTCCTTCGCGCAGTACATGTGCTCGGTAGCCCAGATCTTGAAGGAGTCGTCGGTGACATTTGCGCTTTTGGGCTCGACGCCCTCGACCTTGATGGCGTTGAACTTGGAGTCATCGAAGTGCGAGAAGTCGAGGTAGGAGATGGCGTTGTCGGTGCTGGCAATCTGAGTCTGGACGTCGCCGGACTTGTCGAGCTCGGCGTCGCCCTTAAAGTCGACGGCCTCGTCGCCAAAGACGGCGGCCTCGAAGGTGGCGCGGGTGCCGGAGCCTGCCTTGCGATTGAGGACGACGATGGTAGCGTCGTCGCCGCCGACCTCCTTCCAGTTGGTGATCTGGCCGGAGAAGATGCCCTTGAGCTGCTCGAAGGACAGGTCGTCGACCGTGACGTTCTTGGAAACGACGGGACCCATGCCCACAACGGCGACCTCGTGGTCGACGAGGTTCTTGACCTGGTCGGCCTCGAGCTTGGTCTCGGCGAAGACGTCGGAGTTACCGATGGTAACGGTGCCGGCGGCGACAGCGGTCAGGCCCTTGCCCGAACCGTTGCCCGAACCGGAGACGGAGACGTCGGGGTTGGCGTCCATGAACTTCTCGGCAGCAGCCTCGACGAGAGCCTGGAACGAAGAGGCGCCGTCGTAGGTCACCTCGCCGGAGACGGACTCGGCGGCGGCGCTGCCCTTGGCGGCGGCGTCGGATGCGCCGGAGCCGCCGCAGCCCACGAGGCCGAGGCCGACGATGCTGGCAAGACCACCAGCGAGGCCGAGGAACTGACGACGAGAATAAGCCTGATCGAGCATGATCTTCCTTTCATACATGCGACTCGCGGGCACCCTGCCCGCTTTGCTGTTTGGAAAGATACGTCCCCGATCGGGCAGCGCCCGCGCCAACTGCTGTTTCTTACGGGCATTTGATAGACCCTTACCGCAAGCGCGGCTCGGCTTTACAAACGAATAACAAACCCGCCACCAAGCATGGCCCGCCTTTTACACCAATAAAAACAAAGTTGCGATGAAATAGTTCCTGCTTGGCCATCAAATGGCCCATTCTAGGAACTATTCCACCGCAACTTAAAAAGCCCGGACGAAAGGGGTGCTAAGTTGTTAAAACGCCGCAGCCTTAAAGCTCAAGCTCGTTCAAACGTAAGATGGCCACGATGTAAATCTTGAGCGCTTGCTTGAGCTGCTCCTCGTTGGCGCACTCGTTGGGGCCGTGCATCTGGCCGCCCCATGCGGGCAGCTCCAGGCCGGTCTCCTCGGGGCCAAACGAGACGGCGCGGGCAAAGTTGCGCGCGTACGTGCCGCCGCCCATGGCAAAGGGCTCGGCATGCTTGCCCGTAAACTCGTTATAGGTATCGATAAGCGCCTTCACGGCCGGATCGTCGGCAGAGACCGAGAACGGCACCTTTGCACGACCCACACGGCACGTCACGCCAAAGCGGCCCACGAGCGGCTCGAGTTGCTCGCAGATGGTATCGGCACTGGTGCTATCGGGGAAACGCACGTCAATGACCTGCTCGATGTGGCCATCCGCCACACGGATGACGCCGGGGTTGCAGGTGAGCGGGCCAAACGCGGGGCTCGTCGCGTCGATGCCCAGGCCGCGGCCATAGGCGTCCGCATGCACAAAAGCCAAAAACTTGACAAACTCGTGCTCGGCAGGCGTCAGCAGGCGCTCGCCACGGGCACCAAACGCGTCCTCGGCCTCGCGCAGATACGCCACGATAAGGCCGACGGCATTGATCGTTCCCTCGGGCATCGAGGCGTGACCGCCAATACCGCGGGCAAAAATCTGCGCATGCCCGTTATCGAGCGTCGTGATCTCCAGGCGGTCGGCGTTCTCGACCGGTGCCGGCAGCTCATCGGCGTCAATCGCAAGCTCGCAGATAGACTGCGACGGAATGGCGTTGCTCGCCTCGGCACCGCTCCAGGACACGATGCGCCCGCCGTCGATCTTGGGGCTCACAAACGTCGCCCCAAACTGGCCCTTCTCGGCATTGCAAACCGGGAACTCGGCATCGGGCGTAAACAGAAAGTCGGGGTCTGCGTGGTTCTCCAGATAATGGTGAACGTCGGACATGCCCACTTCCTCATCGCAGCCCAGCAGCGCACGGAAGGTATAGCGCGGCACAATGCCGTGCCTGAGCAGATAAGCACCAGCGTAGAGCGACAGCACCGCCGGACCCTTGTCGTCGATCACGCCACGGCCGAGCAGCCAGCCCTCGCGGCGCTCCATCGCAAACGGGTCGGTGTTCCAACCGGGGCCAGCGGGTACCACGTCCACATGGCAGATGGTCGCGAGCTGCTTATCGCCGCGGCCCGGAATATCGGCGATTCCCACAAAGCCCTCGTCATCGCTCGTCTGGTAGCCGAGCTTCTGCGCGATGCCGAGCGCGCAATCGAGTGCGTCACGGACCGGGCGGCCAAACGGCGCGCCGGGCTCCGCATCGGCAGCAACGGCCACGGACGGATAGCTCACCAGCTGCTCGATATCGGCGACGACATCCTCCCAGACCTCGTCGACATACTCGGCGACGCTCTGCTCCACCTGATTCATGGACGACCTCCTTAGCAATGAGCGACGGGCACGCCCGTCCCTCACATCACGTCATTAGATAGCGAAAAGTTTAGCAAGCTCGGCCACCGAGTGCACCACCGCATCGGCACCCGCAGCCTCGTGCTCGCCCGGCGCCGCCGCGCCCGAATAGATGCCAATGCACGGCACGCCCATCGCGTGCGCGCCCTCCACATCGTTAAAGCGATCGCCGATCATCACGGTATCGTCGGCCGTCGCACCGAGCGCCGCCAGGGCATCGCGGACCGAATCGGCCTTGGTCTCGCGTCCCTGCGGCGGATTCATGCCAACCACCGACTCAAACTGAGAAAGCTCGAGCTCACGCACCATGTCGATACACTTTGCCTCCATGCGCGACGTCGCCACGGCCATACGCTTGCCTTGGGCGACCAACCCATCCAGCAGCTCGGGGATCCCATCGAACACGGGGTACTCCTCCGGCCCCAGCTCATCAAAAAATGCGCGGTACTCGTCGGCCACCACAAGCGACTCCTCGCGCGAAAAGCCGTAAAAGTCGTGAAAGCTCTTCCACAGGGGCGGCCCGATCATACGGCGCAGATCACCCATCTGCGCCTCCGAAAACCCGCGCGCAGCCAGCGTCTTGCGCGTCGAGGTCATCACCGCCCGGCCCGTATCTGCCACTGTGCCGTCAAAATCAAACAACACGACCGGCCGTTTGCCTATCTCCAACGCCTCCATCGGCATTCCTCTTCCCCAGTTGACGATTTCCACACCGAGACTTCAAACTGTTGACTATTCAACAATTGAACCTAGCAATGTGGAACGACTCTACTATACTTGTCGCACTTTGCTCTCAGAAGGCGGCGCGCAAGCGTCCCAACGAAAGGTGCAATTATGTCTTTTGCCATCATAACCGACTCCACGTCGGACATCTCCCCCGCCCGCGCCCAAGAGCTCGGCATTTACGTGATTCCGCTGCATGTGATTATCGAGGGCGAGGACCTGCTCGACCAGGTGCAGATTACCGCCCAGGAGTACGTCGCGCGCATGGCCGGCTCCGAGCAACTGCCGCACACCTCGCAGCCGAGCGCCGGCGAGTTCAAGGCACTCTTTGACCGCGTGCTCGCCGACGGCCACGACAGCGCCATCTTTATCTCGCTGTGCAGCGAGTGGTCCGCCTGCTATGCCAACGCCAGCCTGACGGCCGAAACGCACGAGCTCGACGTGCGCTGCATCGACTCGCGCACCGGCTCGGGCGCCGAGGGTCTGCTGGTGGAGTACGCGCTGGCCATGCGCGAGGACGGCCGCAGCCTGGACGAGACCGAGGCGCAGATCCGCGCGACGCTGCCCGACGCCCACCTGCTGCTGATTCCCCGCACGCTCGAGAACCTCGTTAAGAACGGCCGCGCGCCCAAACTCGCCGGCCAGCTCACGCAGATGCTCAACATTCGCCTGGCCGTTTCGCCGGAGTGGAAATCGGGCGAGATCAAGGCCATCAAAAAGGGCCGCGGCGCCAAGCGCATCGTCGCCAACACCATGGCCGATTGCCTCGCATTTTTGACCGAGCATCCGGGCTCCAGCGTTCGCGTGCTCACGACCGGCGCCGCCGAGGAGCAGGAGCTCGTCAACCAAGCGCTCGCAGGCCAGAACTACTTGGACGCCGGCACCGGCCCCATCGGCTGCACCATTGCCACCCACGTAGGCGTCGACGCCATCGCCATCGGCTACTGCCCCCGCTACCAGCCCATCCACTAGGGGCGCCTTTACCACTTGCGGTGGAATAGGGACTGTTTTTGGCTTATCAGCCGCAAATCAATCCCTATTTCACCGCAACTTAAAAGCAGTTCATTTGGGACGGGGCTAAAAAGAGTGGCATGCAACGTTACGCACCGGTCTTTTAGCCCCGTCCCATTTTAGCTACCCTACATCAGCCCACTTAGGGCAATGTCGACGGCCTCGTTGAGGTCGTCGGTAATGTGCACCAGCTCCGGATCGAGCGGGCTAATCATACCGGCGTCCATCACCGGGCCGTTGAGCCAGTCGAACAGGCCCTGCCAGTACTCGGTGCCCACCAAAACGAGCGGCATACGCTTGACCTTGTGCGTCTGCACCAGCGTGAGCACCTCGAACATCTCGTCGAGCGTGCCAAAGCCGCCGGGAAACACGATGGCGCCCGAGCTGTATTTGACGAACATGGTCTTGCGCACAAAGAAGTAACGAAAATCCATGCCGAGGTTCACGTATTTGTTGAGCCCGTGTTCGTGCGGAAGCTCGATACCCAAGCCGACCGACTTGCCGTTCACGCTCGCCGCTCCCCTGTTGGCCGCCTCCATGACGCCGGGGCCACCGCCGGTGATAACCGCCACGCCGCGTTGGGCGATTTTGCGACCGACCGTGCGAGCCGCCTTGTAGAGCGGATCTGTCTTGGGCGTGCGGGCACTGCCGAAGATGGTCACCGCAGGACCAAGCTCGGCAAGCGCGCCAAAGCCATCGACGAACTCTGCCTGAATGCGCAGCACGCGCCAGGGGTCGGTGTGCAACCAGTCGGTCGAGTCCTCGGGTGCCAGCAGGTTGGCGTAGGTGTTGTCCTTGGGAATCATGGGGCCGCGCATGACCACGGGACCGCGCCGGTACGTCTCGTCGTAAGCCGGCTCGCCCTCGACGTTCTCATTCTTAATCATGGGCACTCCTATCGAAAATAGAAACGGGCGGGGTCGACGCCATGCGTCAAACACCCGCCCGAACATCAACTATTCGGTATGGTACCCACGATGCATCAAGTGCTTGCAAGGCATCGGTCAGCGGTCGCGGCTCTTAGTAATCCACCGCCGCAGGACTGTTCATCCAGTCGCTCACAAACGCGCCGTAGCGGCCCTCGATAATGGCCTGACGGGCACGCTGCATAAGGTTGAGCAGGTAGTAAATGTTGTGCATCGACAGCAGAATACCGCCGAGCATCTCCTTCTGCGTGACCATGTGACGGATGAGCGCACGGCTGTAGCCGCCCGTGCACACCGGGCAGGTGCAGGTGGGGTCGATGGGGCCGTCGTCGTGCGCAAAGCGCGCGTTGCGGAAGTTAAGGCGACCTTCACTGGAGAACGCCGTACCCATGCGGCCGGTGCGCGTCGGCAGCACGCAGTCGAACATGTCGATGCCCACGCCAACGCCGCGCACGAGCGTGGTAGGGTTGCCGACGCCCATGAGGTAGCGCGGCTTGTGCTTAGGCATGTACTCGGAAACCAGCGGTGCCAGCGTCTCGAACATGGTCTCGTGGTCTTCGCCCACCGAATAGCCGCCGATGCCGTAACCCGGGAAGTCGCCGCACTCCTCCAGATGGCGCAGCGAGCGCAGGCGCAGGTCCAGGTGCATGCCGCCTTGGACGATGCCAAAGAGCGCCTGGTCATCGCGGGTATGCGCCTTATAGCAGCGCTCGGCCCACATACTCGACAGCTCAACGGCGCGCTCGACGTAGGCGCGCGTGGCGGGATAGCCCGGGCACTGGTCGAGCTGCATGCAGATATCGGAGCCGAGTTTCATGGCGATTTCCATGTTGTCCTCGGGCGTCCAAAACACGTGGCGGCCGTCGTAATCGTTGACGATAAAGCGCACGCCCTCGTCGGTGAGCTTGACGGCATCGTTGTGGCTGAAGACCTGGAAACCGCCCGAGTCGGTGAGGATGGGGCCGTGCCAGTTCATGAACTTGTGCAGGCCGCCCAGCTCGGCGATGGTGTCCTCGCCGGGACGCATGGACAGATGATAGGTATTGGCGAGCACGATCTGGGCGCCGAGCTTCTTGACAGTCTCGGTAGGAATGCCCTTGACGTTTGCCTTGGTGCCCACGGGCATAAAAATCGGCGTCTCGATGTCGCCGTGCGGGGTGTGCAGTACGCCGGCACGCGCGTGCGTCGTCGGGTCCTCGGCGATCAGGTCGAATTTAAAAAGGTTCTGGTCCATAAACTGGAACTCCTTGGTTGCGGTTCATACGCAAACCATTATACGGGCAACCCGCAAGAAGCACCGACTCGACAGAAACTGGCGCGAGGAGGATACGGCAGGGACACGGCAAATGAGCGTGGATTTTTGGACGCTTACCGGATGAGCGTGGATAATCTCCCACTTTTGCCCAAAGCACAGCCCAAAAACGGGAGATTATCCACTTTCATTCTGCGGGCACTCATTTAAGTACGTCCCCGATGAGTGGAGCTATTTACCAGCCACGGCAACGCCGATATTTTGGCAACGCCGATGTTTTGACAACGTCAGCGAGCGGTCACCAGGGCGAACAAATTGGCATGAAAAGAGGGCGGCATTGACCTTCTGGTCATGCCGCCCTCTTTGAATGACAAGTTGTCGCCCTGGTGACCGCGCAGCGTCGACCCGTTACGCGGTTTGGTAAAACCGCGTAACCCTACGGACGCTGGCCCATGCCACCCTCGAGGGTGACGGTCTCGCCGTTCATATACTTAAAGTCGGGACCGCAGAGCTGAACGACAACGCGGCCGATTTCCTTCTCGACGTCGCCGTAGTGGCCAGCCGGCGGCATGCGGACGTTGGCCTTGAACGCCTCGGGATAGGCATCCTGGAAGTTCTCGAGCGCAGCGGTCCAAGCAAGCGGGCAAACGATATTGACGTTGATGCCGTCCTTGCCCCACTCGTTGGCAGCGACGCGGGTCAGACCGCGGACGCCCTCCTTGGCAGCGGCGTAGCTGCACTGGCCATAGTTGCCAAACAGGCCGGCGCCCGAAGCAAAGTTGACCACGGAGCCCTTGGTCTCCTTCAGGTGCGGGTAGGCCTTCTGCATGTACAGGTAGGTGGCATACAGACCGGAGTAAATGGCGAGGTTGAACTGGTCCATGGTGTGGTCGGCGATGGTCACGCCCGAAGCGCTGGCCTGAGCATTGTTGACGACGGCGTCGATGCGGCCGAACTCCTCAATAGCCTTGTCGATGACGTTCTGGACGACGGCCTCGTTGTCCTGACCAGCCGAGACATCGGCCTGAACAGGCAGAACCTTGACGCCGTACTCGGCCTCGAGGGATTCCTTGGCAGCCTCGAGCTTGGCAACGTTGCGGCCGGTAATGACGAGGTTTGCGCCCTCCTTGGCAAAAGCGATATCGATACCGTAGCCGATGGAGCCAGCGGAGCCGTCCTTGAGCGTGGCCTTGCCACCGCCGGTGACGATCACGGTCTTACCAGTGAAAAGTCCCATATAAAGTCCTTTCAAATCGCGACGGGCGTACCCGCCGACTGCGCGCATCCAAATAAACGCGACAAAAGCTGAAATGCAACTTTAACGGGTTCAAGTGAAAAGAAAAGGCCTCGGCAGGCGAACGGCATAACGTCTTTCGGCGAAGGGATTGTCAAGTACAAACTGGATAAAGTGGCCGAGTTTTTGCTATCGACGCGAGCCATCGAACACGTTTTGAAACTATGCTGCAGCGCGCGGGATGTCGGCGCGAGACTTTATCATAGGGTGACAAACAACGATGAGGAGCACATGCCTATGACAGACGAGCTGGACCCCCAGACTCAACAGCATATTGATGATTCCGCAGACGTCACTGCAGATGCTGACGCTGTGACCTGCGATGATATTGGCCTCGACGACCCCATCTTAGACGAAAGCGCTACGGCGGAAACCACCGGCGCCGAAGATGCAGACGAGCAAAACGACGATGCGCCCGCTCAGGACGACGACCCCGTACAGGATGCCGCTCCGCAAGCTGCGGGCCCCATCGAGGTTTCTTCGGAAGAAGAGCTCGACGCCGTCATGGACTCCATGATGGATGCCGTCAAAGCGATGAAAGACGCCGTGGCCGACGCTGACGTTGACGCCGAGGAAGAGGAGGCCGCCGAGGCAGCCTCGACCTTCGTACCCGGCGAGACTCCGGTTGCCGACCAGGGCAGCACCATGCCCTCGTTTCTGCAGCTCGAGCATCCCACGATTGGCGCCGATGCGGTCGACCCGCACGCAGCAGGCTTTTCTGTGATCGAGGGCGGTACCGGCAATATCGCCGTGCCGCAGGCTGCCGATGCGGACGCTGCCGACACCGCTCGCCCGACCGCCCCGCACTCCTCCGCCGCGAGCCGCGATCTGGGGACCGCTGTCTCGAACACTGCGAACGCCGTGGGCACCTTTATCGCCCAGGGCGCCTCGGCCATGCGCGAGATGAACGCCGCGAAAAAGGCACTTGCCGATGCCCGCGCCCGCCTGGCCGAACTTGAGCAGCGCATTGCCGATCAGGCCGAGGAACTCGAGACGCGCCAGGATATCGCAGGCCGCTACGACCAGATCGTCGCCGACCAGCGTCAGGCGATCGCCACAGCGCAAAAGACCGCTGCGGCAGCCGAGATTGACCGTGATGCCCACGCCGCCAAAGCGACAGAGCTCAAGGGTCAGCTCGAACAAATGAAGACAGAGGATGACGCGACTGAGCTCCGCCTGAAGGCCGCGCTCGACGCCGTGGAGGCCCGCGAGGCGAGCTCTCGCGAGACCGGCAACCGCCTCGTTCGACGTCTTGAGGATTCCAAGCGCATCCGCGACAAGGTGAAGGCCGAGCGAGACGCCGGCATTGCGGCCGCACAACAAACCGTCGACGCCACGCGCGCCCAGCTCGAGACGCTGCGCCATGAGTATGCCGAGCTGCAACGCAATCCCTCGGCAAATCCCGCCAACTATACGGTGCGCACCAGCGAGCTCTCGATGCAGATTTCCGACACGGCAGATGCCCTGCGTAAAGCCGAAGAAGATGTCCCGCGCATCACCGCCGACCTTGAGCACTCGCTTGCCGCAGCCGAGCAGGCCGTCGAGCAGGCTCAAGCCCCTATCGCCGACGCAAAACGCGCGCACCAAGCCGTGACGACCGAAGCCGATGCCGCGCGCGACGAGTTGCAGACGGCGAAGACTGCCGCCGCGACTCGTCAGCGCGAACTGCGCGAGAAGATCGCCGCGGAGGACAAGGCACGCCGCGACCAGGAGCAGACCATCGCCAACGCCCAAGCAGATGCCGCACATGCACAGTCGATCATCGAACAGGCGACCGAAGTACACGACCACCCAGAGATCACTGAATCGCTCGCCGGGTCCTTGGCACGAGATAAGGCCGAACACGCCGAAACCGAGCGCGAAGTGGCCCAGCTCGAGGCTACCGAGGATGACGTACGAGAGCGCACCCGCGACTCACGCATCAAATTCACCGGTGCCATCGTCTGCATCGTCGCCGTGATTCTAGCGATCATCCTGGTCTGGCTCTTCGCGAGCAAGTAAACCAGTTGCCAAAAAACGTTCAACGCAGTTGCGGTGAGATAGTTCCTGTTTAGTCCTCAATAAGGCCAATTCAAGAACTATCTCACCGCAACCTATTTAAATCGACGCAAGGCAACCTATCCCTCTTGCACCAATCTCTTGACATAAGGACTGTCCCCAAGTGCCGACACAAAAGGAACGTCCCCAAGTGCCAACAAAGGCGACGCCGATGCCTTGGCAAAGTCAGCGAAAACCCGCCAGAGCGAGCAAGGTGCCTTGAAACGAGGCGGCATTGACCTTCTGGTCATGCCGCCGAAGTTGAAAGGCAGATTGCCGCTCTGGCGGGTTTGCAGCGTCGAGCCGTTACGCGGTTCGTAGAACCGCGTAACTAACAAATGAGCATCGCATCACCAAAGCTGAAGAAGCGGTAGCGCTCCTCGATGGCGGCGGCATAGGCATCCATGATCTGGTCGCGGGTGGCAAGCGCGCTTACGAGCATCATGAGCGTGGAGCGCGGCACGTGGAAGTTCGTGATCAGCGCGTCAACCACGTGATAGGTCGAGCCGGGCATGAGGTAGAGCTGCGTCGTGGCGTTCTCGCGCACCACGATGTCACCGCGACCGAGCGTGTCAGCGCCGTCCTCGCGGCCTTCAAAATAGCGCGCTGTCACGGCCGGATTGGACACCGGAGCATCGGCGTCAAAGGCGCTCTCGAGCGAGCGTACTGCGGTGGTGCCGACGGCGATCACGCGGTGCCCCTCGGCCTTCGCCTTATGCACGGCGTCGACAACCTCCTGTGACACGTGGTAGCGCTCGGTGTGCATGACGTGCTGCGTGGGGTCGTCCTCCTCCACCAGACGGAAGGTATCAATACCCACCTCGAGCTCGACGGCGGCAAACTTCGCGCCCTTGGCCTCGATAGCGGCCATGAGCTCGGGGGTAAAGTGCAGACCCGCCGTAGGAGCGGCAGCCGAGTGCTCCTCCTTCATGGCGTAGACGGTCTGGTACTTCTCGGGATCGCCCTCGTAATCGGTAATGTAGGGCGGCAGCGGCACGTGGCCGGCGGCGTGAATGGCCTCGTCGAGCGTGCGCGGCTCGCCGGCGGCATTGCAACCGGCTGGCTCGAAGCGCACCAGACGGCCGCCGCGGCTATCGGTGACAAAGTCGACGACCTCGGCCGTCAGCACCACGGGAGCCCCTTCGGGCGCATGGGCGCCACCGGCGCGATACTCAATCTGAGCACCGGGCTTCAGACGCTTGCCCGGCTTGACCAGGCACTCCCAAACATGGCCGAGCGGATCCACGTCCTCGCGGCGCTTGAGCAGCAGCGTCTCGACCACGCCGCCCGAGCCCGTCTTGCGACCGATCAGACGGGCCGGCATCACACGCGTCTGGTTGATGACGAGCACGTCGCCCGGTTCGATATAGTCGATGATGTCACGGAAGATGCGGTGTTCAACGGTACCGCCGTGCTCCAGCGGCGTTCCCGCCTGGGAGCCTTTGCGGTCCACCACCAGCAGGCGGCAGGAGTCGCGAGGCTCGGCAGGAGCCTGGGCAATCAGTTCCTCAGGAAGGTTGTAGTCAAAATCATCGGTACGCATAGACACGTCGGATACTCCTTATATAGCTAAAGTCCGCTCTACATCCTAGCAGGCTGCCAGCTCAAAAGAACTACTTTTTGGACGCTTTGCGCTCGTCGCGGATGCGAGCGCGGTCCATGGCCGCCTCGACGGCCGAGAATCGGCAGCCGCAGTAATTCTGCCGATACATGCCCAGTTCACGCGAACGACGCGTGGCCTCGGGATAATACGGGCGAAAATCGCGAATCACCGGGGTGAGACCGCGGGCGGCAGCCAGACGCTCCAAAACATCATTGCAGGTATCGAACAGCTGATACGGCGAGACGGCGAGCGTCGTGCCCACAAACTCAAACCCGCGCTCCTGGGCCACGCGGCACGCCTCGGCCAAGCGCAGGGCATAGCACGCGCGACAGCGACGGGGTCGATCGGCGCCCAGCTGGGCCACGCCGGCCTCCCAGCGCTCGCGGTCCTCCCCCGCCTCGATGAGCTCGATGTCGCCATCGGCACACCACCGGCGTAGCTCGTCCAGGCGCCGCTGCCATTCATCGTGCGGCTGAATATTGGGGTTGGTCCAGCAAATCGTGGGTTCAAACCCCTCTTCGCGCAGCAAGCGAACCGGCTCAAGTGAGCACGGCGCACAGCAAGCGTGCAACAACAACGGCCTCATCGACATCTCCTCACCCGAAAAAGCGCACGCCAAAGGACGTGTCCTCGCAGGCGGCAATGCGGCGGTCGCGCAGGATCGTCCGCACGTAATACCAGTCGCCCGTGCATCCCGAAAGGTGCAGACCAGCCGCCAGGTAGCACAGCAGTGGATAGTCCGAGAACGCAAACCCCAGGGCAAATGCTGTCGTCACAACAACCGTCGGCGCCAGGCAAACCGCCATGTACCGCCGGCGCGAATACACAACGCCCTCGGCGCAGGCATAGATCATCGCCGTCTCACGATTCGCGCCAAAGGTCACCTGCGCGCCCGCAGGCGCCAGCAGCTTAAAAAACACCGCATGCACCAGCTCGTGCACGGCAAACGACGCCATTGAGACCGCAGCCAAGCCGACTATCCAGCCCAAGACCGCCATCCAGCCGCCCGCGTCAGCCGCATCCAAGTCTGCAGGTCCGCCCAGCAGCATAAACACCGGCACCAGGCACACGGCAAACACGCCGACTACGACCATCCCCCACACAAAGCAGGCGTGCAGAAAATCCTCGTCTTCAAACGCATGTATGTTGGAAATCTCATTCATAGCATCTTAGGATAGCGCCCCTGCCACGCACCCGCCCGCATGTGCGATAATGTCGAACGATATGCACGAATTGACCACCGCGCCGCCGAACCCCGTGCCCGGCCGTGCTCTTACCTATATGCGAAGGAGTCCCATGGCATCCAAATACTCCATGAACGACCGTCCCAGCTGGCCGCGCCGCGCCATCGTTACCGCCGGCGAGCCCTACGGCAACAAGGGTCTGCACTTTGGCCACGTCGGCGGCGTCTTTGTCCCGGCCGACTTCTTCGCCCGCTTCCTGCGCGACCGCCTGGGCCGCGAAAACGTCATCTTCACCTCGGGCACCGACTGCTACGGTTCGCCCATCATGGAGAGCTACCGCAAGCTCAAGGAGAACGAGGGCTACGACAAGTCCATCGGCGAGTATGTCGAGTCCAATCACTCCCGCCAGGCCGCGACCCTCAACAACTACAACATCAGCTGCGACATCTACGGCGGCTCGGGCCTTGAGCCGGCGGCCCAGATCCACAACGAGGTGACTGCCGAGATTATCGAGCGCCTGCACGAGCAGGGCACCATCTCCAAGCGCTCCACGCTGCAGTTCTACGATGCCAAGGCCGGCACGTTCCTCAACGGCCGTCAGGTGATCGGCCGCTGCCCCATCCAGGGCTGCAAGTCCGAGAAGGCTTATGCCGACGAGTGCGATCTGGGCCACCAGTTTGAGCCCGAGGAGCTCATCGCGCCCAAGAGCCAGCTCACCGGCGAGGTGCCCGAGCTGCGCCCGGTCGACAATCTCTACTTTGACCTGCCGGCCTACCTCGACTTTATGAAGACCTACACCGCCAAGCTCGCCCAGAACCCGCAGGTTCGCTCCGTGGTCTCCAAGACCATGGAGGAGTGGCTGCTGCCGGCTCAGCTCTACATCCAGAACAAGTTCCGCGAGGCCTTCGATGCCGTCGAGGACCAGCTCCCCGAGCACACCGTGCTGGAGCCCGAGGGCAACAAGAGCAGCTTTACCGTCACCTTCCCCAGCTGGAAGGAGCGCGACGACGCCCACGCGGTGCTCGCCAACGGTGGCGTGCGCTTCCGCAGCGGCAAGGCACTCGTGCCCTTCCGCATCACCGGCAACATCGACTGGGGCGTTCCGGTGCCCGAGGTCGATGGCGTCTCCGACGTCACCTGCTGGTGCTGGCCCGAGAGCCTGTGGGCGCCCATCAGCTACACCCGCACCGTGCTTGCACGCGATGCCAAGGCCGCCGGCGTGACCGAGGGTGTCGCCGCCCAGGATGCCGCCCTCATGGGCGAGCCCGCCGCCGATTCCACGCAGGTACCCGCACCCACCTACCAGCACAGCTCGCTCGACTGGCGCGACTGGTGGTGCTCTGACGACGCTCAGATCTACCAGTTCATCGGTCAGGACAACATCTATTTCTACTGCATCGCGCAGACCGCCATGTGGGAGGCCCTGGGCTGGGACCTCACGCAGAGCACCGTCAGCGCCTGCTACCACCTGCTCTACATGGGCAAAAAGGCCAGCTCGTCCTCGCAGACGCCTCCCCCGCCGGCAGACGACCTGCTCAACCACTACACCTGCGAGCAGATGCGCGCGCACTGGCTGTCGCTCGGCCTATCCGAGAAGCCGGTGAGCTTTAGTCCCAAGGCATACGACACGCGTGTGACCGGCAAGGACAAGGACGGCAACGAGGTGCGTGCCTGCGACGACAAGCGCGTTATCGATCCGGCCCTTAAGGAGAGCGCGCTGCTGACCGGCGTCTTCAACCGCCTGGCCCGCAGCTGCTTCTACGGCGTCGCCATCAAGGAGGGCGACGAGAGCCCCTATCGCAACGGCTGCATCCCCGCCGGCGCCGCCTCCGCCACCGTGGTCGAAGCCGCCGAGCAGGCAGCTCTCGCCTTTGAGCAAGCCATGTACAAGTTCGAAACGCACCGCGCGCTCGCCGTGTGCGACGACTACCTGCGTGCCGCCAACAAGCGCTGGAGCGACGCCTCCAAGGCCGCCAACAAGCTCGAGGGCGAGCCGGCCAATGCAGCAATGACGCAGGCCCTCGTCGACGCCTTTACCGAGCTGCGCGTGGCGACCGTGCTCATGCACGGCATTGTCCCGGCCGGCTGCGAGCTCATCTGCGAGTACTTCGACGTCGATCCGGTCGCCTTCTTTAGCTGGGATAACATCTTTGCCTCCACGGACGAGTTTGTGGAGAGCCTGGGCGAGAAGCCCGGCGAGCACCGCGTAAAGCCGCTGCCCCCGCGCTTCGACTTCTTTAGCAAGCACGAGAGCCAGTACTAAACACTCGACATGTAATGGAATGGGAAGGAAAGACGGATGTCCAAGCCGCGTCGTCGTAAGCAGAAAAAGCAGGTCAAGGCCGAGCTCAAGCTCAGGCAGTTTGCCGCCACCGAGCTTTCCGACCAGCTTGCCGCCCTTCCTTGCGCCGCCGACCTGCCGCGCTTTATGGTCGACACGGTCGCCGGCGCCTATGCGCCCGCCGATGCCGAGCTCATGATCGAGGGCTTCGGCGCCGCGGCCACACGCCCGGTCACGCTGCGCGCCAACACGCTCAAGGCAACCGCCGAGGACATCGCTGCGGCGCTCGATGCCGCCGGCATCGCCCACAACCCCGTCACCTGGTACCCAGACGCCTTCATCCTGCCCGAGGCCCAGGTTTCCGATCTGTGGGATCTCGGCATCTACCGCGACGGCAAGATCTACCTGCAGAGCTTGTCGTCCATGATGCCGCCGCTGGTCCTGGGCGCACAGGCAGGCGAGGACATCCTGGACATGTGCGCAGCCCCTGGCGGCAAGACGACGCAGATCGCCGCCCTCACGCAGGGGCAGGCGCACCTTACCGCCTGCGAGATGAGCATTCCCCGCGCCGAGAAGCTCGAAGCCAACCTCCACCGCCAAGGCGCAAAAAACGTGCCCGTCATGCGCACCGACGCACGCGAGCTCGACGAGTTCTTCCGCTTTGACCGCATCCTGCTCGACGCTCCCTGCACCGGCACGGGCACCGTCATCAGCGGCAACGAGAAAAGCCTGCGCGGCCTGACCGAGCAGCTGCTCGTCAAATGCGCCCGCTCGCAGCGTGCGCTTCTGGACCGCGCCATGGGAGCCCTCAAACCGGGCGGCACGCTCGTCTATTCGACTTGTTCGATCTTGCCGCAGGAAAACGAGGACGCCCTGCAAGAAGCCCTCGACAAGCATATGGACTGCGAGCTCATCCCCCTCGACGGCACGCCAAGCGAAAGTGAGGCACGCCGTGCCCAGGAAGCTGGTGAGGATCCGCGCATCGAGTCCAACGCCCTGACCGAGGCCATTGCCGCGGGTCAGGTATCGGCCATCGCCAACGGCCTGCCCGGCACGCTCACCATTCCGCCCAGCCGCGAATTTGAGGGCTTCTACATTGCCCTGATCCGAAAACGCAGCTAGCGCACGGATCCAAAACTCAACAAGCTATCTCCGTGCGCGTTTGCCCTGCTGGTCGCGATGCTGTTTAAGCATCGTGCGCTCCTTGCGTTCGGCCCTTTTGCCCTTAATGGCCGTGACCACAAAGTAGATGACCGCGGCGGCTACGATTGCGCCCACGCATAGGCCAATCGAGCCCAACATTGCCGAAAATTCCATACCGCGTCACCTCTCTTTTAAACGGGACTTTCAAGATAGCACCTCGATCACCGCCACCACAGCTCCTTCACGTTCGCCGCCCTTCGGTCTAACGGAGGACGCGGCGGGGAAAAATCAACTCGTCAAACGATTTAGCATTCGCAATTCCGGCTGCATCGCGCCGGCCGTCATCACATAGAATCGAGCTTCCATGGATACCCTCAACGATCTAAATGAGCGCGTCGACGCCTTCGTCGGCACCAGCTCTTTCGACACGCCTGCCGCGGCAAACGACCAAGCCCCCATCGATGTGCCCGCCGAGGTTCACGAGGACATTGTCGCCTCGGTCGATTTCTCCGAGGTCGAGCTCGCAGACGAGTTCACCGAACCCCAGGTAGCTGTGACCCCCAACGGACTGCTTCCCATGGAGCCGCTGCCCATCGACGGGCGCCTGCGCAAGGCGGCCCTTCGCATGCCTGACGAGATTGAGGAGGCCAGCGGCTTCACGCTCTTCGGCCGTCGTATCAAATCGCTCATCTACACCACCGACGTCGCGGTCATCCGCAACTCCAACGCCGATGCCGTCTTTGCCGTTTACCCCTTCACGCCGCAGCCCGCCATTACGCAGGCGTTGCTGACCGTCGCCGAGTGCCCGGTCTTTGTGGGCGTGGGCGGCGGAACTACGACCGGTAAGCGCTCCGTGCAGATGGCAGCCGTCTCCGAGATGCAGGGGGCGGCGGGCTGCGTGGTCAACTCCCCCGCCACTGCCGAGATGGTCGAGCACATCACCAACATCGCCGACGTCCCCGTCATCGCCACGGTCGTTCGTTGCGACGACGATGCTCACGCCAAAGTGCGCGCCGGCGCCAAGATCCTCAACATCGCCGCCGGCAAGAACACGCCGCAGGTCCTGCGTGAACTGCGCGAGCACTATCCCAACCTGCCGCTCATCGCGCCGGGCGGCAAGACGCCCGAGAGCATCCGTGAAACCATCGCCGCCGGAGCCAACGCCATCATCTGGACGCCGCCTTCGGCACAGCAGCTACAGACCGACATGATGCAGCGTTATCGCAAGATGAAGGACGACGCCACACCTGTCATCTCGCGCGACGATGTACCCATTATCGACCAGGTCGCCGCCGCCGAGGTCAGCCAGGTCGAGAACATGAATCCCGATGTGCCGATTCCCGACGAAGTCATCGAGCGCGTCGCTTCGATCCACGAGCGCGTCGAGGAGCATCGCGCCAACCGCGGCCTCAAGCCGTCACTGCACGGCTTCTTCTTCCGCGGAAAGAAACGTTAGCCGCAACAGCAAGGCCCGCCCCACAAACGTGAGGCGGGCCGTTTTCGTTTGAGCAATCATGCAGCGACGTGATGGGGCAAATTAATCCACGCGCTTGTCGCCCATAAAGAAGAGCGCCACCGTACCGGGTCCGGTATGCGAGCCAATCAGAGTACCGATGTTATTGATCTCAATCTTGCCTTTAAGCTGCGGAACCCGTTCCTCAATCAGCGCCGCAACCGCCTCGGCATCCTCGCGGCACGCCGAGTGCGACATGATGCACTTACCCGAATAATCCGCACCGTCCTGCACGTGTGCCATCATGGTCTTAGCCATCTCGGAAATCGCGCGCTTCTTAGTGCGAATCTTCTCACGTGGCGACAGCCCACCTTCGCAATCGACCGTCATAAGCGGGCAAATCTTAAGCGCCGTGCCGATGATCGCGCTCGCAGCCGAAATGCGACCGCCGCGCAGGTAGCTCGACAGATCGGTCGAAAAGAACCAGTGGTGCAGGTTGAGTTTATGCTCCTCAATCCAAGCGGCAGTCTCGTCGAGCGAAGCGCCGCTATCGCGAACGTCGGCGGCACATTCCGCCAGCAGGCCAAAGCCCGAAGACGCCGCCAGCGAATCGATGACGCGAACCTTGCCGCCCTGGGGATAGCGATCCGCGAGCATCTGCGCCGCAACGCAGGCCGATCCATACGTGCCCGAAATACCCGACGACAACGTCAGGTGCAGCACGTCTTTACCCTCGGCAACAAACGGCTCCCAAAACTCCTCGTACTCACCCACGCTCACCTGAGACGTCTTGGGCATGGCGCCCGCAGATATCTGGGCAAAAAACTCGTCCGGCGTAATCGACTGATACAGATCGTCCGTATAGACAACATCATCGATCTCGTAATGAAAACACACGACAGGGATATTGCGCGACACAAAGAACTCACGGGTTCGGTCGGCGGCAGATTCACAGGTCAGGATAAAATCACTCATATGAGGCTCCTTACTCATTGCTGCGCAAATTATCGCACAGTGAGCCTACATACGGTACATATGTCCACTATTTACCAAATCGAAGCAATAATAGCGAACATCTTTACCACCATCGTCTCCACCGACCCCACGCATGAATATCTGAGAAAACACCCTCTGTCGTCTCCACTCAACCGCCATATCCACCTCAACTAAATCGATTTACCAAACCGTTCGGCTAACAATTCGGCCGCCCATCCCCAATCGAAACAAAAGCGGCGCATACTGATAAACGTTTGACGCTGTTTATCAGTTTTACCAGCTCCATCGGAAGGTGTTTCATGGTCGCATTCGATCGCAATCCGCAAGACTTCAAGTATCTGCGTCTGCTGTCGAGACAATTTCCCACCGAGCAATCCGCGTTTACCGAGATTATCAATCTCTCGGCCATTCTCAACCTGCCCAAAGGCACCGAGCATTTTATGAGCGACGTGCATGGCGAGTACGAAGCCTTTATGCACATCCTCAACAACTGCTCGGGCGTCGTGCGCGAACATGTCGACGAGATTTTTGGCGACACGCTTTCCTTTGACGAAAAGGGCGAGCTGTGCACGCTCATCTACTACCCGCGCGAGAAGATCGACCTGGTCCGCAGCCGGCGCGAAGACTCGCCCACCTGGTACAGGACGATGCTTGACCAGCTCATCATGGTCGCCCGCTCGCTTTCGAGCCGCTATACGCGCTCCAAGGTGCGTAAGGCCATCCCACGCGATTACGCCTACATCATCGACGAGCTGCTGCACACGCATCCGGACGAGAACAACTATCGCGTGCGTTATCACGAGCGCATCGTGGAGTCCATTCTTGAGACCGCCAGCGCCGACGACTTTATCGAGTCGCTCGCCTCGCTCATCAAGCGGCTGGCCGTCGACCACCTGCACCTGGTGGGCGACATCTTCGACCGAGGCGGCGGCGCGGCCAAGATTATGGACCGCCTGCTCACCTACCATTCGCTCGACATCCAGTGGGGCAACCACGACCTGCTGTGGATGGGCGCCGCAGCCGGTGAGCCCGCCTGCATCGCCACGGTGCTGCGCAACAACCTACGCTACGACAATTACGAGATCCTGGAGAACGACTACGGCATCTCGCTGCGTGAGCTTGTCGCCTTTGCCGACGCCACCTATATCGCCGGCGAGTCCATCACCCCGCTGATCAAGGCCGTCAACGTGCTGCTCTTTAAGCTCGAGGGCCAGATTATCCAGCGCCACCCCGAGTTCGATATGACCGACCGTCTGTTACTCGACAAGATCGATCACGGCACCGGCACGGTCACGCTCGCCGACGGCAGCGTGTGGCCGCTCACGACCAACGACTTCCCCACCGTCGACCCGGCGGACCCCTATACGCTCACGCCCGAGGAGCAGCACATCATCGACAAGCTCGTGTCCGAGTTTGTCACCGCCGATCACCTGCATCGCCACATCGATTTCCTCTATTCCCACGGCTCCATGTACAAGGTCGCCAACGGCAACCTGTTGTTCCACGGCTGCGTGCCGCTCAACGAGGACGGCACCTTTAGCAGCATGAACTGCCTGGGCACCTGGCACGCTGGCCGCGATTACTTCGACTTTTGCGATTACAATGCACGCCGTGCCTGGCGCGTGGGCGACCGAGACGCCCTCGACTGGATGTGGTACCTGTGGATTGGCTTTAACTCACCTGCCAGCGGACGCGTGGTACGCACCTTTGAGCGCGCCTACATCGCCGACAAGAGCACGTGGGTCGAGCCGATGGACCCGTACTACACGCTCACCACGTCCTCGTCCGTTTGCGACGATATCATGCGCGAGTTCAACGTCGCTGCCATGGCCTGCTCGCCGACGGGCCACATCATCAACGGCCATACGCCCGTCAAGACCACCAAGGGCGAGCAGCCCATCCGCGCCAACGGCAAGCTGCTGGTCATCGATGGCGGTTTCTGCCGCGCCTACCACCCCAAAACGGGCATCGCCGGCTACACACTTATCTCGAGTTCGCGCGGATGCCGCCTTAAGTCGCACCAAGCCTTTACCACGGTTGCCGAGGCGCTTACCCGCAATGTCGACATCGAGAGCGAGACTAACCGCTTTGACCAAGCAGACCGTCGCCGCATGGTGAGCGACACCGATACTGGCGCCAAGATCCGCAGCCAAATCCAGGACCTGCGTCAACTGCTCGATGCATATAGAAACGGTGCTATCGAGGAGCGCGCCTAGCACCACCCGCGGGGATTGGCTAAACTTGCTGAGTTTGTCATCCCCGCGGCGCTTCGGCGCCACCTTAAGGCAGGTACCATGCAAAAGCTCCTCGCGCAGATCATGAAGTTTGGCGTCGTCGGTGTCATTGCCACGGTTATCGACTTTGGCATTATGAATCTGCTCCACTACGGACTGGGCCTCAACATCCTAATCGCCAACACCAGCGGCTTTATCATCTCTCTCATCTTTAACTACGTCGCCAGCATGAAGTACGTGTTTGCGCACAAGGAGGGCATGAGCCGCCGCCGCGAGTTCATTATCTTTGTCGTGCTGTCCGTGATCGGTTTGGTGCTCAACGACGGTATCGTGCTGGCGCTCAACGCCGGCCTGGGGCTCGAAGCCAATATCGCCAAGATTTGCGCCACCGCGCTTGTCATGGTCTACAACTTTGTGACCCGAAAGATCTTCCTGGAGGGCGACGAGACCAAATAGCTCGACACCCCTGCAGCATTACGGCGCCCATGGACGACGCGCGCTCAGCGCAGTATCGTCCGTGGGTGCCGCTCGTTTACGGGCAAATTTTCAACGTTTGCGGATTAGCACTTGATAATTTGGCGAGTTCGTATAGTTCTTGGCAAAGACCTTACGTTTCCCTTGCAAAAGCTCTAAAGTATCCTCTGCTCGATTCATCAACGCATTGGATGTGATTACGTGCGCAAGGCACTGGCACAACCTCATACTAAGCAGTTCCTCAAGTTCGCTGTCGTGGGCCTTATCTCCTTTGGCATCGACTGGGGTATGCTCATTGCGCTCGTCGAGCTGTTCCACCTCGACTTTTTGATGAGCACCACGGTTTCGTTCATCACGTCCGTCGTGGTCAACTACTGGCTCAGCATGAAGTACGTGTTCGACCATCGCGAGGGCATGAGCCGCAAGCGCGAGTTCACGATCTTCACCATCCTGTCGGTGATCGGTCTGGGCCTCAACGACCTGTACATGTTTGTGGGTGTCACGTTTTTGAGCATCGGCTACCAGGCCATGAAGGCCATCGCCACGTTCCTCGTCACCTGGTACAACTACTTCAGCCGCCGCTTCTTCCTCGAGGGCGCACGGTCGTAGTCGATCACTATTTGCTTGAATGTATAACCGGTTGGAATTCCCGTTCCAACCGGTTTTTTGTTTGCCGAGGTCCCCGGCGACCCAGTCCTCTACGCATGAAAAACGGGCGGCCCGGATGCTTATCCGAACCGCCCGTTTGGTGCGATATGTCGAGGCCTCTAGCCTGTAACGTAATACCAGACCACGTTGTCGCCGTTGGAGAGAACGTAGTTGCTGCAGGCCGTCATGGGCGTTGTGCCGTTGACGGAGTACATCCAGCCGCTCGTGCCGCCGTACTGTTTCTCGGCCAAACCACCAATCGCAGAAACATACGTGCCGTACGATGAGCCGTGTGCGTTGACGGAAAGGCCCAGCGCACACAGGGCATCGTAGACGGTAGTGCCTTCGTTAAAGGTAAAGGTGCCACCAGAGGACACAGGATTGCCCACGGCGCTCGATGTGACCGAAACCGTCACCGTTACGTAGTTGGACTCCTGCGAGCCGCCCTGACCGCCCGAGGGAGCGCTTCCGCCATTAGAGCTGGAGGCTCCATCAGACGACTGACCGCCGCCCGAAGAAGCACCGCCAGACACATTGGAAGTATCGCCGGCTCCCGTATTCTGGGCAGCGGATTTATCTCCAGACTTCTTGCCGTCCCGACCATCGGACTTCTTGCTATCCGAGCTTTTATCCGATTCCTTGTTTGAAGACTCGGAATCGTCCTTGGACTCATCCTTTGCGTCATTCGATGACTTGGAATCCTTGGAACTGGCCTCACCCGAAGTCGTAGTCGAGCCAGACGCCTTGGTGTCCTTGGTGACGACGCTCTCCCCCGTCACGGTCTGAATGATCCAGTCGATGGACCAGGCACCGCTTGTGGAAGGATGGACGAAACCCAGCGAGACGACGATCAGAATGGTGCACGCGGCAGTCAGAACGCCAAGGAGCGCCTTGCGACGAGGGGCGGACGCCGCCGAAGCGGCGCCCTTTTGCTTTGCATCGTCGAACTGAATGAACGATGAATCTGGTTGCTTGGGGTCAGCGTCCTTGGATTTATTGGACACAGCCCTCACCTACCGACGTTTGCTGAACACGAACACGCCGACGATGGCGAGACCAATGACGCCGGCGGCAACGCCAACAATGGCGAGCGGGTTGATGCCAGTCTCCTGCTCGGAAGCACTAGAGGACTTCTTAGCAGTGGTCGTGGAAGCAGCACCCGTATCGGACTTGGAATCGGACTTCTTGTCGGACTTGCCGTCCTTCTTGTCAGACTTCTTCTCGTCCTTCTTATCGGACTTATCGGAGTCCTTCTTGTCGGACTTGTTTTCCTTGGTCTCGGTCTTGGTCGACACCGTCGTCTTGGTCACCGGCTTCTGGCCCGGGGCAATAGCGCCGCCCTTCGAGCCGGAGCCAGAACCCGCGCCAGCGCCAGCACCGGAACCGTTGCCAGCGCCGCCGTTGCCACCATTAGTGCCAGAACCGCCATTACCGCCAGGGTTAACGGCATTCTTGGTCCACTTGGCATACAACGTCAGGTCGGCCGTCACCGGCGTGCTAAAGTCATACGCCTGCGTGCAAGCCTCATCGGTATACCAACCGCCGAAAGTGTAGCCATCGCGCGTCGGATCGGCCGGCTTGACCAGCTTGCCATCGGCCGTAGTCTGGAAGTCGACCTTAGAACCCTCGCCAGTCTCAAACGAGACCTTAACGCCACCACTCAGCTTGAAAAGCGTGCCGGAATCGTTGATGTAGTAGAGGTTACCCTTGGCATCGCAGGCAATCGGCGAGTCACAGTAATTGTTGTGTCCCGCTGCGCTAAACGCACCGGTCGCCTGCGCGTCACCCATCTTGTAGCGATACACGCCACCGCCCGAGGTGTAGCTCACATAGTCGGAAGTCGCACCATAGTTGACAGTGAAATAAACGTACGCGTCATCCGCCTGGACACTCACGAGCGGTGCGCCCTTGATGCCACCGGCAGGAAGCACGGAGCCATCGGCAGACGAAACCAACGTCGTAGCAAAGTCATTATCAAGGTCGACAATCGCCAGCGCCGAACCGCCAGAAACCTCGCCACCGACAATTAGCTTATTGCCATACAGCGTGGGCATGCAGGCACAACCCGTAAGACCAAGATCGATGACGCGTTCTTCGGAAATGCGCGAAGAGGCCCTTGCGTTTGCGTCCGACAGTGCCAGCACGTGGAGCTTGCCGTCACGCGAGATCACATAGGCATGCTTGCCGTCTTTGGACAGTACACAGCCGGAGTTGACGATGGCACCAACCGAAACGCTGCCGAGCACATCACCCGTCGACTTGCTAAGCATCTCAACGGTACCCGCACTCGTCGGAACCAGAATATAGCCGTCGCCCACTGTAGCGCTCGTCCAGTAGTAGCCCTCATCAGCATTAACATGCTGCCAAGAAACAGCGCCGGTCAGTATATTAATACGCGTCAGGTGACCGTTATTGTACGTACTCGTTCCATAGTCGACTTCAACGGTGCCAACGTAGAGATAGTTGCCATCGACCGTCAGCTGGGAATTTGACTGGGCAGATTTGCTCACAGAGTCAGCGACCCAAACCGTCGTCAGCGTATCGGCCGTCAGAGCCTGGACCGCACCGCCGTCGAGCGGGACGATGACCAAGCCTTTCGTATAAATCGGACGCGTGGTGTAGCCAATCGCAGTCTGAAGGTTCGACTCGGCAAGCACCTTGCCCGACTCGGCGTCGATCTTAAGCAAACGCTTGTTCACGGCAAGGTAAACGTTGCCGTTCACGACAATAGGCTCACTCGCATTGGGATACGTGGCACCCGAGTAGGCCCTCCAATCGAACGTCCAAGAGCTTGCCAGCGCGCCCGTAGGCGTGGACACGTTCTTGACCACCGCATTGGAATTGCCACTCCAGTCGGCTTTCCAATCGGTCGGGCGCGAAGCGCTCGGATCGACTACGACTTCATCGGGATTAGGAACGGTGTCGCCAGGGGCGTAAGCCCAGACGATTTTGTCGCCCGACTTGAGCACGTAATCGCTATCGAGCTGAGGCCCGGGAACGCCGTTGACAAAGAACGACCATGCACCCGACAGCTCGGTGCCATCAAGTGGGGAGACAAGACTATGAACACCCCAATAACCAAATTGGTCGTACATCTTGGACTCAATGCCAATGGCATCGAAGTAGGCAGCGGAAGCGTCCTTGATCGTCGTGCCCTCGACAAACACCTGCGTCGAAGGATCGGTCCAGCGCTGCGCCTTCTCATCCTTCTTACCGATGATCTCCATTGAAACGGAAACCTGGCCGGGCATGGTTCCATCAAAGCCATAGACCCAGGTAACCTTGTCCCCGGCCTTGAGTGTGTAATTGCCCGCGCCGACATTGGCCGCCTGACCGTTAACGAAGAACTGCCAGAATTTCCAAGTGTTTTCGTTAACTTTCTCGCTCGAAAGCGTCACGGTCTTGTTGAACGGTGAAGTCAGCGACTCGAGATACCAGCCGTACGTGCCTTTCCCCGTTTTGGCGCCAATGCCGGCCTTTTTAAAGGCCTGCTCGGAAAGATCAGCAGCGGTCGTGCCCTCTTCCACCAAAGCTGTCGTGGGCTGCGCCCATGTCTGCTGAGCGCCCGAGGCGTCCTGGCCGACAACGGTGCAGCTAACGGAAATCTGATTGGCGGGCGCGGGGTCACCGTACTTCGAGTAGCACCAGACGACGGAGTCGCCGTCCTTGAGCGTGTAGCCGCCGGCGCCGACCGCGGAGACGCTGCCGTTGACGAACAGCTGCCAGTGCGCACCGGTCGCCGGGTCGTAGGCGAGCGTGCGGCCCGCGTCGAAGGGCGACGTGATCGAGTTGAGCGCCCAGCCCCAGGAGCCGTTGGGGTCGTAGTCGGCCTTGAGGCCGGCCTGCCTGAAGAGCTGCTCGGAGAGGTCGGCCGCGGTCGAGCCCTCCTTCAGAGCGATCTGCTGCGCGGCGGCCCAGGTCTGCTGGGCGCCCTTGGCGTCGGTGCCGACGACGGAGCACGTGGCCGCGACCTCTTGGCTTGCGGCTTCGGTAGGCTGAGATTCAGCCTCATCGGAAGCGGCTACAACACTTTTGACGTTCTGTTCGGATGAATCCGGCGAAGCAGTAGAAGCCTCGACTGTGGCAGAATCGTCCGACGCTACGCCGTTGCTATCTGCGGCATTCGCCGAAGCGCCATCGTTAACCGACGCATCGCTCGCGTTAGAGCCGGTTTCAGAAACGACACCGTCGGCAGCACCGTCCGCGGCACCCGTGCCCTCGCCCGGCGTCGCAGCCTGAGCCACAGCCTCGGCAATGCCCTCGGCGCCCTCGGCCCACAGCTGAGCCGGCGTGGTGCCAAAGGCCATCGCGAAGGCCAGGAATGCCACCAGGCCGCGCTTGGCTACGCCGCGCGCAATTGCGCCACGGCGATGCGAGACGCGCTGGCGCTCGTCCACAAACATATCCATTTGTCTCCCATTGTCTGTACTTGGAGCGTTGCCTTGAGGCTGTCCCACGTCATCGCGCATGTTGCGCTCGAGTTCCCCCATCGGGGTCCCCTTCCCTCCAGAGCCCTATGCACACCGGCGGCATACGCCGCAGCCGCATGCAAGATGGGAGGCGATCCGACTTAACCTTAACGACTCGGGCACGTCGTCCGATCTGCGACGCGAACATCCCGAGCCAAGAGGAATTACGGTTACTGGTACAGCCGGGGACTTGCACCCCAATTCTCCCAAACGCGCAGGTAAACCGCGCATTCGTGCGTCTCCGCACCACCATCTAGGCCATCGATTATTACCGTCAAAATGGTATCACGCAAAAGGGCCTCGCACGCAGGCGAAGCCCAAGGTAAAAGCTATTGTTTGCGATAGGAAAATGCGGTGACGGTCGCGGCCTCTAGTGCTTGCCGCCGTGACTGTTGAGCCAGATATTGCGGCCCAGCATAAGCGCCAGCACCAGTGCGCTGACGTAGCCCATAAAGCCAATGACCGGGATACCAAACACAACCGGCTCGATGCGCGCGTAGTACACCACCGACGAACCGATAAACAGGCCGGCGATAACGATAGCCATCGACATGCGGTCGATAATTCCGCCCAGCTGTCGCAGTGCCTTATCGCTGCTCATGATCTGCGTGTTCACCTTAAGCTGGCCGCGCGTAAGCATGCGCGAAGCCAGCCCCAGGTACTCAGCCGCCTCGAGTGAGCCCTTCGCCGCGCGATAGCTGCTCGCGGCAAGATCGCGCCCCATGTCGCGCACGCGCGTATAGGTGCTTTTCTCGTTTTTAATGTGCGTTTGGATGATCTGGATCATGTTGACGTTGGGCATGTACTCGGTCAGCAAACCCTCGAGCGTCACCATGCCGCGCGCGAACATCGTTACCACGCTCGGCAGCTCAACGTCGTTTTTGCGCGCCAGGTTTAACAGCGAGGTCAAAAACTCGCCGATATCCAGATCCTTCAGGTCAAGGCCTGCAAAGTCAGCCACGATAAAGTCCAAATCGGACAAAAAGGCCGAATGATCGAGCTCAGCCGAGTCGCCACGCGTCACGGCGAAGCGCATGAGCGAATCCTTGAGCTTGGGCACGTCACCCTCGGCCACGGCGAAAATCATGTCCTTGACGATACCGCGATCGTGACTCGACATGCGTCCGACCATGCCCAAGTCGATAAAGTAAACGATGCCGTCCTTGAGAATAATGTTTCCCGCATGCGGGTCGGCATGGAAAAAGCCGTCATCGAGCACCTGCGTCGAGTAGTCCTCGACGATTGTGGCACCGATCTTTTCCAAGTCATAGCCCTCGGCCACCAAGCGTTCAGGATCGGCGATCGAAATGCCGTCGACGTAGTCCATAACCACCACGTGCTCGGTGCACAGGTCCAGATAGGATTTAGGGCACGTCACGCCATGAACGCTCTTATGGAACTCGTAGAAGTCGTTGAGGTTTTTGGCCTCGGCCAAAAAGTTGGTCTCCTCGCGAAACGAGGTCCACAGCTCCTCGACTACGCCGTGCAGGTCAACGAATTGATCAGTGTTGACGAACTTGGAAACGATACGCACCACCGAGCGGATGATATCGATGTCCTGTGCCATAACCTGCTGCGCACCGGGGCGCTGCACTTTGACGGCCACGTCCTCGCCCGTCACCAGACGAGCGCGGTGCACCTGCGCGAGCGACGCGCTACCGAGCGGGTTGGGGTCGATCGCATCGAACATCTCCCCCAGGCGCAGGCCGTATTCTTCTTCCAGACAGCTGAGTACGACCTCGTACGGCACCGGCTCCACGTCGGAGCGCAGACGACGCAGCTCGTCGCAAAAGCGCTGCGGCAGAATCTCGGACCGGTTGGCCAAAATCTGCCCCATCTTGACGAACATGGGGCCGAGTTCCTCGAGCAGGCGGCGCAAACGAACCGGCGTGAGGTTATCCCACACGCGGTACTTTTTGACCAGGCGTACAATCTGCCCAATGCGTTCGCGACGACCCGCCGGCGTGAGCTGGTATTCCTCGTCCGGCGCCATCGCGTCGGGCTCCTCGGGCACCATATCGACGGCGCGCGGCTTCTTGCGAGCGCCCGAGACGGCGGCGTCGACCTCATCGACAACCGCCGCCTCGTCACCCAAGGGATCTAGATTGTTGTAATCGGTGGTGGAATCTGCCATCTGCGCTGCTACTCGGCCTCTTCGGTATCCTTCGCATCGTCGGGCTCAACGGACTCGACGGGCACCGAGGTCACGTTGTCCTCGACCGAATCGACGATGTCGCGCACATGGGCCAGGAAGGCAGTGCGCTCGGGAGCGGTCATGACGCGGACGCGGGCAAGGATAAGCTCGTCAAGCACGCGCTGGGCCGCGGTCTCGCCCTGCATGCCCAGACGCTCGGTCAGGTCGGAGATGGTGCCACCGGCCTGCTCGAACATATCGGACACGCTGCGGGCGATATCGGGGGTGGCGGTGTCCTTGCGGACCTGCTCGCCCTTGGTGTTAAGGTCGTCGAGGACCTTCTTGCCGCCTTCGACAGCAACGGCGGCAGCGCCAAAGCCAACGTTGATGGCGCCGTTAACAAGCTGATCGAGTTTCATAACCATGGTTGTCTCCAATCACAAACAACTGCATTGGCGTTCTTGTACCCAAGATTGAGCGAAAGCGACAAAGCGTTTTAGCGCTATTCAATCGACGGGAAATCCCTACCTCACGTTGTCGTTCATCGCGAAAGAGTTCTTCATGGCGCAGCTCGTGGTGTAGAGCACCTTGCCCAGTAGAGCATCGGTCTCCACGCGAACACGCTCGGCAAAGGCCTCATTGGCGCGTGCAAGCTCGGCAGGTACCTCGGCCTCGGGCAGAGCGGCTACGGCAGCATCGACGTCATGGATCTGCTTGTGGCCCATGCCACCGACCTTCTCCTGGTAGTCCTCCACAGCGCGGCCGCACTCATGGAAGCGGACGTCGGCCAGCGCGCCGATCAGGCGGTTGGCCCAGTAGAAGTTTTCGGACGTCACGCGAGCCTGCGTGTCGGCATAATACTCGGGCATGGTCTCGACGTTGGCGTACAGCGGAACCAGCGCGTTAAACGAGTTGGAGCCAAAGGCCATCCACTGCACGGCGCGGTAGGCCGGCTGCGCATAGGGGCGCAGCTGCAGCACGGCGAGCTGGCTGTTACGGTTGATGCCGATGGGACGATAGGCGCCGCGTGTGGCGGGCGTACCCTTGCTGCCGTAGCAGTCGTACTCCGTGCCCTGGTAGTGGCTCGAAAGCACGTACTTGATGTCCTCGATGGTCACCTTGCGCTCAGGCACGCGGCTCCAGGGGATGTCATCGCTCTCGGGCGTGTAGTCGGCCTCGGGACCGTCCCACACATCGCTGGGGTTAAGGCAGCGCTGCATATACCAGGCGCGCGGCGTGTTGTAGACGTGGTCGCTGTCGCTGTGCGAGCCAAAGGCCTCGCGCGGGTTGAAGACCGCGGCCGGACCGTCGCCCTCGACGCCCAGCGTCAGGTCCAGATGCCACTCGGCCATCCAGGAGCGCAGGTCGGCGGAGCACATGTGGTCGGTCTGGGCGGCGTCGGCGTCGTCCAGGTCAAAGCTGTCGATACCCAGCTGGTTGGGCATGGTCACATAGGCGTCATCGGGCACGCGCTTGGCGATCCAGTGGTGGCCGCCGATGGTCTCGAGCCACCAGATCTCGTCCACGTCGCTAAAGGCGATGCCGTTGTTCTCGTAGGTGCCGTAGCGCTCGAGCAGATCACCCAGGATACGAACGCCGTCGCGAGCGGACTTGGCATACGGCAGGACCAGGGTCACCATGTCCTCCTCGCCCAAGCCACCGGGCTGCGCCGGAACGTATCCATCCTCGCCTTCGTTGCCCTTGGCGGGCAGGTAGTCCACAAGCGGGTCGGCGCCGCGGACGCGCTCGTTGGTGGTGAGCGTCTCGGTTGCGGACATGCCGACATTGAGCTCGTTGAAACCGGCCTCGGCCCAGATGCCGTGGCCCGGGACAACATCGGGGACGCTCGTGTAGCGCATGGGGTTATCGGGCAGCTCAACGGTCAGGTGGCTCAGGACGCTCGTGTAGACGCGCGGCTGCTCGTCGGGATGCACCACGCGCATGCGCTTGGGCTCAAACACCCCGTTGGACGAGTCCTCGTTGCGGGCAACCAACGTCGACCCGTCGTAGCTCGCGTTCTTACCAACCAAAATCGTTGTGCACGGCATGCGCATCCTCCTTGAGCGAAGAAATCAAACGATAACAGTGTATCGCTTCGGCGCAGAAAGGGCGAAACCGCGGCGCTGGCAACCCCTGTGGTCAAAAAATGCCAAATATGAGTACTGTCACCAATTTAGTAACAGCAATTTTGCTACGTATGGGTGTCGAAAGTCTACATTTGTTCAAAAATTAGATGATGTAATTCCTCATAGGTCCAATAAAATAAGCTCTCTATCGATAATAAATATCGTTAGAGAGCCTATTTGACCTAAAATATATGTGACTATCTTGGCAACAGTACTCATATTTGGCATTTTTTGTCCACGGGGTATAGAACTAACCCCTCAAACAGCCCAAAACGCCTATTTCGATGCGCGCTCGGCCGCTTCGATCACGTGTTTGGCGAGGATCGCCGTCGTCACAGCGCCCACGCCGCCCGGCACGGGCGTGATGGCGTTAACGACCGGCTCCGCAGCATCAGAATCGACGTCGCCGACCAGCTTGCCGGCGGCCTCGTCCCAGTTAATGCCCACATCGATGATCGTCTGGCCCTCGCGAACCGCATCCGCGCCAATCGTGCGCGCGCGTCCAACGGCCGCGACCACAATATCAGCCGCACGACACTCGGCAGCCAAGTCGCGCGTATGCGTATGGCACGTCGTCACCGTGGCATTGCGAGCCGTAAGCATGGCGGCAACGGGACGACCAATCACCAGCGATCGACCGACGACCGCGACCTTGGCCCCATCCAGCTCAACGCCGTAATGGTCCAGCAACGCCAGCACGGCCTCGGCCGTGCAGGGAGCAAAGCCCTCGCCTCGCCCCGAAAGCGTGGTAAGCAGCGAGGCCGGCGTCATGGAGTCAACATCCTTGGCGGGATCGAGTGCCGCGGCAACCGCATCCTCGTCAAGCCCGGCGGGCAGCGGGCGAAACATCAGGCATCCGTGAACAGCCAGGTCGGCATTGATGCCCTCGATAGCCGCCAGCAGCTCATCCTGCGAAACATCGGCAGGCAGCAACACGCGACGAGCTTCGATGCCCACCTTTTCGCAGCGTTTGAGTGCACCGCGCTCGTAGGACAGGTCGTCCTCGCGCTCGCCCACGCGAACCATGGCCAACGTCGGCACAACGCCGCGCTCACGCAAAGCCGCGCAGCGAGCAGCGAGCTCCTCAGCCAACGCGCGGGCGACGGGAGCACCCTTCAATAGCTCGGCCATGGCTATCCCCTCTTCCTTGCGGCGTCGGCGGCGCGGCGCGCCAGCGCATCGGCGCGCGGCAGCCACGTATCCAGCAGCTCATCGCACGCCGCCTCGAGTTCCTCGGCGCGCGCCCGGTCTTTCATAGATGTGGTGTTGGCAAAGAGCGTCAGGCTCGCACCCTGCATGGCAGCGCGGCAGAACACGGCGCCGCAGGCCACGTCGGACAACAGCTGGCGCGAGCCCTTATCGGCCATGTCCTCGAGCAGCGCCAGCGCGCGGCCGCAGGCATCCATGATCCGATACGGTGGCATGGCCGCCACGTGCAACGCGTCCTGAATCGCCGCAGGTCGAGCTGGGTCCTCGCGCGGAATACCGTACGCAGCGGACACCTGGCCGTACGCGCGAACGTCCTCGGCGACCAGGTCCACAAGTTCCTGCGCCAACTCGTCTGCCTGGGCAAATGCGCGCGTCAGGTCGTCCGCGCGATCGGCAAGCGCGGGATTAGTCGCCCCATAACGAGCAACCATCCCACAAAGCGAGGCACCCAGCGCGCCCACAAAGGCGCTCGCGCTGCCGCCGCCGGGAACCGGCTCGCGCGCGGCCAGCGCCTCGGCGAACCCGCGGCAGGTCTTGTCCATCATCTCTTGGCTCATACGCATGCACCCTCAAGTCGTATACATCGGTCGGGTGGCAACCGCCGGCCAACCGCATCGATCACATAATGGTGCTAAGTCTAGCCCATAAGTACTCGAGCGTCAGCGCACCTGGCCATCGCGGATTTCTATGACACACGATAGGCGGCAGCGACGCAAACATGGGACACATGACCCACGTTTCGGGACTCTCGGACGGCGGCAACTGGGGCATACATATAAGTAAGGAGCCCCATGTTGGGGCAACGCCCGCCACGGCGCCGGACAAAGAACGGAGGAATCACCGCACAGCAAACAAAGCCATCATGTGCGCGCGCAAGCGCCGACCGGCGATCCGCGACACACGATGCCTCTAACAGACAAGGAGGACGCCACCATGAAGAAAAAGACCCTATCAATCCTTTCCCTTTGCATCGCCCTCTTTGCCGCGCTTGCCCTTGTCGGCTGCGGCGGGAACGCATCGGGCGGGGGCAGCAGCGCATCCAAGAGCGAGGGCAAGGAAAAGGCCCCCGTCGCCAAGAAGACCGACTTTATCTGGTTTAAGGTCGAGATGCCCGAGGGCGTCGGCGTAAGCGACTCCGCCGGCAAGAATGCCGACAGGGTCCAGCTCACCTTCCCCGAAGACGAGAACGCCTCGGCCGATCGCTTTATCCCCGTTTGGAAAAAAGCGATGACAGCCGAGGAATCCCACGCCGACCAGGCAGAAAAGAAGGGGGATACGTTCCAGTGGAAGGATGACGGGTCCGTCGAGTATAACGGCAGGACGTGGCTCGTCGGAACATACGAGGACAACAGCGGCATCTCAACCATGCTTTTTACCGACGTTGAGCCGGGAAGCGTCTACGTCCTCATCTCGAACTTCGACAAGCACAAGAAAGAAGCCGAGACGCTCCTCAACTCCATCGAGTTCCCCGATGACATGGCAGAGGCAGTTTCCGAGGCGCGCGAAGTCGAGATTTCGAGCATCGAGCTCAAGTAACGGGACACCCGCACGCGCCTACGCGCACCTGCGCACATGCGCCCCATTAAAGCAACGGGCACCCAACCCCGGGGAGGGCCGACAGGCATCGGCCCTCCCCTCTTTTGGACCCGCGCATATTGCCACTTGTCGGCGCAAATCCGGCCCTCAGAATGGGACACATGGCCCACCCTAGCGAGCCGTCCACGCGTACAGTAAAGGCAGGTAATCCATGGGCGGTTACAGATCGAGGAGGACACGACCATGAAAAAGAAGGCCTTTGCGATTCTCACACTCTGCATCAGTCTCCTTGCCGCGGTTGCCCTGGTGGGTTGCGGCGGAAGCGGCGGCGCTACCGGCAGTGGCGGTGGCGGCGGCGCAGAAAAGCCAGCCGTGGATATGAGGACCGACTTCATTTGGTTTAAGGTCGAGGTGCCCGAGGGCGTCGAGATCACCGACGTTGCCGGCGACACCGCCGACAGGGCCCAGTTTAAGTTCACCGAGAGCGAGCACGCCAGCGATCGCTTCATCCCTGTCTTCGACTCTGACAAGAACGCTGACGAGCTGTTCGACTACGAGGCCAAATGGAAGGCCAACTTTGAGTGGACCGAGAATGATCCCGTCAAGTACAACGGCAAGACTTGGCGCAACGCTTCCTATACACACTCGGGCGGCGTAACGACTGAGTACTTCACCGAAGCAGGCGGCGGCAGCGTTTACGTGAGCATCGACAATGTCGAGGAGCACAAGGACGCCGTCGAGACCATGATGAAGTCTCTGGAATTTGCCGACGACATCGCCGAAGCCAAGACCGAGGCCATGGACGTCAAGCTCGACGATATCGAGATCAAGCGCTAAGCAACTGGCGAGCGCAGCGGGAAACACGGGCGCAGTGCAAACAAGCGACGGTGCCCCAGCGTTTCGTACTAAGGGAGGGCCGGTAAACCGACCCTCCCTTTCTTATGCCGGCACCTGACGAACGCGAGGATGCCGGACGCCGGAACCACCCCAAATGTGGCAACGGTACGAAAACGGCAAGCACCCAAACACGTCCGCCCGCCGATTTATAGCGCCGCGCACACAATTAAACCAGCATCTTTAAACATCTGGGCAGTATAGTGACCAAAACTATCGCATAACCGCACCCTGCGAATGGAGGAGTTATGACCGAACACCACGCCATCAGTCGTCGAGCGTTTACGCTGGGCCTAGGACTTGCGGCGTTGTCGCCGCTTGCAAGCCTGCCCGAAACCGCGGGATTGGGCCTTCCCATGCGCGCGGCATTTGCAGAAGACACGCCCACACCGGCGGCCACCCTCGACAAGTTCGTCATTCGCCTTCGCCCCGCGGGCTATTTTCGCACCGCGAGCGTCAACCAAGACGGCAACGTTCGCGGCAACGTCTGCCACCTGTTTAACGACGGCACGTCCAGCAAGCTCATCCTTGAGAACGTAACGACCAAGAATGACGATACAAACTGGTATGCTATCCGCACCTTGCTCAATTTCGAAGAGCATAAAAAGACGGGCTACAGCATTTGGTCGGTCGACGACGACTCTGACAAAGATGGAAAGGTCATCCACGTATGGGGCGGCGAGTATGACAACAAGCCCAGCCGCGCTTTTGCGTTCGAGCGTCAATCAAACGGAACCTATATCATCCGAGACCGCACGGTCGAGAAAGAAACCGAGAAAAAAGACATTAAGTACCTGGCAATAGAATCGAACGGCGAAGACCAGGACAACAATAAGATCTGCCATAAGAGTAAGAGCATTCCGTGGGAGCTCGAACTTATCGGTTACGACATGAAAAAGAACGATGCCACGGTTAGCAGCCTCGACTGGATCACGTACAGCAGCTACGTCGATGGGCCATGTTGGATGAAATACGTCGACGACAACAAGTTCCTCGACGAGCTGAGCATCCCGGGTACGCACGATTCGGGCACCTGCAGCGTGGACAACGACACTGAGCCCCAATCCTCGCAAGTAAAATGCCAGCAGGATTACATTCCCACGCAGTTGCTCGAAGGCATTCGCTATTTTGATATCCGGCTCGGAAAGGGCGACGACCCCGGTATCGACCACGGGGATTACTACCTGCTCAAAAAAGACGCGTACTTTATGCATCTTTCCGATGTCATAGGCTACTTCAAAACGTTTTTGAACGAAAACCCGACAGAAGCGCTCATCATGCTTGTATCACGAGGCAACGACGAGGCTACCGACGAAAGTGTTACGACGGCTTTCGCCAAGGTTTTGGACGACAACCCCAAACTGTTCTATACGTCGAGCCGAATCCCCACGCTACACGAGGTGCGCGGAAAGATCGTTCTGCTGCGTCGATTTAGGCTCGCCGGCAACAGTGTAAGCGGCCACACGTGGGGCCTCGACCTTACCGAATGGGATGACAAGATCAAGGCTCACTCCGACAGCGCCACTATGTGTCTCGTCCAAGACGCGCGGGGCTTTGAAGCCGCGGGGGAAACAGGCGACAAAGAGCCCTATTGCACCAAGGTATACGCCCAGGACAAGTACAAACTCACGGGAACCGACAAGCTCAGCTGGGTCGATAATGCGCTGAAGGAAACGACCGGGCGCACGCGCAACGAGGTAGATGTCGAGGACGATAACGGGGCCAAGGAGCAAGTCCTGGAGCGCTGCTGGTCTATCAACTACACCAGCTGCACGGGCTTGTCGCACGGAGGCAATCCTTTTACCTCGGCACGAGTAGTCAACGAGCATCTGTATAAGAGCCCGTACATCAACCCCAGCGGCACCGAGGATACAAAGTCAGATTACCTCAAGCACATTGGCATCATCGCATCCGACTTTGTTGATGCGGCGCTGGCCCGGAGCATCTACCAGCGCAATTACGATACGGAGCACAAGCAGACGGCTTCGTACTATCTCCCGTACTATCTCCCGACCCGCATGCGCATGACGTACGGCGACTCGCTGAGCGATGCCTCATTCCAGGATGGCAAGACCGTTGGCGAGGGTCATTTCCGCCTTGCCGACAGCAGCAACGCGCTCAACGCGACAGCTTCGGGCCATGCGTTTGCCATTGAATACGTGGATGTCGACGCCCTGGGCAACGAGACCGTTACGGGGCTGCAGGGCTCTGTGCCCATCGATATCGATCCACGCGCGCTGACGCCCCATTTTGAGGGACTCGAAGGCCTTAAGGCCGGCGAAGACGTGCGCGCCAAGATTGCGGCATCACTCGAGGGCAAGCTCGAAACCGATGCCTGCACGGCCCAGCTCGAGTTTGTGCACGACGCGAACGGCGCTCCGGGCACGGCAATGGCCGAGGGCGAAACATTTGCCGCAGGAACGTACTGGGTGCGCGTGAACGGTCTCTTGGGCGACGCGGCGCAGAACTACACGCTCGCCAGCGACGGAGCCGCAAGCTTTACCGTAGCGGCCTCGGGCAGTGCAGGCGGCACCGGCGCCGGCAACGGCAGCGGCACGGGTTCCAACGCAGACAGCGCTGATAAGAATGGTAAGGGCAACAAGGGCAAGGGCTCGGGCGGAAAGCTCGCCAACACGGGCGACGGTTCCGGCATTGCCGCCGGGCTCGCCGCTGCCGCCATGGCGACGACAGTCGCCGGCGCAGCAATGCTTGCCAGTGACCGCGACAATACCGAGGACGTTAACGAATAGGCAAGCCAGTTTTTTGGGCGCATCAACTCAATCGGGGCGCAGAATACCGTTCTGCGCCCCGATTTTTACCTTGGACCGAACGCCGTTATCGGCTACATCACCATGTTCAGCGCATTCACGAACTCCTGAGCTTGGGAGCGGCTGCTCAGGCTAAAGACACAAGCAGTCAACAGCCTGTTACGTAGGAAAACGTCGCGGCCCTTGATCCTGTTGACCCCCGTGATGTCCTTAAGATAGACAATCTCGGTGTGCTTGCCGCCGAAAGTACCCTTCCTGAGCACCTCGATACGATTGGGGTAGATCTTGACGTCTTTAAACCTACCCGAACCTTTGTCCTGGAATAGCAGCGTGTTGTTGTCCATACGCGTCACTCCCGTGGGGTTCGCTAAAACTGTCTCTATTGCCACATTTTAGTCACCGCAAGGCTCCCATGCGAAGGTGCCAGACAGCAAAGCAATTCGTGTCCGCGCGAGGCTTTAAACTAAATGCAATCAAGATGCATTCCACAAGAGGAAAGTGGGGCGACAGTGATGGGCGAACTGGTAAACCGTGGAGAATCGGCAATCGTGCCCGAAGGTTTTTACAAGCAGGTCTCCTCAATTCTCAACGCCGCTCGCGACAAGGCCTATACCGCCGTTAACTTTGCGATGGTTGAGGCGTATTGGGAGATCGGCAAGAGCATTGTTGACGAGCAGGGCGGAGAGGAGCGCGCCAAGTATGGAGAGGCGCTGCTCAAGGCCCTCGCAATCAGACTTACTAAGGATTTTGGTAAAGGTTTTGAAGCAAGAGAGCTGCGCAAAATGCGTCAGTTCTATCTTGCGTTTCCAATTCGGGACTCACTGCGTCCCGAATTGAGCTGGACACATTACCGCAGGTTAATACGCATTCCTGACCCCGAAGCTCGCAACTGGTACATGAACGAATGCGCCGACTCTCGCTGGAGCACGCGCCAGCTCGAACGCCAGATCAACACCATGTTCCGCGAGCGCCTACTTGCTAGCAAGGACAAGGAGGCCGTCACCCAGGAAATCCAAAAGAGCGCCCCGGCTCGTCGCCCCGAGGATATCATCCGCGACCCATATGTACTTGAGTTTTTAGGTTTCTCGGACGATACTGCGTTTCGCGAGAGCGATCTAGAGCAGGCGCTCATCACGCATCTTCAGAAGTTCCTGCTGGAGCTTGGTCGTGGTTTCGCTTTTGAGGCGCGCCAAAAGCGCATCACCTTTGATGGGCGCCATTTCTATATTGACCTTGTGTTTTACAACTATCTGATGCGCTGCTTCGTGCTTATCGACCTTAAGACGGACGATCTTACGCACCAGGACTTGGGCCAGATGCAAATGTATGTGAACTACTACACGCGCGAGCTCATGAACGAAGGCGACAATCCGCCCATAGGCATCGTGCTCTGCGCGGACAAAAGCGATTCGATTGTCGAGTACACGCTACCCGAAGACAACGACCAAGTGTTTGCCGCCAAATACCTGCCGTATCTTCCAAGCAAGGAAGAACTGGCGCGCGAGCTGAGTGCCGAGTACCGCGCCATCAACGAAGCGACTAATGGCGAAGCGCAAGGGTAGCGGCACGTTGCGACCGATACCCCCGACGGCGCTCCACATCACCCGGGATAAGAGGAGCTTTCCATGACAGACAGACCGAAAACAACACTGCGCGACTGCATCTATGGGCTTGCCGTCGGTGACGTGCTGGGCGTTCCCTACGAGTTCAGGCCCCGCGGCACGTTCGAATGCACGGGCATGATCGGCTACGGCACGCATGGGCAACCCGCCGGCACCTGGAGCGACGACACATCTATGACGCTTGCTACCTGCGACTCGATTAGGGAGCTCGGGCACATTGACACCGCGGACATGCGCGACAAGTTCGTAAGCTGGATTGCCCGTGGCGAGTATACGATCGACGGCGTTTTCGATTACGGCGGCACAACCGCCCGCGCCTTGCACACCGGCAAAGGAGGCTCCGGCGAGCGCGACAACGGCAACGGATCGCTCATGCGCATCGCGCCCCTGGCGTTCACCGATGCGACAGACGAAGAGGTCAGCGAGGTCTCCGCGATTACGCACGCCCACAGAACGTCAACCGATGCATGCGTCATATTTGTCGAGCTGATGAGGACCGTGATGAACGACGCGCTCCCCTCGTGGGCACTCCACCTGAAAGGCGTGCCTGAGCAGGAAATCAGGTCAGGTGGCTTCGTGCGCGACACGCTTAAAGCCGCTACCTGGTGCTTTGTCAACACCAACAGTTACGAAGATTGCGTCCTTGCCGCCGTCAATCTGGGCGACGACACCGACACCACCGCAGCCGTCGCAGGTGCGCTCGCTGGCACGGTATACGGTATCGACGCGATTCCACGGGAATGGATCGACACCCTGCGCGGCAAAGAGTTGATTGAGGGCTGCTTGTTTTAGGGCGCCATTCAAGAAATAAGGTAGGAGGCATCATGGAGAGGAAGATCGCGAATATCGATGAGTTCCAAATGGACGAAAACGAGACCCCGATACTCCCAGCGGGGCTGAGGGAGGAAGAATGCCTTTACGTCCTCCCCGACGGGCGTTACCTCCCCTGCGGGCTCTACAGGACCGCGGACGGCGGTTCGCTCATTTATGAGCCATCCGAACTATGCTTCTTCGAACAGATGCTTGCTCAATTCAAAGAGTGCTAGAGACTTGATTGCCCGTTAGATCGGCACTGTTCCAAACCATGGGGGTAGGATGTCTCCCACCGCGGCCTGTGAGGTGAAATCTTGACCGCCGCGGAATCCGCCTACGGGCAACGCTCCATCTCTGGTTGGGGTGAAGCCTATGAACTTGTTTCTCGAAATCCGGCGCCTCTCGATGTATGTGACCGGCATTGCCCGGAACCTCTACTCGATCTGGCGGGAATATAAGCAGTAACGGATAGCGAAGAGAGTCATGGAAAAGGGTCAGTTGCAGCCGACCCTTTAAGACGATAGAACCTGCGTTGCCCGCGCTTCCAAAGTTGACCGACTGAGGAGCGGGTTCCGCGGCACAACCTGATTTTATCCAGCGAGGCGGCTCTTTTCCAGCCGCTCCGCCGTTTATTTACACCTACCGCCACAAGTGGATTCCGCGCGAACGAGAGCAAAGAAACAACGCCGGCGCGGCCAACAGAACAGACAATCCATGCGATCAAAGAAATATAAAAGCTCCCGCGGCCTCGGTTCCTCGCCCAGGTCTAGGCACTTTTCTTGGCACCATCGCACCACGTCCGCCATCGCCTCCGGCTCGACACTCATTAAAATGCAAGCGGGAAACGATCTCAAGATCACCAACAACAGCTTCAAGCAAGCGCTTGAGCAACTGTCACAACACGAGCGCCTGTAAATAGGAGCCAGTTTAATAAGTAAGAGAGCCTTGCCACCAATTGTCATTCTGGCGCGGTCAACCGATAAGTCAAATGGCAACTAACGGGTGTCAGATATACCAATATATGCAAGATTAACTGCTAGAATGCAATGGTGGACAGGCTCACCAACGTCGAAGAAGCATAAGGTAAGGAGTGCGCATGATTGCTGTCGACTACAGCTCCTCAACGTCATTTAATGAGGATGCTTTCGAACAAGGCATCATTGACCACTTGCAAACGAGCCTGGGGTACGAGCACCTCTATGGACCTGATGTCGCTCGTTCCTCCGACGCGTTTGACGACGCCTTCCTACCTGACGTCATTGGGCCCGCTATTGAGGGCATTAACCCCACGCTCAATCGACGAGCGATTGAGGCCTCAATAACTAAACTAAAGGAAATCGAGGGCAGCGACCTCATCGCCAAGAACAGCATCTTTATGGACATGCTCCAGAACGGTGTGGAGACAAGCTGGTTTGACGGCAAAGAAGAGCATACGGACATCGTGCGCTTGGTCGATTACGACAATCCCGAAAAGAACTGCTTCCACGTTGTTAACCAGTGGACCTACATCGAGTGTGGCACCAACAAACGTCCAGATGTCATCGTATTCGTCAACGGGCTTCCGCTCGTTCTCTTTGAATTGAAGTCACCCGCTCGTGCCGACGCTGACAGCGAAGATGCCTACCAACAGATTCAAAACTACAAACGACAGATTCCATCGCTTTTCGTGTACAACGCCTTCTGCGTCACCAGCGACATGCTTCACACCAAGGTTGGCACGATCACCGCCAACGAGTCGCGCTTCGTTGAGTGGAAGAGCGTCGATGGAAGCTACGAGGCCACCCAGTACGCCGATTGGAAGACGCCTCTGGACGGTATGTTCCCCAAGGAGCGGCTCATCGACATCCTGAAGAACTTCATCCTGTTCTCCGAGGACGCGAAAATCCTCGCGGGGTACCATCAGTACTTCGCGGTAAACAAGGCACTCGAGAGCGTGCATGAGGCCATCGGCGGCGACGGCAAGGGCGGCGTCTTCTGGCACACGCAGGGCTCGGGCAAGTCGCTTTCGATGGTTTTCCTTGCCCATCTGCTCGAAGAGAAACTCGACAGCCCCACCATCGTGGTGATCACCGACCGCAACGACCTCGACTCGCAGCTGTTCGCACAGTTCTCCAGATGCTCAGATTTCCTGCGCCAGACGCCCGTTCAGGCGCAGAGCCGCGCCGATCTTGCGCAGCAGATCTCGAGCCGCCGCGCCAACGGCATCATTTTCACCACCATGCAGAAGTTCGAGGAAGAGGCCGTCGCCCTTTCCGAGCGCAAGAACGTCGTGGTGATGGTAGATGAGGCGCACCGCGGACAATACGGGTTCGAGGAGAAATACGACCGTGACGGTAAGAAGCACACGGGCACCGCGTTGCTCATCCGCCGCGCCCTTCCGAATGCGACCTTCATCGGCTTTACCGGCACCCCTATTTCTGCCGAAGATCGATCGACTCGCGAGGTTTTCGGCGATTATATCGACGTCTACGACATGACTCAGGCAGTAGAGGACGATGCAACTCGACCCGTGTTCTACGAGAGCCGCGTCGTCGCACTCAAGCTGGATCAGGGCATCCTTGCAAAAGTTGATGATGAGTACGAAAAGCTCACCGAGCAGGCTAACGCCGAAACCATTGACGCAAGCAAGCGCAACTTTGCAAATCTGGACGCCGTTCTAGGTGCACCCGAAGTCATCGATGCCCTATGTCAGGACATCGTAGAGCACTATGAGACCAACCGTGCGCACGAACTCACCGGCAAGGCAATGATCGTTGCGTATTCGCGCCCCGCTGCCATGGCTATATATCAACGTATATGCAAGCTGCGACCCTCTTGGAAGGACGAGGGCAAGCTCGGCGTTGTCATGACCATGGGCAATCAAGACCCCGAGTGGTGGTTCGACGTTGTAGGCAATAAGGCCCATGTGAAGGAGATGGCAAAGCGGTTTAAGGATGACGCCGACCCGCTTAAAATCGTAATCGTCGTAGACATGTGGCTCACCGGTTTTGACGTGCCGAGCCTTGCCACCATGTATGTGTATAAACCCATGCGCGGGTATAACCTGATGCAGGCAATCGCACGCGTAAACCGAGTATACAAAGACAAGGTTGGCGGATTGGTTGTTGACTACGTAGGCATAGCCAACGCCCTTAAACGCGCCATGAAGGACTACACCAAGCGCGACCAAAAGAAATACGGCGACATGGATATCGGGAAAACCGCCTATCCTAAGTTCTTGGAAAAGCTGGCGGTCTGTCGCGACAAAATGTTCGGATACGATTATTCGGAATTCATGAGCACCGAGTCCGCCGCACGTCGAAGCGAACTCATAACGGGTGGAGTAAATCATATCCTTGCACCCGGCGACGAAGATGCTGCCCGCGACTTTGTTGAGCAGGCAGGAGTCATGCTCAAAGCCTATGGACTCGCCAAAAGTCGCGCAACAGACATGCAGCGCATCGAGGCTGGCTATTTCCAGGTTGTTCGAGAGCTCATCCTTCAGCTCACCGAGCAGGGCGGCGCCCGCAGCAAAAACGGAGGCAAACTTACCCTTAAGCAGGTAAATGAGCGTATCAATGCGCTACTCGAACAGAACATCGTCCATACCGACGGCGTAATAGACCTGTTTAAGGTGGAAGACGAAACGGTTTCGATTTTTGATCCCAAGTTTCTGTCGAGCCTCTCGCGTATGAAAGAGAGGAACTTGGCTTACGAGTTGTTGAAAAAACTCATCGACGACCAGATTAAGGGCTACCGCAGGAAGAGCATAACGCAGGCAAAAAAGTACTCGGAACTCATGCAAAGCATGGTAAATAGCTATCTAAATGGACAGCTCACCAACGCTGAGGTATTCGAAGAAATGCTCAAGATGGCGAAAGAGATGCTTTCCGAAAACCAAAAGGCAAAGGAGCTTGGGCTTAGCGAAGAGGAGTTTGCGTTTTACGAGGCGCTAACACAACCGCAGGCAGTCGCTGATTACTATCGCGAGAAAAATGACGAGTTGGTCGCCATCACGCAGGAGCTTACTGCGAAGATGCGCGAAATGCGCACGGTCGATTGGCAGAAAAAGCAAAGTGCTCGCGCTGCCATGCGTGTTGCAATTAAGCGCCTGCTCAAACATCATAAGTATCCGCCAGAGGGCATGGAGTCGGCACTGGCCACCGTGATGGATCAGTGCGAACTCTGGGCCGACAATGCAGCATAGGGAGTTAAAACAGCATGGCTAAAAGCAAGGCTAAGGACACCAAGAAGAACACGGCCGACGTTGGCTTTGAGGACCAATTGTGGAACGCCGCAGACGTGCTGCGCGGCAACCTGGACGCTGCCGAGTACAAAAACGTCGTATTAGGCCTTATTTTCCTGAAGTACCTCTCGGACCGTTTTGACGAACGTTACCTAGAACTCGTCGCAGAAGGTTACGGCGACGAAGAAGATCGCGACTGTTACATGGAGCAGAATGTCTTCTTCGTTCCCGAAGAGGCACGTTGGGCGAATATCGCACAGGCGGCACATACGCCCGAAGTTGGCCAGATCATCGACAATGCCATGCGCGCCATCGAACGCGAGAATGACAAGCTCAAGGACGTGCTGCCCAAGAACTTCGCTCGTCCCGAACTAGACAAGCGGCGTTTAGGCGACGTCGTCGACTAATTCACAAATGTACAAATGACCGACAACGAGAGCGAGAAAGACCTGTTAGGGCGAGCATACGAATATTGCCTGCAGAAATTCGCATCAATGGAAGGCAAAAACGCCGGCGAGTTCTATACGCCGTCGTGCATCGTGCGCACGCTGGTTGAAATCCTCCAGCCTTTCCACGGTCGCGTGTACGACCCCTGCTGTGGTAGCGGAGGCATGTTCGTGCAGTCCGCCGCCTTCGTCGAGCACCATGGCGGCAACGTGGTACAGGACATCACCATCTTTGGCCAGGAGAGCAACCCTACCACGTGGAAGCTCGCAAAGATGAACCTCGGTATTCGCGGCATCGAGGCCGATTTGGGCAACTATGCTGACACCTTCAGCGCCGACCAGCACAAGAATGAAAAGTTTGACTATGTGTTGGCAAACCCACCCTTCAACCTCAAGAACTGGGGCGGCGAAGCGCTGCAGGAAGACGTACGTTGGAAGTACGGCATGCCGCCCACGGGCAATGCTAACTTCGCTTGGATGCAGCATATGATTTGGCATCTTAACGGCACGGGCAAGATTGGCCTCGTATTGGCAAACGGGTCGCTCTCGAGCCAGACGAGCGGCGAGGGCGATATTCGACGCGCTATCTTAGAGGACGATTTGGTCGAGGGCATTGTAGCCATGCCGGGGCAGCTGTTCTACAGCACCCAAATTCCCGTGTGCCTGTGGATCCTGAACAAGAAGAAGGCTCAGTCCGGCAAGACGCTATTCATCGATGCCCGCGAAATGGGCACCATGGTCTCTCGCAAACTACGCGAGTTTACCGAAGAGGACATCAATAAAGTTGCATCCGCATTCGACTCCTTCCGCAAGGGCGAGTTCGAGCCCGTGAAGGGGTTGAGCGCCATAGCAGATTTGGATGAAATCGCCAAGCAAGATTTCATCCTGACGCCCGGTCGCTACGTAGGCATTGCCGAGGTCGAAGACGACGGTGAGCCGTTTGAGGAGAAGATGGCACGCCTAACCAGCGAAATATCAAAGTGCTTTGAAGAGTCCAACCGCCTGCAGGAGCAGATTAAGAAGAATCTGGAGGCGATTGGATATGAACTTTAGCGTTGCGACTCTTGGAGAACTCAGTCTCGGCGACGGAAAATACGGTATCGCCGCTTCGGCAGTTGATTATGATGCGGAATTACCTGCATATCTTCGTATTACGGATATCAACGACGACGGCACCCTGAATTGGAACGACCGCAAATCTGTAGACGACCCCGCCGCTTACAAATACATGCTGAGAGATGGCGATATCGTTTTCGCCAGAACGGGCAACAGTACCGGAAGGAATTATTACTACGATTCTCGCGACGGCGAGTTTGCCTTCGCGGGCTTCTTAATTCGCTTCTCGCTGGACGATAAGAAAGTTAATCCTCGCTATGTCAAATACTATGCCCAGTCGAAAGCTTATTGGGACTGGGTGGCCTCTTTTAACACCGGCAGCACCAGAGGCAATATCAATGCTAAAACTTACGCACAGATGCCAATCCCCCCTGCCCGATCGCCCGACGCAAGACTCAATCGTTACACTATGCGACTCTATCTCGAATAAAATCCGACTCAACACTACGCTAAATGGCTATTTAGAAGAGCTGGCGGACGGCATGTTCCGACGGCACTTCGGGGGGCTAACAGACAACGCTACTCTGGCCGATTTTGCCAATGTCACAATGGGTCAATCCCCGGCAGGCAGCTCCTATAACGAAACGGGGATTGGAACCATCTTTTATCAAGGTCGCGCCGAATTTGGCTGGCGTTACCCCACTCAGAGACTAAGCACTACGGAGCCCAAGCGCATGGCAAAAGCGGGAGATGTCTTGATGAGCGTGCGCGCTCCCGTGGGCGACCTAAACTTGGCGTACGAAGACTGCTGCATTGGACGCGGGCTAGCTGCAATCCACTGCGACTATCCATCGTATGGTCTCTACCTAATGCGCTCACTCCATAAGAAACTTGACGCCTATAACGGTGAGGGGACTGTATTTGGCTCGATAAACGGCAAAGCTCTAAATGGACTCCCCATTGCGTTACCCAACAATGCAGCGATACGCGCGTTTGAAAAAGAAGCCACGCCCATTGATACTCAGATCCGAAACAATGAAGTCGAATCGCGGGCGCTTGTCACCCTTCGCGACACATTGCTTCCTAAGCTTATGTCGGGCGAGATTGACGTCTCGAAGGTTGACCTCACACAGCTAAATAGCCATTTAGCTTTGAGTTATTCTTGATTTTCTTTTGGATGGTATCAATCACCTGAACGATTTTTGCTTGCTTCTCAAAAGTGGGCAATGGCATTGACAGCTTGCGAAAAGTACTCGTTGGACGCCCCAACGCCGGAACGCCAGTTTGCGTTTTATTCGAAAGTAACCGCCATTGCCCCTCTCGAGTATGAAAATAGTAGACAAAAAATTTCGGTAGCACCTTGTCATTACAGCGAATGCGAAATTGGCTTTGCGAAATGACGTAGCGAGGATACTTGGAGTCATAGGGGACCATCGCGACTTGGCCCAACGTTCCACGGTGTGTTATTACGATATCGCCACGCGAGGCCAATGCGTTGCCCAGGGAATTTGCTTTTTCAGGAGTGACATAGCGCAGCGCAGTGTCGTTCGTCTCAAAGCCAGTTAGATTCGATCCATTAAATACCGGAATACCGGAGTTGACAAAGCAATCAGTCTTAATATTTGAGCCGAAGGGTCCCATGGCAATCTCATCAATAAGATCCTCAACGCATACTTCTTCACTTTCGGCAATCATTCCAAATACTTCCTATGCGAAGCCTTTACATTGTTCTGGTTTACCATGGCGTAATGCATGGTGGTGTCTATTTTCGCATGGCCTAGCAGCTTTTGCACCTGCTCTATGGGCATTCCTTTGTCAATAGCATGGGTAGCAAGCGTACGGCGAAACTTATGCGGATGAACGCGATTGACGCCAGCGCTTCTGCCTAGGTCACGCAAGCGGAGCTCTATGTTCCCAACCGTAATACGTCGAGCTGAGGAATCGAGTGCGACAAAAAGCGCAGGGCTCTTGTCGGCACGGCTCGCAAGATATTCCGTGAGATGCAACTTGGCACGCGCGTCGAAGTAAACAGGGCGCTGTTTATTTCCCTTTCCCATTACAAGGCATTCGCGCTCATGCAAATTGACGTCCTTCCTGTCGAGTCGTACAAGCTCGCCAATGCGCATGCCGGTCGAAGAGAGAAGATCAACGATGGCAAGGTCCCGCTTGGATTCGCATGCATCTCGCAAGATCTCCAGCTCCTCGTCACTTAACACCTCTTTGGTTATTTGAGCAGTTTTGACGCGGCGAATACGCCTTACAGGGCTTTTAACAATATAGTCTTCATCCTCAAGCCACGAAAAGAAGCTCGACATAATGCGACGTATATTATCGATTGTGACTTTACTGGAACCGCGAGCCGTCTCGTAATCATTGAGATAGCGCCGCAGGTCATCACTTTCGACCTGCGTATAGGACTTAGCAAGTGCCGCGTTCATATGCCGCAAAGTTGCCTCATAGTATGCAATAGTTTTAGGTGAGCATCCCTCAACTTCTTTAGCGGTGAGAAATAGCGAGAGCAGGTCTTGCCCTGGCTCTGCCTGTTTTGGTCCAAGCGTTTGCCTAAGTGTAATGGCTAGATGCTTGAGCTGGTGTGGGTCGAGAAGGCCCTGCATTTCCGAAAGCACGGTATTGATAACGGTTTCCACGCTGCTCCTTTCGTCGAGTACGATAGCCACAGTGTGGACGGCGCGTTGTACATAGTGAAGTAAATGGCTATTTAGCTGTGCAGTGTGAGGCAATTGCTGAACGCGCAACAGGTGAAAATACCGTCCTGGAGTCGCTGTGCGACTTAGTGACCGAGAAAGCCGATTGCAGCGAAGCGGACTTCGATACCTATGTTTCTACCGAGTCCCTCCTCCCTAACAAAATGGGCAGGCAGATAGCGTCGTCCCTACCTCAAACAGGGAAAGTGACGGTTTATCAAGCTGGGGATATTCTGATCTCCAATATCCGCCCCTATTTCAAGAAAATTTGGTACGCGGACCAAGCTGGAACGTGTTCCGGCGATGTTCTCGTATTTAGGGCAAAGCAACCAGAATGGGCGGGCTACCTTTATTCTTGCCTGCGCAATGATTCCTTTTTCGACTTCGTCATGAAGGGGGCTAAAGGCACCAAGATGCCGCGAGGCGACAAGAAGCAGATGCTTACCTACGTAGTCAGCGCCAGCCCAAACCAATTGGTAATCGGTTTCATGGCATCGGCGCTCAAGCACATATCAACCGCAAACAAAGAGAGTGAACATCTTGCTGCTCTTCGTGACGCCCTTCTCCCCAAGCTCATGTCCGGAGAGGTTGACGTCTCAAAGGTCAATCTCACGCAGCTAAATAGCCATTTAGCTGAGATCCTACGGCCATTCGGATGCCATATCCCCGCAATACAAAAACGGGGCAGCCCGCACTCCTGCGAACCGCCCCGTACCCCTGGCTATCGCGTCATAAGACCAACCAGCACCACTCCCCTACTTCCCAAATAGCGCACCCAGCAGACCGCGGCGTTTGGGCTTTTCCTCTCGGTAGCAACCCTCGGCTGCTGCTGCCACCTGCCGCGGCTGCTCGCCACCTCCGCGGCGTACGATCTGGTATAGGAACGGCGACTTAACGTATTTGACCTCGATGGGCGTGGCGTGCACGGTGCTCTCGCCGGACAGATGAAGGCTCAGGTTGAGCGGCGCCACGATATGCGTCTCGCGCTTGTCGCTAAACACCACCGCGGCCGCGCGGCCCGTCTGGCCGTTCACGGCGATGCGCACCTGCTCGCCGTCGCGGCTGTCCGTTGCCGGACGGTCGACAAAGTAAACCGGCACCATCACCAGACCGTCCTTATGCTTGCGAGCCTTGCGCGCCCAGGTGCGGATGCTCTTTTTATTGAGCCCCAGTACAACCTCGGCGTCGTTGCCCGCAACGTCGAGCGCCAGCTTATCAATGACCACCTGGTCCTTGGCAGACGCATCGACGGAGACGACGCGAAAGTCACCTTCCTGCATGGCAGGGTCAAACGGCCCAACCTTGGCATAGTCCCACGGCTCCAAAATGCCCATGAGACGAACGTCCAGGTAGTTTGCCCTGGGGTATGCCCAGTCGAGCACCTCGTAGTACACCAGGGTCTCCTTGCTCAGGCCCTTGCCCGGGAAGCTCGCCATCATACGCAGGTCCGCCAGCGCCATGGGGAAATAGAAGAGCATCATGTCGTTTTGGATCGCGTCTTCCACGTCGTGCCCGGCAAAGGCATCCGGGTACTGGCGCACCAGCTGCAGCGCGTTGGCACGTGCCTGCTGCGGCGAGATTTCGCAGGGAATACCCTGCTCCGGCACATACTCCGCACCCACACCCATGGTCAGACGTTTGCTAAACGTACCGGGCTTGAGCAGGTCGGCAATGCCGATCTTGTTGCCGCAGGACGGGCACTCAAACACACGCTGCGTTGACTCGCCCTCAAAGGACGCTCCGCAGAAGGGGCAAGGAATGCTCACATACGTGGCCTCTTGGAACTCCTGCGCCGTGCCGCGATCCTCCCACAGCAGATGTTCCAGGACCGACTGATTGCGCCAGTGCGAATTGAAGAAATACCAGTCCGGGTCCTCCGGGCGCTCGAGTTGCGACACATGCGTGAGCTTGAGCAGTCCATCCACCACCGTCAACGGCGTATGGCGAATGCCCAAAGCGCTCTTGGGCTCTCCGGCGTCCGCCTGCCACGGAATGACCGCGCCGCAATAGGCGCACTCAAAGCTGCGCTTAGCCTGGTGCGAGTACATAGGGCCGCCGCAGTTTTGACATTTAATGGCAAACATCTCGTCCATGGAAACGTCCTCCTTTGCACAGGGGCTATCGACGTTAAGTATGTCGAGCAAACAGGCACATGCCCATACCCATGTGGCCCAAAATGGACCACCCAGGCAGACGAGAAGGCTCGCTCGTTAGCACCGGCAGACCATTACTGCATTTTCTGAGCATCGGTGCACAGCGCCTCCGCGCGAGCTACACTATCCCCTTAAACATGATTGTGAGGACGACCGCTATGCTATTTGTAAATCGGCTGGTACATACGCTTGTTCCCGGCAGCGAGGGCGAGCCGGTCGATACCTCCTGCCGCACCAACGCGGGCTTCGCCGCAAGCCTCATCTGCATTGGCCTCAACATCACTCTGTGCCTGGCCAAGGGCATCGCGGGCCTGCTCGCCGGCTCTGTCTCGCTCATCGCCGACGCCTTCAACAACCTCTCCGACGCCTCGAGCAACATCGTGAGCCTGCTCGGGTTCCGCCTTGCCAGCCGCCCGGCAGACGAAGGCCACCCCTATGGCCACGGTCGCTACGAGTACCTAGCCGGTCTGTTCGTCGCCGTCCTGGTTTGCGCCGTCGGCATCAACCTGATCCTCGAGTCGGTCACTAAGATCATCAAGCCTTCCCCCACTGCATATTCGGTGCTCTCCTTAGCCGCCCTCGTCTTGTCCATGCTCGTTAAGCTCTGGATGGCCGCGTTCAACCGCACGTTGGGCGACCGCATCGACTCGGAGACGCTCATCGCCACAGCACAGGACTCCAAAAACGACGTCATCACCTCGGGATCGGTCCTGGCCGCAGCGCTTATTTCGCAGACGACCGGCTTTGACCTCGACGGCTGGGCGGGCCTGGGCGTGGGCGTCTTCATCTGCATCAGTGGCATGGGCCTGGTGCGCGACGCCATCAGCCCGTTGCTGGGGCAAGCGCCCGATCCCAAGCTCGTCCAGGCAATCCGCGACAAGATCATGTCCTATCCGCAGGTCTTGGGCACACACGACCTGATGGTGCACGACTACGGCCCCGGTCGTCAGTTTGCCAGCGCCCACGTGGAGATGCCCGGCGAGGGCGACGCGTTTGAACATCACGAGATCCTGGACACCATCGAGCACGACATCAAGCGCCAGATGGGCATTGACATCACGCTGCACTGCGACCCCATCGCGACAACCGGCGATGATTTGCGCGGCTGGGTCAAGCGCGGCATCATGCAGATCGACCCCGCACTCTCCATCCACGACCTGCACGAGCACGACGGGTTCGTTTCGTTTGACCTGGTGCGTCCCGACGGCTTTAATACATCCGACGAGGAGCTGCTGGAGCTCGTCACGCGCATCGTGCACGAGCGCCGGCCCAACGTCTCGTGCGTCGTCACATTTGATTCGGGCTTCAGCTCGCCCGAGCGTCCGGCCGAGCAGCTGTAGCCCGCTTAACAGCTAGTTTCCCTGCGCGCCCGAGATGCCGTTTTGTAGGGCGTTCCAGGCATCCGTCGCCATGTCGCCCAAGTTCTGAGCGGTGTCGCCCAGGTTCTGAGCCGTATCACCCAGCTCTTGGGCCTTATCCCCAAGCTCCTGTGCCTTGTTGCTCAAGTCCTCCAGCGTATTGGAGCTCGAGCTGTCGGTACCGCTTTGGCCGTCGGACGAGTTGCCCGAGCTGTTCTTGTGCGTGAGCTGAATTTCGAGGTTGCCGCTGTCGTTATAGTAAGCAGAAGTAACGACCCAGTTGGCATCGACGACGGGCGTTGAGCCATCATCAGTCAGGACCACGGCATTCGAAAGATCGGCGCCGCGCGACTTGAGGAGCTTCTTGGCGTTGGACCAGTACTGCCCCGGGATATCGCTCAGATCGACGGTGCTAGACGAGGCGGACTCGGTTTGCTCGGCAGTAGTATCGGCCGTTGAACTCCCTCGCTTGTTGAGCATGCCCGACACAATGGCAAACACAACCGACAGCGCAAAGAAGATCGCCAGCACGATGAGAATCTTCTTGATCACGCTCGACGAACGCGACAGCTTCTTCTCCTCGTCCTCGCCATATTGCGGAATCGACTTGGGGTACTCGCGATACGGCTCGCGTGACTCGTAGCGAGGCTGCGCCGTGCGAGGCATATACGTCGTCTGCTGAGGCTGCGGAATGGGATTCTGCGGCAGGTCATCATAGGGATTCGGTGTCGAGACGACATAAGAATCCTGCGGCGCGTAATCAAACGGGTCCGGAGTTGCGTTGCCATAGGGGCCTTGCGAAGATGCAGCGTAAGAATCCCGCGCTGTGTCGCCATAGCCCATAACCCGGGTTGGCTCGGCAGAAGGCTGCGTCGCGGCGGGGTCGGTATAACCGGGGTTGGGAACAACGCGGGTCGCATCGGCGCTATCGCCAGCCTGCGCGGAGCCGTAGCCGCCCATCACGGTTGTCTTGTCCTGATCCATGCAACGATTCCTTTCCGTCGCGCGTGAGCATCAAGTTATCCATGCATTCTACCCGCGCAAAAGCCTATGATGGGCAGAGCCCGTCGGTATCTACAAGACATGCGCGGGCCTAAGGATAAAAAAGCCCCGCCGGGCCTTGTGGGCACGGCGGGGCGGACAAGCAGCTATGGGCAGCAGGCTTAGAACAGGCCGGTGATGTTGCCGTCGTTGTCGACGTCGATGTTCTCGGCCGCAGGGACCTTGGGCAGGCCCGGCATGGTCAGAACACTGCCAGTCAGTGCGACCACAAAGTGGGCACCGGCGGAAACCTTGAGCTCGCGCACCGTGATGCGGAAGTTCTCGGGAGCGCCCAGGGCCTTGGCGTTGTCGCTAAAGCTGTACTGCGTCTTGGCCACGCACACCGGCAGGTTGCCAAAGCCGTTCTCGCGCAGCTCGGCGAGCTGGCGCTTGGCGGCCGGCGTAAAGTCAACACCGTCGGCGCGGTAGACCTTGGTGGCAATGGCCTCAAGAGCGTCGGCCACATCGGCGCCGTCCTCATAGGCAAACTTGAGCTCGCTCGGCTGCTCAATCAGACGCATGACCTCATCGGCAAGCTCGAGCGCGCCCTCGCCGCCCTTGGCCCAGACCTCGGAAAGCTTAACGTTGACGCCGAGCTTCTGACACTCGGACTCGATGAGCGCAAGCTCGGCCTCGGTGTCCGTCGGGAAGCGGTTGATGGCGACTAGGCAGGGCAGACCATAAACGTTCTGGATGTTGTCGACGTGACGCAGCAGGTTGGGCATGCCGGCCTTGAGTGCCTCGAGGTTCTCCTCGTTGAGGTCGGCCTTGGCGACGCCACCGTTGTACTTCAGCGCACGAGCGGTCGCGACGACCACGACGGCGCTGGGGCGAACGCCCGTCATACGGCACTTGATGTCGAGGAACTTCTCGGCACCCAGATCGGCACCGAAGCCGGCCTCGGTAATGGCGACATCGCCAAAGCGCATCGCCATACGCGTGGCCATGATAGAGTTGCAGCCGTGGGCAATGTTGGCGAAGGGACCGCCGTGGACAAACGCGGGCGTGCCCTCAAGCGTTTGCACCAGGTTGGGCTTGAGCGCGTCCTTAAGCAACGCGGCCATGGCACCCTGGGCCTTAAGGTCGCGGGCACGGACGGGCTCGCCGGCAAAGCTGTAGCCGACGACGATCTCGCCCAGGCGCTCCTTGAGGTCGTTAATGCTCGTAGACAGGCACAGGATTGCCATGACCTCGGAGGCGACGGTGATATCGAAGCCGTCCTCGCGCGGCACGCCCTGGGCCTTACCGCCAATACCGTCGATGACGTGGCGCAGCTGACGGTCGTTCATATCGACGACGCGCTTCCAAGTGATGCGCTTAACGTCGATGCCAAGCTGATTGCCCTGCTGAATATGGTTGTCGAGCATGGCGGCCAGCAGGTTGTTGGCAGCACCGATGGCATGGAAGTCGCCGGTAAAGTGCAGGTTGATATCCTCCATGGGGATAACCTGAGCCCAGCCGCCGCCGGCAGCACCGCCCTTAACACCAAAGACGGGGCCGAGCGAAGGCTCGCGCAGGGCCACGGCACTCTTGACGCCGCGACGACGCAGGCCATCGGCCAGACCGATGGTCGTGGTGGTCTTGCCCTCGCCCGCAGGCGTTGGGTTGATAGCGGTCACGAGGACGAGCTTGGCCTGGTGATCGGTCGGCTCGTTGAGCAGCGAATAGTCGACCTTAGCCTTGTCGAAGCCGTACGGAATAAGGTGCTTAACGTCGACGCCGGCGTTCTTGGCCACCTCGGTAATAGGCAGCGGCGTGACAGAACGTGCGATTTCGATGTCAGTAGGCATGGGCGGTCCTTTCGTTACCGAATGAGAAAAAGACCAATTCAGCATAGCACGGGCGCGCAATAGTAAAACACCCGTAACCGATGAATGGCGATATGTTTACCCGATGCCCGGCGATAGCCCAACAGCCCGCCAAAACAAAGCGCCCTAAACGGTAGGTTCAATCCCCAGGTGCTCAAAGGTGCGAAGGGTTGCCTGACGGCCCTGCGGCGTACGAATCATCAACCCGCACTGCAGCAAATAGGGCTCATAGACATCCTCGAGCGTGCCCGGGTCCTCGCCCACCGCGCTGGCAAGGGTCGTAAGTCCTACGGCACGACCGGAGAACGTCTTAGCGAGTGTCTCCAAAATGCGAATATCCATCCAGTCCAGACCAAGCTCATCGATCTCGAAGAACTCGAGCGCCTGGCGGCAGATATCGAGCTCGATAGGGCCGTTGCCGCGCACCTGTGCGTAATCGCGCACGCGCTTGAGCAGGCGGTTGGCAAGACGTGGCGTGCCGCGCGAACGCGAGCCGATCTCGAGCGCACTGGGGTGGTCGATCGTCACGCCCAGGATGGACGCCGAGCGCGTCACAATCTGCGCGAGTTCTTCGACCGTGTAGTAATCCAGGCGATATGAAATGCCAAAGCGGTCGCGCAGCGGGCCAGTCAACATACCCGAGCGGGTCGTTGCCGCCACCAGCGTAAACTTGGGGATATCCAGGCGAATCGAGCGCGCCGCCGGACCCTTGCCAATCACGATATCGAGGGCAAAGTCCTCCATCGCGGGGTACAGGACTTCCTCGACCGAACGGTTGAGGCGGTGGATCTCGTCGATAAACAGCACATCACCCGGCTGCAGATTGGTAAGGATGGCCGCCAGGTCGCCCGTGCGCGCGATGGCGGGGCCACTCGTGGTCTTGATCTGAGCGCCCAGCTCGTTGGCGATAACGGTGGCCAGCGTGGTCTTGCCCAGGCCCGGAGGACCCGAGAAAATCACGTGGTCGAGCGTCTCCCCACGGCTCTGCGCCGCTTCGATCAACACGCGCAGGCTCTGCTTGATGTGCTCCTGGCCGCAGTAATCGTCCAAGCGCTGGGGGCGCAAAGTGCGGTCGACATCGAGGTCCTCGGCCGTCAGCTCCGAGCCCACCATGCGCTCGCCGTGCGCCATGGATGCCGCCGGCGAGTTGCCGGGCGTCGCCCACAGGTCCTGAGAGTCATCGGCTTCCCACATCACGCATCCATTCCGAGTCGCTTAAGCGCCGCGCCGAGCAGATCCTCGACACGCATATCCTGCCCATCATACCCGCTCAGAGCGACATCGGTCTCCTGCGGGCTAAAGCCCATGGAAAGGAGTGCCGCACGGGCGTCATCGATCGCCGAAGGAGCGGCGGCGGGCACGGGCATCGCAACCTGACCGGGGATGGCATCGACCGGCACAAAGCCCTTGTCCTTGGCAAAGGTGCTCTTGAGCTCCAAGATGAGGCGCTGGGCGGTCTTTTTGCCCACGCCGGGCACCTTGGCCATGCCCTTGTCGTCCTCGGCCATCACCAGGGAATACAGCTGTCCCACGGTATAGGTGGAAAGTACGGCGAGCGCCAAGCGCGGGCCAACGCCCGAGACGGACACGAGCCGGTCGAACATCGTGCGCTCATCCTTTGAAGAAAAACCGAAAAGTGTCATGGCGTCCTCGCGCACCTGCATACGCGTGTAGAGGCGGACCTCGCCGCCGGGCGTCGGCAACGTGGCCGCAGTGCTGCCCGAGATGCCGAGTTCAAAGCCAACGCCCGACACGTCGACGACGGCCGAGCTCATCGTGGCCTCGACAAGCGTTCCATGGAGCTGGGAAATCATCAGTATCCGGTTCCTCTCTGTTGATAGAACTCGCCACCGGTAAGGGCACGGGTGCGGCTGAGGTTTACGTGGCAGATGGCGCAAGCCAGGGCATCGGCGGCATGGTCGGGATGCGGGTCGTGGTCGAGCTGCGTGAGCGTACGAACCATATACGCGACCTGCCGTTTGTCCGCGGCTCCGGTGCCCACAACAGCCTGCTTAATCTGCATAGGCGTGTACTCGCCAATCTCGAGCGCGCATTCCGAAAGCGCCACGAGCGCGGCACCGCGGGCATGCGCCGTAGGGATGGCCGAGCGAACGTTGGCGCCAAAGTAAATGCTCTCGATGGCAGCGGTATCGGGTCGATAACGCTCCACGACGCCCTTGAGGTCGCGGGCGATATGCGACAGGCGCACCGCGAGCGGACTACCCGCGCTGGTCTCGATGCAGCCATAGGCACGGCAGCGAACCTCGCCACGCCGCTCCTCGATAATCCCCCAACCCGTATGAGCCAAACCGGGGTCAATGCCCAAGATAACCAAGCCAACCTCCCCTCGCCACAAGCGCAGCGCAAGACAAGGCCCCGCGCATCATTCACGAACGTCTGTTCTAGAATAACACAACGCTAGCCCTATAAGTCAGCCGAGATCGAATTGTAGGTTGAGCATACGCAAGCGAGCGCCCGCCAGAGCGAGCAAGGTGCCTTGAAAGAGGAGGGCATTGACCTGGTGGTCATGCCCGACGATTGAAAGGCAGATTGCCGCTCTGGCGGGCGCGCAGCGTCGACTCGTTACGCGGTTTGGCAAAACCGCGTAACCTTTTTAGTTCTGGCTAAAGAACGGGAACTGCCTCGGATCCACCGGCGGATGCGGCATCGGCGTGCCCTGGGGTCCACCCTGCGGGCCACCCTGGCCGCCCATCATCTTATCGATGGCGTCCTGAACCTCGCCCTCGAACTTTTTCATTCCCTCGTGCAAACGACGTTGACCGTCCTCAGAGCGCAGCTCCTCCATCTGCTCGGGCGAAATACCCAGCAGCTCGCCCAGCACGCCCATCATCTCGTTTCGCATGCGCTCGCTCGTATCCTCGTCAGCAAAACGGCGCACCTCGGCGCGCGCCAGCGAATCGACCGTCATACGCTCCTTGCCGTTAAGCCCCAGGCCGGACCACGCGAGCATGTACGGCCAGGCGCGCTCGACAAACGAACGGGACGAAACGATCGACGCCGTCGGCAGCATGCGGCGGGCGGCCTCGCCCTGACGCACGAGCATCAGCAGCAGCGAGCAGGCCTCTGGCTTGCCAGCGGCCATCGGGATGTCGTCGAAAGATCGATTGCGGTCCACGTGCGCCTCGAGCGCGCCATCGACCTCACCCGGCTCAAGCCCGCCGAGCAGCTGTGCCGCGCGGTCGAGCATATCGACCGGACCGTCGAGCGTCGAGAGCGCCTGCGCCAGCACTCGCTCCATACAATCTTCCACCGCGTTGAGCGTCACGAGCTCTTGGGGCACCACGGCAGACGTGCGGTTGCGCACGCGCGCCACAAACTCAAGCGTCGACAGGTACACATCGCCAAAGGGCGCGTAATCACCCTGGTAGCCGCCGCAAAGCGCCGGCGCCGCCAGCGCGTACTCGGTTTTGGACAGCGGACTCAACGCCATCGCACCCAGCTCGAGCGCCGTGTCCTCCAGCATGAGGCCCAGCGTGCGAGAGCGCAGGCGCTCGGCGTCGCCCGCCGACACATCGCGGTCGAGCACGCGCGCGGCATCCGGCGCATCGCGCTCAACCGTGCGAATATGCAGGCGCTCGGCAATGGCGCGAACGGCGGCACAGCGAGCAGCCTCGGCCTCCTCCTGCGCCGGCGTAAAGATGCGGTTGCGCCCCAGCACCAGGCCAATCACATTACGTGGGCCCAGAGCGTCGACGGCCAGCGCCGCCAGCAGGGACGACGGCAAGTCGCCCTCGAGTGCCACCACGGCGCGCGACGCACCGTGGGCCCGGGCGTTGTCGCGCACGGCGAGCACCAGCGCCTGCCACAGCCACTCCTCGGAACGGAACTCGGGCAGTTCGTGATCTTCCAGGGCATCGAGCATCACGCCGCGCTGAATCTCCTGAACCAGCAGGCTCTCCTCAAAACACGGCGCTTGGGCCACCACGCGACCGCAGTCGTCGAGCACAAACGAACCGCCGGTATACACCGACTCGTCATAGGCACCGACCGGCGCCATACAGGCAAACCACACGCTGCGCTTGGATGCGATCTTGCGGTAGGCGCCGCTGCGAACGGCGGCAATGGCGGCAGTCTCGCGGTCGGTCATGTCAAACGCATTGAATTGGAAATACGCAATGAGGTCAACACCGGTCGGCAACATCTCGAGTTCGCGGTCCAAGTCAAAAAACACGGCGATGCGCACGCCGTCCACGTCGAACACCGGCGGCGCCCAACGCGTGTCGTTGTTCTCGCCACGCTGCAGGGCAATGCTCGAACGCGCCGGCACCACATGACCGTCCTTGAGCATCATGTAGTCGAGCAGCGGCTGACCCTCAAACGAAACCGCCGCGGGCACGATGCAGATCATGTCAAGCTCCTGGATGCGCTCGGCGACACCAGTCAAGCCGGCAAGCATGTCGTGCTCAAAGTCGGCAGCGCCCACCAGGCCACCGGGCATGGCGCCCATAAAGAGCGGAGCCGGAACGCACAGCACGCGCGCCCCGCGCTCGTGGGCCAGACGAGCCTGGTCCTCGATGCGGCCGCAAATGCCCTCAATATCACCCAGGCGCATATCGATCTGTGCAAGCGCGAGCTTCATGGCTCAGCCCTTTCCGTCGTAAACCATCGAAATCGTAGTAAAAGCGCCGGCCGCATGATGCAGTCGGCGCTCGCATGTGCATATGCTAGCTATGATACCCCGAGCGGGGGCGCGCTCCTAGAACGTCGCGGACCACAGCCCGTGCAGGTTGCAGTAGGCATAGACGGTACCGGTCTTGGAACCGCCGGCAAAAAACGTCGCGGGCTTCATGCCGGGCTCAAGGTAATGGACCTCTAAGCGGCCCTCGGCCTCAAGGGCGATCCACTCAATATAGTGCTCGGGCAGGCTGGGGTGCTCGACCGAGCCAACGCGTGCGCGAATCACGTGACCGTCGCGCTCGGTCTCGACAACAGGCACGTGCTTCTCGTGCGCCGCGTCCTCAGTGTTTGCGGTCAGTTCCGTGCAACCGGCAGGGGTTGCAACGTCGTTGCCAAGGGCGGCAATGAGCTTACCGTCGGGGTCCTTAAAGAATTTCGCCATGATGTTCTCCTTTGCTGACGTGCCAATGTTCTTGATGGTTCTTATGCCCAAAGGCAGACAAACCATCCACGGCATTGCAAATGAACACATAACGGGCGGGGACGATGGGGCAGCGTGCGCTATCCGCCCTGGCGGCCCCACCCGAGCGGGTTAGCGCCCGTCGCCGCCCAGCAGCGCCAGAACATCTTCGCGGGTAAACAGCGCCGACGAGATGCCGTCGCCGCCGAGCACGCTGTTGACCAGGTCGCGCTTGGACTCCTGCATCTGCATAATGCGCTCCTCGATCGTGTCCTTGGCGATGAGCTTGTACACGGTCACGGTATGTTGCTGGCCAATACGGTGCGCGCGGTCGGTCGCCTGGTCCTGCGCCGCCACGTTCCACCACGGGTCGTAGTGGATGACCACGTCGGCAGCCGTCAAATTAAGGCCCACGCCGCCCGCCTTGAGCGAAATCAAGAACACCGGCACCTCGCCCGCCTGGAACTGCGCAACCATCTTGGCGCGACTCTCCTTAGACGATGCGCCCGTAAGCTTAAGAAAGGCGATATCCTCCTTGACCAGGCGCTTGCCAATGATATCGAGCATGCCCGTAAACTGGCTGAACAGCAAGATGCGGTGACCGCCGTCAAGCGCGCCGTGAACGAGCTCCATGCACGTATCGAGCTTGGCGCTTCCCGCCTTGTAGTCCGCATAGTGCAGATGCGGGTCGCAGCAGATCTGACGCAGCTTGGTGAGCTCGGCAAGTACCTTGAGCTTGTCTTTCTTAAACTCCCCGGCCTCGCGGTGCTGCACTTGCTGGGCAATGCGGTCCTGGTTGGCCAGGTAGAGCTTGCGCTGCTCGCCGGTAAGCTGCGCCATCACCGTATCCTCGATCTTCTCGGGCAGATCGGCCACCACCTCTTCCTTGACGCGACGCAGCACAAACGGCGATACGAGCGCCTGCAGACGAGCGGCACTATCGCCCTCAGCATGCTCGACGGGACTTTCAAAGCGCTTGGCAAATGAGTCGCGCGTGCCCAGAAGGCCCGGCATCAAAAAGTCGAAGATGCTCCAGAGCTCGGACAGGCGGTTTTCGATGGGCGTGCCCGTCAGGGCAAAGCGCACGCCGGCCGGCAGGCGCTTGGCGGCGCGGGCCACCTGGGTGAGCGGGTTTTTAATGTACTGGGCCTCGTCGAGTACCACGCGGGTAAAGTCCTGCTCGACGTATTCGTCGATGTCGCGGCGCATGAGGTCATACGACGTCACGACCACGTTGTGCTCGGCTGCGCCGGCAATTTGCACGCGACGCTGGGCTTTGGCGCCCACGATGGCGCACACATCAAGCGAGGGGGCAAAGCGCTCTAGCTCGGCGGTCCAGTTGTACACAAGCGACGCGGGGCACACTACGAGCGTGGGCTTGGTATCCCCCGCTTCCACGCGCGCCAGAATGTGCGCGATCATCTGCAGTGTTTTGCCCAGGCCCATATCGTCGGCCAAGATGCCGCCAAGGCCCAGATGCTCAAGCGAGCCGAGCCACTGGTAGCCGTCGACCTGGTAGCCACGCAGCGTAGCCTTGAGCGAGGCGGGCACCGTAAAGTCCATCTTGCCGAGCGTGTCCAGACGCTCGACGGTGCGGCGGAACGCGGCGTCGCGATCGGCCTCGAGCGCCGGCGTGCGCGCGAGCATGCTGTCGACAAAAAGGGTGCTCGAGGCGGGAAGCGACACGCCGTCGAGCAGGTCGACGGCATCGACGCCCAGGTCCTCGGCAAGACCAAACGCGGCACGAGCGCCCTCGTCCAGGCGAACGATGTCGCCGGATGTAAGGCGAGCGAACGTCTGGTGGCGCTTGTAGGAATCGAGGTAGATGGCAAGGTCGGCCGCTGAAAGCCCGCTCGCACCCAGCTCGACGTCGAGCAAGTTGCTCTTGACGGTCGCACGCACCGAAAGCTTGGGCGCAGGACGGACCGAGATCTGGCGCAGGCGGTCGCTGAGCATGACCTCGCCCAGCTCGGACAGGGCAGACAGGCCCTCGGTCAGCAAGTGGAACAGGCGGGCGTCGTCGCGCTCCTCAAACGCCAGGCCGCCCTCGTAGAAATCGAAGTACAGGGCCGCCGTGTCCATAACGCGAAACTCCGCCACCGTATCGCGGGGCGGAACGCCGGGGCGTTGCTCTTCGAAAGGACTGCCCGGAGCACCAAGACTAAAGAGATCTGCCGACCAATCGCCGTAGGTCACCGTAATCTTGCAGGTCACAAGACCATCGTCGACGCCAATCGCCATGGCAAAGCTCGGCTCGGGCGCCACAGCTTCGAGCGCGTCGGGCGCGGTGAGGTCGGTGTAGTCGCGCAAAATGGGCAGTGCCATACGACAGAACTCCCCCACCTGGTCGGCAGCGATATGGACTGGCGTGCGACAGGGCAGCAAGTGCGATAGGAACGGCGCCGCATGCTGGGCAAACGCTACATCGGTGCGGCGCGCACGGCGGGTGTCGACCAGATAAGCTACGTCGCCCGAAGCAAAGCAGTATGCATCGGCCGGCAGGCGCAGATCGTAGCTGCCACCAGCCGCCGGCGCGATTTTGGCGGCAAGAAGCGGCGGTTGTTTTGCTGAGGCCTCGTCCTCCCCTTCCGAAGGCATCTCAACCGCCACGCCATAGGTGCGATGCGTCGTCATCCCCCGCGACCAGGCGGGCTCAAAGGAGATGGTCTGGCCACGCAGCAGGTCCAGCACATATACGATGCTATGCTCGGACAGCGGCAACTGACGCTCGGCGACAAAGCCGCTGCGGGCAAAGTCATACGATGCCGAGCGCGAGCTCGTAATATCGCCTAGGTAGGCGACCGTCATTGCGATAAAGTCGAGCAGCTTTGTCGACACGTCATCGAAAGCTTCGGGCACATGGGCAAACGTAAGCTTCTTGCCATAGGAGAACGTACCGCCGCGCACATAGGCATCGACCATGCCGTCGATATCCTTAACCACGTAGGACACCGAACCGCAGCGAATGCGAAACTCGAGCGCCCAGTTAAAGCGATCGGCAAACAGCGGATTGTAGTACGGCACCAGCGAGGGCTCCAGCACCGCTTTGGGCGCATCGGGGTCAATGGTGCCGGCGAGCTTGCGACGCATGGCCACGAGCTCGTCCATGCGCGCGTCCGAAAGATCGGAAAGCGCCGCCACAAGGCTCGGGCTCGTGGGGACGGGTGCCGGGAAGGGAAAGATGGGGTTGACCGCAGATGCGGTGGGCGCGGGGCGTGTGGGCTGCTTGGATTGTGCGGGCTCCGCCGTAAACGTACGAACCGGCGTGCACAGCCCCTCAACAGGCTCAATGCCGCTTGCGTCCAGGTACGCCAACGCCGTGGCGATGGCATGCTTGCACATGCCGGGGTAGCGATAGGCGGCGGGGCAATCGCAGTCGTAGTCGATCACCTCGTGCTCGTCCATGTCGAGTTCCACATGCGTCTTGTACAGGTCGCCGCGCGAGCCACGCACCGAGCCCTCGATGTTCACGTTTTTGGAGAAGCGCGAGCCGGAGTCCTCAAACGACAGCACGGCGCCGTTGAGCATGAGCGAGCGCCCCTTCATAAAGGTACTGCTGAGCGCCGCCTCCTTACGAAGCGCCTGCGCAAACGTCCCCTGCGCCATCACTTCCTCCAATCCACCCACCGGATGATTTTTCTGGGACGGGGATTAAAAAATCATTCCCGTCCCAGAAAGACTGGTCTTCCGCCACACGTCACCCAAAATGATTTTTTAATCCCCGTCCCAGAAAAATCATTTTAGATAACCGTCACGCGACCTTGGTTGCCCACGATGGCCTTTGCCTCTGCCAACAGCGGAATCGAGCGTGCGTTGACCTTGGCCGGTACCTCGGCACGCAGTACGCGCCCGTCCACCTGCTCGATAAAGATCTCCACGCGGTCGCCACCCGGGTTGGCGGTAAGCACCGTGGCAAGACGCGCCATATTGCCCTGGCTAAAGCGGCTGTTGGGCACCATGACCTCAAACACCTTGGGCTTGTTGTTCTCCTCGCTAAGCTCCAGCGGCACAATCTCCTGCGCGATGATCTGGTCGCCGCGGTCCGAGCGCTCGAGCTTGCCCTTAATGCGCACAAACGCGTCGGACAGCTGCGCGCCGGTCTCGGGATCGACCTCGCCGTACAGGTACCCCTCGGCCTCCTTGTAGGTCTTGGGGAACACCACGACCGTGGCCTCGCCTTCCATGTCCTCGAGCTGCACGATGCCCATGGGGTCGCCGTTTTTGGTCACGCGCTTGGACACGCTCGAGACCATGCCGGCCCACCACAGCGCCTTGCCCTCGGGAATCTCCTGGTTGATGGTGCCGCCCGTAGGATTCTGAACTTCGTAGCCGGTGTCGATCTGCGAGAACGAGAAGTCGCGCGCTTTGCTAAGTGCATACTCAAACGGGCGCAGCGGGTGGTCCGAGACATAGATGCCCAGAACTTCCTTCTCCTGGCTCAGCTTAAGGTGGCGGTCCCACTCCTGGCCATCCGGATCGGGCACGCTCACCTCAAAGCCCGAGCCCTCAACGTCGCCAAACATATCGAAGAACGACGTCTGGCCGCTCGCGCGATCTTTCTGGCGCTTTACCGCGGCATCGATGATGTTCTCGGGGTTGTTCTTGTCCACAAAGTGCATCATCTGGCGACGCGGATACCCCGTGGAGTCGAAGGCGCCTGCCTTGATCAGCGATTCGATCACGCGGCGGTTGGCCTGGCTCGAGTCCACGCGCTCGACAAAGTCGTGCAGCGTCTTAAACGGACCGCCCGCCTCGCGCTCGGCGATAATCGCCTGCGCCACGCCAGTGCCCACGCCGCGGATGCCGGCCAGACCAAAGCGCACGCCCTCCTTGGTAGCCGTGAACTCGGTACCGGACTCGTTGACATCTGGCGAAAGCACGGGGATGCCGTCGTGACGGCATGCCGAGACGTAGTGCACGATCTTATCGGTCTTGCCCGTATAGGACGTCAGAACGGCCGCCATGTACTCGTGCGGATAGTGCGCCTTGAGCCATGCCGTCTGCATAACCAGAATGGCGTAGCCGGCGGAGTGCGACTTGTTGAAGGCGTAGGACGCGAACTCGAGAACATCGTCCCAAATCTTCTGGGCGACCTCGCGCGTGTAGTTGTTCTTGATAGCGCCATTCATCCAGTGGTCGTAAGTGGTCTCGTCCGAGCCATCCTCCCAGTGGAGCACCGTCGACGTGAGCAGCTTAATCTTTTTCTTAGCCACGGGCTTACGGATACGCGAGTCCGATTCGCCCTTGGAGAAGCCGCACATCTCGACGGAGATGAGCATAACCTGCTCCTGGTAGACCATGGTGCCGTAGGTTTCGCCCAGGATGTCGTCCAGACGGTCATCGTAGGAGACGGCCGGCTCCTTGCCGTTCATACGGTTGATGTAGGACGAAACCATGCCGGCGCCCAACGGGCCCGGGCGGTACAGAGCGATCAATGCCACGACGTGCTTGTACTCGGTGGGCTTCATGTTCTTGATCGTGGCCGTCATGCCGGCGGACTCGACCTGGAAGACGCCGGCGGTGTGACCGGAGCCCATGAGCTTAAAGATCTCGGGATCGTCAAAGGGAATCTCTTCCTCTTTGATGTCGATGCCGAAGTTCTTCTTGATGTTTGCCTTGGCCTTGGAGATAACCGTCAGCGTGCGCAGGCCCAGGAAGTCCATCTTGAGCAGGCCCATGTCGGCGACGGTATGGCCCTCGTACTGGGTAATCTCGACGCCGCCCTTGGTGTCGAGCTTGGTGGGCACGTGCTCGTTGACGGGGTCGCGGCAGATCAGAACGGCGCACGCGTGCACACCCTCGCCACGGGTGAGACCCTCGATCGAGAGCGCCGTGTCGATGATGCGGCGGGCGTCGTCGTCCTTTTTATAGGCCTCGGCAAAGTCGGGGTTAAACAGATCCTCTTTGCCGGGTTGCTTTTCGAGCACCTGCTTGAGCTTGACCTTGGGGTCGCTCGAGACCATCTTGGACAGGCGCTGGCCCATGTAGACCGGATAGTCCAGCACGCGCGCGGCGTCGTTGATGGCCTGCTTGGCCTTAATGGTCGAGTAGGTGATGACGTGGGTGACCTTCTCGGGGCCGTAGAGCTGGCGAACGTGCTCCACGACCTCGAGGCGCCGCTCATCGTCGAAGTCCATATCGATATCGGGCATCTCGGTGCGCTGCGGGGACAGGAACCTCTCGAACATCAGGCCGTTCTCGAGCGGGTCGAACGCGGTGATGTTCATGGCGTAGGCGACGATAGCGCCGGCGGCCGAGCCACGGCCGGGGCCGACGCCGATGCCGTTGTCCTTGGCCCATTGCACGTACTCGGCAACGATCAAAAAGTAGGCGGCAAAGCCCTTGTCGCAGATGACCTTGTATTCGTACTCAAAGCGCTCTTTGATGTTGACGCCACCGATCTCGCGCGTGGCCCAATCGTCGCCATAGTGCTGGCGCAGGCCCTTCTCGCACTCGCGGCGGAACTGGCTCTCGTGCGTCTCGCCGGGATCGAGCAGAGGGAAGCGCGGCAGGATGATGGAGTCCCAGTCCAGCTCAACGTAGCACTTGTCGGCGATCTCGAGCGTGTTGTCGCAGGCCTCGGGGCAATACGGGAACATCGCCCGCATCTCCTCCTCGGTCTTCATGTAAAACTCCGAGCCGGTCATGCGCATGCGGTTGGGGTCGTCGACCTTGGCGTTCATGCCGATGCACATGATGACGTCCTGCACGGGCGCGTCCTCGCGGCGCAGGTAGTGGAAGTCGTTGGTGGCGATGACCTTGACGCCCACCTGCTTGGCGATGTCGATGAGCGTGCGGTCCATCTGCTCGTCGGTCAGGCCGTTGTCGGTGGTGATGCCGTGTTCCTGGATCTCGATATAAAAGTCGCCGGGATCGAAGGTGTCGCGGAAGGTCTCAGCCCACTTGATGGCGCCCTCCATGTCACCGCGGTCGATGTATTTGGGGATGATGCCCGCGATGCAGGCGCTCGTGCAGATCATGCCCTTGGCATGGCGGCGCAGGTTGTCGAGCGTCACACGGGGCTTGTAGTAAAAGCCCTGCACGGCGGCCTCGGAGACCGTCTGCATCAGGTTGACGTAGCCTTCCTGGTCTTTGGCCAGGAGGATCATATGATAGAGCTCGGGCTTGTGGTCGCGGGCAAGGGTCTCGTCCGGCGTAAAGTAGACCTCGCAGCCGAAGATGGGCTTGATGACCAGGGGCGGCTTGAGCTCGTCGATGTTGCCCTTCTCGTCCCACATGGCCATGTCCTTCACATACTGGGCATGCTCGCGCGGGTTTTCCTCGGGATCGGGCTCCACCAGCTCGTCGCGGCGGTCCTTTTCCAAGAAGGCCTTGTCGTGGCTCCAGGTTTTGTACTCGGGCGTGTTGTGATTGACGGCGTCGCAGGCCAGCGCCAGGTCGGGTACGCCGTACATGTAACCGTGATCGGTAATGGCCACGGCGGGCATGCCAAGCTCAACGGCACGGTTGACCATATCCTGGATACGGGTTGCGCCGTCGAGCATGGAGAAAACAGTGTGATTGTGCAGATGGACGAATGCCATATGATGAGCTCCGATGCGGGTTCGTGTTCTGACTGAACGATTTTACCCCACGGCATGGACAGCACCCGAACCTAGCCAAACCCACACGGCTCCTCTTGCAGTTGCGGTGAAATGCGGACTGTTTGGCGGCTTTTTTGGCCAAAACAGTCCGTATTCCACCGCAAGTTATCTGAGGGCTAGAGGTTGTAGGTGACCACTTGAGGTTCGGCGGGTTCGACGAAGATGGTTGGATCCGGCTGCTCCACGCGGACGAACTTGACGGTCACGGCCTCAAAGCCCGCCTTGTGCAACACGTCGGCGTAAACGCGCGCCTGCAGGGCGTGCTTCTCGAGCAGCTGGTCCGGCGTCTCGTCCGGCGTGCCGCCCGTCTTGTAATCAATGACCAGGGCGCGCGACGGATCGGCCGGGTCGGTGGCCAGTGCATCGATGGCGCCCTCGGCATAGGCACCGTAGCGAGCGATGTCCTCGTCCTCGCAGCCCAGCGAAAAGAACGGCACCTCGGCGCGAACGCACGGCCACGCGAGCAGGTCGGCACGAACAGCCGACTTGAGCCAGCGGTCCAGGGCAACGTCGAAGCGTTCGCGCTGCTCCGGCGTCAGGCGCCACAAGCGTGCCAGCGCATCGGCACGCGCGGCGGGCAACGCGTCGGCACCCATCTCGATGAGCCACTGGCAGGCGGCGTGGAAGGCCGAGCCCAGCGCCATGGGATTGCCGGCGGGCTCGACAGCGGCCACGTCTGCATCGGTTATTTCCGAGCCATCCGACTCTGCATCATCGCCGGACTCGTCCATGGGAACACGAGCCTCGGCGGCACGGTCTTCCGTCTCGGCATGGAGCGCCGCGGCGATTGACGAGTAGCTATACGAGTCACGCGCCGGGAACGGACAGGTGCCCATGCGCACGCCCACTGCCTGGGGATACACAAGCTCAAACGAATCGGGCTTGGGGTCGGCAGGACCGGGGACGATTGTGCTGGCCGAATCGTCGGCAGCATCTGCATCGGCATCGCCACGAACAAGCCTGCCCTCGGCATCCAGCGAAGCGTTGGCCTCAAACGCCTGCTCGCCAAAGGTAAAGTCCGAAAGCGAAATGAGCTCGTAGTCGCCCGGCTGGGAGTTGTCGAACACCAGGCGGTCGGCATCGAGCTGCGGCATGTCCAGAGCGTCGGTCGGCAAAATACGGCGCAGCACATCGTAGGTCAGATCGGTCTCGACGTCGAAGGTCGGCGCCGTCACCTTGCCACGGCTCACGCCGGCATCCATCGCCAAGATCACCAGCTCGCGCGCACGCGTCATGGCAACGTAGAGCAAGCGGGCCCGCTCCTCGAGCGAAAGCTGCAGATCATCGTTGCGCAGGCGAGCAAATGCCTCGGCAGGAGAACCCGTCGCGCAGACATCCTCCATGAGCTCCGGCGGCAACCACAGCGACGTGCCCTTGCCCTTAAACGCATGCTCAAACTGCTTTTTGACGTCATCGCCCTTCACAAAGGTCCCATCGGCGAGCTTAACGCCATCAAAACGAGCTGGCAGTGCCACGACCTGCGCTCCGCCCTCGACACGCCCCATATGAGCCGCACCGGACGGCTTGCGCACGCCAAAACACTCGGCAACCGCTACGACCGGATACTCCAGACCCTTGGACGCATGCACGGTCATGATGCGCACCGCGCCGTCGCCCTCCTCGTTGAGGGCACCCGGGGCTTCCTTGCCCGCCAAGAAGCGGTCGAAGGCCAGCGCGATGGAACGCGGCGAGTTACCGAACTCGGCCTCCGCCTCGGCCACGGCGTCGAGCGCCTTGAGCACGTTGGCGGCAATGGCCTTGCCCTCGGGACCGCGCTGTGCCAGACGCACAAACCAGCCGGAGGCGTTGACCACGTCGCGCGCGATGGCGGCGAACGAATCGCGGCCCACGCGACGAAGCGCATACCGCAGCACCTCGCGGGCGCGCGTCACGAGCGGCAGATCTTGCAGACCCGGCACGTCGAAATCACTCATGATGCCCGCGTCGATATTCCGGCGCGAGGTCTCCCCCGTCTCGCTATCGAGCTTGGTCGCCAGCGCCAGGAACTCCTGAGCGCCGAGCGCAAACATCGGCGAGGCGAGCAGCGGCATAAGGCCCTGCGCCGTATCGGCCGGATTGGCGAGCGCACATACCAGGGCGCGCACCGTCTGCACCTCGGCTGCCTGGGCAAAGACCGAACCACCCGCGATGACGCAGTCGAGCCCCTGGTCGCGGAAGGCCTGGGCGTAGACGTCGGCGTTGGTCATGCGGCCCAGCAGCAGCACCATGCCGCCCTGGGGCTGGCCGGCATCGGCAAGCGCGCGGAAGCGCTCGGCGATCGCACGGGCCTTGGCCTGCGTGCGCTCCTGCGTACTGCCGCCGGCAACAAAGAGGGCCTGGCGACGCGAGGCGTCTGTCACCAGCGTGTCCTTGCGGCCGTCGCTCGCTTCAAGATCCAAAAAGCCCTGCATCAGGCCGCCGTCATCGCCGTCGAAGACGCGTGCCACGTAACGCAGCACCTCGTCATGGCTGCGGAAGTTGCGCACGAGCTTGACGAGTTCGCCGGCAGGGGCGTCGGCCACGGCAGTCGCCTCGGGCGCGGCAGACGAGCCCACCTTGCGCTCCTGACGACGGAACACCTCGACCTCGGCGCCACGGAAGCGATAGATGGACTGCTGCGCATCGCCCACGGTGCACAGCGCGCGCTCCCCCGCACCCGTCAGGTAGCGTATCAGATCGACCTGCATCTGGTCGGTATCCTGAAACTCATCGATCATGACCATCTTAAAGCGGCCCTCGTACGCAGCACGGATGGCCGGGTAATCGCGCAGGGCCTCGTAGGCCATACGCAGCAGGTCGTTATTATCGAGGGCGGACTGGGCAGCCTTCAGCGCGCGATACTCGGCCTCCACGGAACGGGCCAGGCCCACCAGCGCATCGAGCGCCGGGGCACCGCAGGCAAGCACGATATTGATAAACGCATCGGCGGCCTCGGCCTTGAGCAGCTCGACCTGCTCCTTAGGGAATGCCTGGCTCGCGCGCGGCATGGTGCATGACATCATGAGTCGCGCCGCATCGACCATGGTCTTGCCGCTCGCCTCGAACGCGTCGATGGCATCGAGCGCCGTCTGCGCCTTCTCGGTCGCGGCCTTGCTTGCGCCCAGCGCCGCGCGATAGGCATCGGCGAGTGCCGAGGTATCGGCCTGGCCGCGCGCCACGCGCACGTCGTCCATACCGCCCGGCAACTGGCTCGACAGCTCCAGCAGGTCGCGCACCAGACCCTTGATGGTCGTACCGCCGCCAAAGGAACCGCCCTCGCCCGCCATGGGATACCAGGCATAGAGGGCCTTGAGCGATGCCGCGAGCTCGGGGGCGGCATCGGGTGCCGTCGCGCGACCCAGCACATGCTCAACAGCCTGGTCCATGAGCTCGTCGGTATCGGTGAGCACCGTGAACTCGGGGTCGATGCCCAGCTCCAGCGCGTGCGCGCGCAGGATACGCGAGCACATGCCGTGAATGGTCGAAATCCACGCGTCGTCGACGGTCAGTGCTTCCTCGTCCATGCCCTCGTCGATAAGCGCACGGCGCACGCGGTCGCGAATCTCGGCCGCGGCATCTTTGGTAAAGGTAATGGCGAGCACCTGGTCCAGATGCTCAACGAACGGACCGGATTCGGGCGAGAGCGCATAGACGATGCGGCGCGTGAGGGTAAAGGTCTTACCCGAACCGGCGCCCGCCGAGACAAACAGCGGGCGGTCGAGCGTTTTGACAATCTGCAGCTGTTGCGGCATCAAAGTCGAAAGATCCATGGTCTACACGTCCCTCCTTACAAACGTTCCTTCGTGGTTATACGAGCAGCGCGCATGCGCGGCCTGAGCCGACGCCGGGTCGACGGCGGCAACGTTGCCCGCCTCGAGCTCGCGCAGGCGCTCGGCGATGCCGGCCTCCACGCGATCGAGCAGGGCATCGAAGTCCATGCTGCCGCCCTCGCCCGGGAAGCCCTTCTTGAGGCCCGGGATGCGACCGTCACCGCGCTCTTCCTCGAGCAACTCGGCGCTCGCCGCACCGCGCAGCGCGGGCTTGCCGCCCTTGGTCGAAAAATAGAGCGCTGCACGGGTATCCAAGCCCAGTGCCCGACGCATGGCCTGCGCGTAGATGAGCGTTTGGGTATGGGGCGGCAGCCAGCGCGGGTCGTCGATGGGGGCCTCGCCCGTCTCCTCGTCACGCACCGTGGGGTCGGCAAGCTTAAACTCCTCGACACCCGAACGATGCTTGTAGTCGATTACCACGGCGCGATTCTCGGCATCCACATCTACGCGGTCGATGCGCCCGCCGAGCGGCCAACCGGCATACTCGACCTGGAGCTCGTTGAACGCAAACTCCAGGTAGCGCGGAGCGAAGGGGGTGAGCGCCTCGGACTCGTAGGCAAGCACGCCCTCCAACTGCGGCAGAATCTCGGCCACCTGACGCTCCTCCACTGGAGAGAGCGGCACCAGCGGGCCCTCGGTACCGCGCTTGCCGGCGTGCTCGGCCAGGGTCTCGGCAAAGACCTCGTGCAGCAGCTCCTTCGCGCGCGGCAGATTCATGGGCGTCACGCGCTCCATGCCCTCTTGGGGCAGACGGGCATGCAGATGTTCCAGCACGTCGTGGACGAAGTTGCCCTTCTCCATGTTGCCAAAGCCCGCGTCGATAGACTGGGGCTTGACGCGATACGAGACAAACCAGCACAGCGGGCAAGTGGAATAAGCCTCGATCTGCGAGGCGGACGTCAGACGCGGCACGAGCGGCGCGCCCTCGCCCTCGCCGTCACGACGGCGCAGGACCAAATACGGCACGGCCTCGGCACTCAGATGCTGAGGGGCTTCACAGGTCACGCGCTCGCGCTTGAGGCCTTCGCCTGCCGCGGGATCGAAGTCCCTTACGATATCGCCCTCACCCACGCACTTCGCCTTGTCGGCGTCAGCGGCCTTGTCGGCGTCAGCTGCCTTGTCGGCGTCTGCGGCCTTAGCAGCTTCAGCAACCTCGGCATGCGCCCGCAACTCGGTCCACACGGCAGCCGGATAGCACTCGCGCGCCTGGCGATCGTGCGTCACGCGCGCAAGCGAAACCGGGCCGCGTGCCACCTGCATCGCGTGGCCAAAGCGCACGCGCAGCAAGGCCGCGGGCTCAAGCGTCACGCCCTCGCGACCAAGGCTCGCCGTCAGCGTAGCCAGCGGTCCCTCCTCGTGCGAGAGCGGATAGCTGTCCAGATCGACATCGGCAAACAGCACAGCATCGTAGCTGCCGGGGCGCAGAGCCGCCGCATCGGCAAGCGAAGCAAAACGAACCTGAGCACGTGGCGCACGGTCAACCTCGTAGGTCTCGTAATCGTAGGCGGTACTACGCTTGTCCACCTTGGTGCGAATGCCATCGAGCACGGGCACGATCGCGGCCTGCGACACGTCGAGCGCGCGGGCGCCATTCATAAGGATGCCGATGACGTGGCGCAGCAGGGCCACCTCCGCTTGGCGACGGGCTTGGCCATCCAAGCTGCCCAGCGAGCGATCGGGCAACGCCTCGGCAACGGCAAGCATGGCCTTGAGCGCCGTCACGGGCTTGTCACGCCACAGCGCCTGGAACACGTCCGAGACCACGCACGGCACGTTCTTAAACCAGTTCTCGTCGCTCGCCGCCTTGCGCGCGCCCCTCACCTGGCCTTGGACGCTCTGCAGCAGGCTCTTAACGCCCGCGGTAGTCTTGCTGCGCGAGAGACGCATATTCTTATCGAAGGTACGGGCATTGACGGCATCAGCGCCCGAAAGCGGACTGTAAATCCAGTCGGTAAGCTCCGGCGCGGGCCACCACTCAGTCTTAGAAGCTGCCCCTTCGTCGGCGGCCTTCATACGCTCGATCAGGTTGGCGAGCGCCGTGAACTGCCTGCCCGCAATGGATTGAGAAAACGCCGTGAACTCAACTGTCTCGGCAGCGATATGACGAGCCGCCAGACGAGAGGCGAGCTCACCGAACAGCTGGGGTGCCCGGGCAGAAACAACGAGCACGCGTACGGGGTCGGCGGGCGTTGCAGCAGCCTTATCGTCCTTGGACTCCTTGTGCGTTTTCGCCAACTTATCGATGGCGTCCGCATAAGCATGGGCACGGGCATGGGGGCCGGCGACCTCAATAAAGGCAGGCTGAGCGGCGGTCCCGCAAGCGGCATCAGACGCGACGGCGTCCTCCCTCAGCGGCGCGGCCTCGAACAGCACACCGCGGGCATCAAATGCCGCGGCAAGCTCCTCGCGCATCGCCGCCTGCTCGCAGGCAAGCAGTACGACGACCTCTCCCCCATTGTTCGCCACGGCAGACAGCAGCTCGAGCAGGCCGTGCGTAAACGACGTGATACCGCGCACGCATACGGCGCGGGTGCACGCCGGCAGGTTATCGGCCAGGGCATCGGCCATAATGTCAGCCGCCTCGCAGGGCTCGACCATATCTCGACGGTCCAAACCGCGCGCATAGGCGCACAAAAGTTCAAACACGCGAGCCTCGGCGTCGCTTTTGGGCTTGGGCTTGCAAACGTTGTCGCAGCAACGCTCGGTGCCTGTCCCTGCCACACCCGGCAGCACATCGCGAGCCATACGCGCGAGCATACGCACCGTGCCCTGGCTGCGCGAAAGCGGCTGCAGGTCGGCGTCGTCGAGGCGCGCTACCATGTCCGAAAACAGCATCTGGCGCTGCAGGTTGTCGACGAAACCGCGCCCGTCGCCCAAAAGCTCCCAAAGCGAGCGAAGCCACGATGTAGGCGTCTTGTAGTCAATACCCAGCGAAACGCCGGCTTCCGCCGCATCATGACGGCACAGGTCGAGCTCAGCAAACGTTGGCGCCAGCAGCACGGCACGCCCGTGGCGGGCAATAAGGTCGGCAAGCAGCGCCGCCTCGGCATCGCTCAAATCCGCGCCGGCGTTGGTGGTATAGATTCGAACAGGCATGGTCCTCCACTCAAACCGTTCGCAATATTCAATGTTTCCATCCTACCCGCCCGCGCGGACAGATTTGCCCCACGCCAACAGATTTGACCCCTTGGAGACGGAGGAAAATGGATCACCGAGGAGGTCAGTCTAACCCAGCGATCCGTTTTCCTCCGTCCCCAAAGGATCAAAAAACCGCCCCCGAAGGGACGGTTCTGCGCAATTCGTTTGTTGCCGCTGGCCTACTCGCCATCCTCCAGTTTGATGAGGATCTTGCGATAGCCGCCGTACTCGCCGTTGAGTGCCTTTGAAACGCGGCTCACCGTAGTGGACGAAGCGCCGGTGCGGGCCTGAACCTCAACATAAGGCTCGCCCTCATCCAGATAACGCGCAACCTGCAGACGCTGCGATAGATCGCAGATCTCGCGCGGCGTGCAGATATCGGTCAAAAACGCTTGGATATCCTTCTCGTCATCCAAAAGACTAAATGCGTGGACCAGCTGCTTGACATCAGGCTTGTCAAACATGTTCTCGATATTCATCGATCACCGCCAAACCCGCCAAAAGGCATCGAAGTTGATACTGACATCGGGCATCGTTCGCCCGTTCTATGCAATAGGGCAACGCGTGTGGCTTTTGCCCGTAGCAGTTTAGCACACCACCAAACTAAAGCGACAAAACTCTCTGCCAGCGGCGCATTTTCTAGGACGAACGCCGTTTTGAAACCGAATGCGCACGTAAGCTCCACGAATATCTGAGACAATGGGCGGCCGAACAAGGCGGCACACCCGAGCGGCCGTCCAAGCTGCCGCAGCAAACCGCTTCACGCGACACTGACGCACCCTGCGCAAGAAAGGATTCACACCATGCGCTTTATGCTTAACTGGCTCTTTACCTCGATCGCCATCGCGATTGCCACGTTCCTCGTTCCCGGCATCCAGCCCTTCGGTTTTGCCGAGGCCTGGGTCTGTTTCGCCTTCGTGGGACTGTTCCTGAACATCGTCGATTCGCTCGTCAAGCCGTTCCTGACGGTCATCTCGCTGCCGCTCACGATCATTACGCTGGGTATTTTTCAGCTCGTAGTCAACAGCTTTATGCTCGAGCTGGCCAGCTATCTGTCGGTCAATCTGCTGGGCGCGGGTATCTCCATCGCCAGCTTTGGATCGGCCTTTATGGGCAGCATCCTGGTGTCCATCATGCGCAGCATCCTCGACAGCATCGCCGAGGGCTAAAACGGCCATTCCGGCCGCGCCCGTCTCAACAGCCCAAAACGAAGGCCGCCCATCGCAAAAATGGGCGGCCTTCTTATTTGCCAAGTCTCAAAGGGCGAGAGAATCTGCCATTTCCACCCCGTCCCCAAATGGCAGGTGGGCTAGATCACGTAGTCGTAGCCTTCGTTGGGAGCGACAAGTTGATCGAGCGTCACACCGTCGAGGTAGTCGTTGATAAGCTTGTCCAGGTTCTTCCACACGTCGAGCGTGGGGCACTCGTCAGAGCGCGAACAACCCTTGCAGTCGCCATCCAGGCAGGCGACCGGCGCCAGGCTGCCCTCGGTCAGGCGCAAGATCTCGCCCACCGTGTACTGCTCGGGCGGGCGCGTGAGCACATAGCCGCCGCCCTTGCCGCGCATGCCCGAGAGCATGTTGGCGCGCACGAGCGTAGCCAGAATATTCTCGAGGTACTTCTCCGAAATACCCTGACGCGCCGCAATCTCTTTAAGCGGGATGCGGCCTGTCGCCTGGTGCTCGGCCAGGTCGACCATAACGCGCAGGGCATATCTGCCCTTTGTGGAAACCAACATATATATAGCTGCCTTTCGGTCTTTTAATTCGTAGAAATTCTAGCCGAAAAATTGGTTTTGAAAATACCTATTCCCGTCAAGATTGTTAATCGACTCGTAATAATCTTCTATTTCCTATTGCGTTACTAGGCTTTACTGTCTACTATGCTTGCCAACAGCAAAACGAACAACCTATAAGGTTTGTGGGTTTCGCTGCTACACACACCGTAAAACCACACGGTATCCAGTCATTTGAACACTTTGGAGGTTCACCATGAGCAATGTTTACACGTCCATCGATCAGCTTATCGGCCACACCCCGCTTCTGGAGCTCACCCACTTCGAGGCCGACGAGGACCTCAAGGCCCGTGTGCTCGTCAAACTGGAATACTTCAACCCCGCCGGGTCCGTCAAAGACCGCGTCGCCAAGAACATGATTGACGAGGCCGAGAAGGCCGGCAAGCTCGTGCGCGGTGGCGACTACACCATCATCGAGCCCACGAGCGGCAACACCGGCGTCGGCATCGCTTCGGTGGCGGCGGCCCGCGGCTACAAGGTGATCATCACCATGCCCGAGACCATGTCCGTCGAGCGCCGCAAGCTGATGCAGGCATACGGTGCGCAGCTCGTGCTCACCGACGGCTCCAAAGGCATGAAGGGCGCTATCGCCAAGGCCGAAGAGTTGCAGAAGGAGACCCCCAACAGCATCATCGCCGGCCAGTTTGTGAACCCCGCGAACCCGGCCATTCACAAGGCCACGACCGGCCCCGAGATCTGGGACGACACCGACGGCAAGGTCGACATCTTCGTCGCCGGCGTCGGCACCGGCGGCACCGTGACCGGCGTGGGCGAGTTCCTCAAGGAGCAAAACCCCGAGATTCAGGTCGTCGCCGTCGAGCCCGCCACCTCCCCGGTGCTCTCCAAGGGCCAGGCCGGCCCGCATAAGATCCAGGGTATCGGTGCCGGCTTTGTGCCCGACGTCCTCGACACCCAGGTCTACGACGAGATCATCCCCGTCGAGAACGACGACGCCTTTGCCACCGGCCGCGCCGTGGGCCACAAGGAGGGCGTGCTCGTGGGCATTTCGTCCGGCGCCGCCGTGTGGGCCGCCCTACAGCTGGCCAAGCGCCCCGAGAACGAGGGCAAGACCATCGTGGCGCTGCTCGCCGACACCGGCGAGCGCTACCTGTCCACGGCACTCTTCCAGGACTAGAGCTCTCGTTCTTAGAACGAGTCCAAGGCACGCCGGTCTCCCCTCTCTTCTGGCAGCCTGAGCTCATCCCAACAGGGTGTCCCACAGGACGCCCGAACTTGCTACAATGTCTGCGGCGCGGAACCAGCCTCCCGCGCCGCTTTTCTTTTTTGGCCACATGCCACCAAGGAGAACCTCCCCATGCACAACAAGCGCGTGCTCGTCGCCATGAGCGGCGGCGTCGATTCCAGCGTGACCGCGTATCTGCTCAAGCGCCAAGGCTACGAATGCGTCGGCGCCACCATGCGCCTCGTCTGCCCCGCGCCCGATCCCGTCACGGACATGAGCAAAGTCGACCGCGACATCGCCGATGCAAAGGCCGTCGCCGAGCGCCTGGGGATGCCCCACCATGTGCTCGACCTGCAGCAGACCTTCGACCGCAACGTTATCGAGCGATTTGTGACTGCCTATCAGGAGGGGCTGACGCCCAACCCATGCATCATCTGCAACCGCCATATTAAGTTTGGCGCGCTGCTCGATGCGGCACTCGATATGGGCTGCGACTACATCGCCACAGGTCACTACGCCAAAACGAGCCAGGCGTCCGACGGAACCTGGCAGCTGCACCGCGGCGAGGACCCTAAGAAGGACCAGAGCTACTTTTTGTATTCGCTCACGCAGGAGCGACTGTCGCGCACGATCTTTCCGCTGGCTGGGCTGGACAAAGAGCGCGACGTGCGCCGCATTGCCGCCGAGCAGGGCTTCATAAACGCCAAGAAAGCCGAGAGCGAGGATATCTGCTTTATCGCGGACGGCGACTATGCGGGCTATATCGAGCGCCGCTGCGGACATGCCGCCGAGCCGGGCGATATTGTATGGCGCGACGGCAGCGTGGTCGGACGCCATAACGGCGCGCTGCGCTATACCATCGGCCAGCGCAAGGGCCTGGGCGTCGCGATGGCGCATCCTGTGTATGTGACGGGCGTCGACGCCGCTAACAACACCGTGCATCTGGGCGAGGCCGAGGACCTGACGGCCACGGCGCTCACGGCCAACGACTGGATTTGGAGCGCCCCTGCCGACCACATGGAAGCCGAGCTGGATGCCGGCGGCATCCGCGTGGGCGCCAAGTACCGCTACCGACAGAAAGAGCAGGCAGCGATCCTTACGCGCGGCGAAGACGGGCAAATGTTGCTGACCTTTGACGAGCCGCAGCGAGCCATCGCCCCCGGCCAGGCAGTCGTTATCTACCGCGGCGACATCGTCCTGGGCGGCGGTACCGTGACCGGCGCCATCAAGTAGCCCCATCCCCTTCATAAGTTGCGGTGAAATAGGGACTGTTTAAGCGTTTCAAGCCGCTAAATAGTCCCTATTTCACCGCAACTTTGTTAAGTATTATGATGTTTGTGCTTGCTATATTTAACGATTAGAATGCTTAACGAGGTGATGCAGCAGATGAATACTTCCAACTATATAACCATGGGTGACGCCGCGCGCCTGCTGGGCGTTACGAAGGCCCGTATATCGCAACTGGCTGCATCGGGAACGCTCGCGTGCGATATCGTCGGTGGGCGGAAAATGGTTCAGTACGATTCCGCGATTGGTTATCAAAAGGTCCGTAAGCGTGGGCGCCGTCCCGCAGCTGACGTAGGGCGCAAGTTCACGTTGATGTCAACCGACCACGAGGTCGCGCATGTCTCGTTTGATCCAACGCGCGAGTTTTCCTTTGAAATTGCCGACATACTCGATGCACGAAGGATGCCGTTTGGCACGTGCTCGAGTTCTTCTCCAACGGTGAATAAACGAGCACTCAACACGTGGTGGAGTCACCGGTCGGTGCCCGACGTCCGCCCCGGACTCATCTCGCGCTATCGCGAGCTGGGAATTGACAGCGGTATTGAAGTGCCCGTTCGTTGCCTGGGTTTTTCGCTTTCGGATTGCTATTGGCTAAGACCGGTCGACTGCGACGAGCTCAATTGGCAGCACCTCAATTACTTCGAAAACAATTTTGAACGGTCGGCACCCGAGCATCGTTCAGGCTGGCTTGAGGGCATCGGACTCAAAAATCCTGACAATACGTCCGAGGGCGAGCTCCCCAAATCCTGGATGATCCGCAATGGCGTTCGCATCCTGGTTAAAGGATGCGGAATGGACGATCAGCGACCGTTTAACGAGGCGGTTGCAACAGCTCTACATCGGCGTCTGCTATCCAAAGGTGAGTTTGTTCCCTATACGGTCGAGCGCATGTTCGACGGGCCCGTATGCCTATGCGATGACTTTCTTAATGGCCGTGAGGAATACGTGCCGGCCGCTTATATCAGGGACGCACTCGGTGGCCAGCGAGGAAACTCAACATACGATCGATACTGTCGCTTTCTTGGCAGACACGGGGCTGACGAAGCCACGGTAAGAAAATCCATGTCGCAGATGATTGTCTGCGATGCCCTCCTGGCCAACAGCGACCGCCACTGGCGAAACTTCGGCATCATCCGCAATGTCGACACGCTGGAAATGCGGCCTGCACCGCTGTTCGATAGTGGCAATTGCCTGTGGTACAACGTGCCAACCGCCGTGCTCGTTGCCGGGGAGTTTGGATTTGCCGCCAAACCGTTTGGTCCGGACCCTTCCACTCAGCTAGCATTTGCTGACTCGCTCGATTGGTTCGATGCGTCGCATCTCGATGGGTTCGTCGACGAGGCAGTCGAAATCCTCTCACAAAGCGCATGGGCAACAGCAGGCAATCGCCTCAAGGCCATCCGCCGCGGTCTCGAGCGCCGCACGATAGAGGTAAGCGCCGCCGTTGAGGTGCTACGGCACGTGCAGAGATAACAGCACTGCCCCCTAAGTTGCGGTGAAATAGGGACTGTTTGGCGGTTTTAAACGCTTAAACAGTCCCTATTTCACCGCAACTTACAGTGGGCGGCCTCGGTCGGTACTGCTGTGCCAGCCGAGGCCGCTGCTCCCCTAGCGCTGCACGTAGGCGCGGACGAGCTCGTAGGTGTTGCGCACGCCGTCGATGTGGCTGCGCTCGTAGTTGTGGCTCGCGTACACGCCGGGGCCGATCAGACCGTGACGGATGTCGTAGCCGGCAGAAAGCGTGGCCTCAACGTCCGAGCCGTAATGCGGGTACACGTCGATGGCGTAATCAAGCTCGAGCTCGCGCGCGATGTTGGACAGCGTGGTCACCAGGTCGTAGTTGTAGGGGCCACCCGAATCCTTAGCGCAAATCGAAACCATGCGCTCGGTGCAGCCCAGGTCGTCGCCCACGCAGCCCATGTCCACGCTGATCATCTCGCGCGTGTCGGCCGGCACGAAAGCGCCGCCGTGGCCGACCTCCTCGTACACGGTGAAGAGCAGCGACACCTTGCGCGAAAGCGACACCTCGCCGTCAGCAACGGCGCGGGCCAGACCCAGCAGAATCGACGCCGACAGCTTGTCATCCAGGAAGCGGCTCTTAATGTAGCCGCTCTCCGTCACCGTGGTACGCGGATCCATAGCGATGATGTCGCCCGTCTGAATGCCCAGCTCAAGCACGTCATCCTTGCTGTCGACATTCTCGTCGAGCAGGATTTCCATGTTCTTCTCGATGGTCTTGACCGGCTCGTCGGCCACGTGCGCCGAAGGCTCGGTATTGAGGACCACACCCGTGTACACATTGCCGTCACGCGTGTAGACGGTGCAGTTCTCGCCATCGGCCGTAGACCACTGGTGCCCACCAAGCGTCGTGGGACGCAGCCGACCATTGTCCTTAATGGAACGCACCATGGCGCCCAGGGTGTCGACATGGCTCGCCAGTACGAGCGGCTCACCCTCGCCGCCAAGCTCGACCAGCACGTTGCCCTTATTGGAACGCTCGGGGCCAAAGCCCATATCGCGCAACGTTTCCATCAGATAATCAGTCGCCGCACGGGTATAGCCCGTAGGCGAAGCAATCGAGGTAAGCGCCTTCAACTGGTCAGTAATATAGGAGAGCGTAGAATCCATCTTGGACACCAAAGTCACCCTTTCATATCGAATTAAACCCACAGCAACAATACCACCGCGAGCCATCTTTTTACCTAGCGAGATGACCCATCGAGCTCGCCAGGACTGCGCCCGCCACGATAACGAGCCGGCGGCCCCCTGCCGTTAGCCCCACAATCTTTCCGCAGGACGGAGGAAGCCCCCGCCGCACGAAGTGCGCAGCGGGGGCTTCCGACATGTCCGAGGACGATTGTGGGGCTAACGGGCAGGGGCCCGCCGAACCAAGTTAGGCAGCCGGGCAGATCTTCTTGAAGAGCTCGATGACGTCGTCGAGCGTCGCCTCGCGCGGGTTACCCGGGAAGCAGGCGTCAGCCATGGCGTCCTTGGCCAGGACCTCGATCTCGTCAGCCTTCATGGCCTCGCAGACGTGCGGGATGTTCACGTCGGCAGAGAGCTGCTTGACGGCGGCGATGGCGGCGTCGGCGGCCTCGTCGGTGCTCATGCCCGTGGTGTCAACGCCCATGGCGACGGCAACCTTGGCCAGACGCTCGGCGCAAACCGGCTTGTTGAACTCCATGGCGATCGGCAGCAGCATGGCGCAAGCGACGCCGTGCGGAGTGTCGTAGTGGGCAGACAGGGTGTGAGCCATGGCATGGTCGATGCCCAGGCCGACGTTGGAGAAGCCCATGCCGGCGACATACTGGCCAAGAGCCATGCCCTCGCGGCCGGAGCCGGGCTGACCGGACTTGGCCTCGGCAACGGAGTCGCGCAGATTCTCGCTGATCAGCTTAATGGCCTCAAAGTGGAACATGTCGGAGAGCTCCCAAGCACCCTTGGTGGTGTAGCCCTCGATGGCGTGGGTCAGAGCATCCATGCCGGTAGAAGCGGTCAGGCCGGCGGGCATGGAGGCCATCATGTCGGGGTCGACGACGGCGACCTCAGGGGCGTCGTTGGTGTCGACGCACACGAACTTGCGGACCTTCTCGGGGTCGGTGATGACGTAGTTGATGGTCACCTCGGCGGCGGTACCGGCGGTCGTCGGCACGGCGATGGTGAACACGGCGTGGTTCTTGGTGGGAGCAACGCCCTCGAGGCTGCGGACATCGGCAAACTCGGGGTTGTTGATGATGATGCCAATGGCCTTTGCGGTGTCCATGGAGGAGCCACCACCGATGGTCACGATAGCGTCAGCCTCGGCGGCCTTGAAGGCCTCGACGCCGTCCTTGACGTTCTGGATAGTGGGGTTGGGCTTGATCTCGGAGTAGAGGCTCCAAGCGATGCCGGCGGCGTCGAGCTCGTCGGTCACCTTAGCGGTAACGCCAAACTTGACCAGATCGGGGTCGGAGCAGACGAAGATCTTCTTGTAGCCGCGACGCTGGAGCTCGCCGGGGATCTCCTTGATGGCGCCAGAACCATGATAAGAAATGGTGTTGAGAACGAAACGATTAGCCATTGATAGCCTCCCATCGTGTGCGAGGCACCCATTACGCCCCACGCTATGAGTCCCATCCTAACGCTTTTGAAACAAAAAACACGTGAGAACATCAAAATTGTTAAAGCGTTTCAACAGAAGATGAAAATCTATTGCGGCAAAGGGGCTGTCCCTTTGCCGCATTCGGTTACTTTCGACAGCCCTCTTTCCAAGCCTCGGCCGCAACCTTCCAGCGAAAACGCAAGTCGCGCTCGCGGTCGATGAACATGATGGCAAACGCGACAAACAGCAGCGCGCTCGCCACGACGATAGCGTGCAGCCCCATGCGCTCAATGCACCAATTGCCCAGCACGGCGCCAAACACAAAGGTAAAGATCACACCAAAGTACAGCAGGCCGTTTTCCAAAAAGCCGCGCTTGTGGGTAATGATGTAATCGTCCACGTTTTGCAAGGCATTACGGAGGTTGCCGATACACATGGTCGTGGCGATGCCGTGACCGTGGATCTTGCGGAAGCTCTCGACTTGCATACCGCAGGCAAACGAAGTGAGGCAGTTGGCGAGCAGGTTGAAATCGCCACCGGGAATAAAACTCACGCCCAGCAAGATGACGGCTTCAAAGAACACCGTCACCTGACGCCAGTGGATCACGCTGCCAAAACGCTCGTGTACCAGGTCGGCAAGCATAATGCCCACAGCAAACGAAACCACAGGGAAGAAGTAACGCCCCGCAAGTGCCCAATTGCCCTCCGAAATGCTCACGCCCACCAGCAGGATGTTGCCCGTCTGCGCGTTGGCGAAAACATGGTCGCGCCCAATGTACGAATACACATCCATAAAACCACCGGCGAGCGCCAAGATGATGCCCAGCTCAATGGATTCCGATATCTGTTTGGCACGCTGCATCGTCGTGCATCCTCCTTGTTGACGACCCTCTCGTGCGTTGGCGGAGACATAGCCGCCGTTCATACTGTAACCCATTGACAACATGGCGTGCGCGCGAGACGGGTTCTCCAACGCGCAGATACACAGTCTGGAAACAAACGGCGGGCGCGGCACCGACACCCGAGACCTCGTGTACTCCACCAGTCTTTTTAGCCCCGTCCTAAAAAGACTGGTTACAATTACGTGCAGCATACAAACACCGGGAGGGATCGTGGCAAAAAAGCCTCAGCACGCTCAGAACAACCAGCGCAGTCAGCAGGGCAAACAGGGCCAGCAGCAAAAGCGCGGCGGTAAGGCACAGGGCTCGCGTCCCACGCATGCCCCGACAGCTCCCGCCCGTCCCTGGCGTCCGGGCCGCGACAAGTTCCTCCCCGTCAGCCGCGCCGATATGGACGCGCGCGGCTGGGACCAGTGCGACTTCGTCTATATCTGCGGCGACGCCTACGTGGATCACCCCAGCTTTGGCATGGCTATCATCAGCCGCGTACTCGACGCGCACGGCTACAAAGTAGGCATTATCTGTCAGCCCGACTGGACCGACCCCGCCAGCATCACGGTGCTTGGCGAGCCGCGCTTGGGCTTTCTCGTCAGCGCCGGCAACATGGACTCCATGGTCAACCACTATTCGGTGACCAAGCACCGCCGCCACACCGACGCCTATACCCCTGGTGGCGAGGAGGGGCGCCGTCCCAATCGTGCCGTCACGGTCTACGGCAACCTCATCCGCCAGACGTTCAAGGACGCCCCCATCATTATCGGCGGCATCGAGGCGAGTCTGCGCCGCCTGGCCCACTATGACTACTGGCAGGACAAGCTCAAGCGCTCGGTACTGCTCGACTCGGGCGCCGACATCCTCATCTACGGCATGGGCGAGCACGCGATCGTCGAGATCGCCGACGCGCTCGACGCGGGACTGCCCGTCGATCAGATCACCTATATCAACGGCACCGTCTACCGCACGGGCTCGCTCGACGAGGTCTACGACTACGACCTGCTGCCCAGCTGGGACGACCTTACCGCCGACAAGCTCAACTACGCGCGCAGCTTTAACGTGCAGCAGCAGAATATGGACCCCATCACCGGTCATCGCCTGGTAGAGCCCTACCCCAACAGCGTCTATGTGGTGCAGAACCCGCCGTCGGCAACACTCACCACCGACGAGATGGACGAGGTTGCCGAACTCCCCTACGCACGCGATTGGCATCCCGACTACGACGCGGCGGGCGGCGTGCCGGCATTTGCCGAGATCAAGTTTTCCATTAGCTCCAACCGCGGGTGCTTTGGCGAGTGCTCGTTTTGCGCGCTCACCTTCCACCAGGGCCGCGTGTTGCAGATGCGTAGCCACGATTCGATCATGCGCGAGGCCGAGCTGCTCACGCACGATCCCGAGTTTAAGGGCTACATCAACGACGTGGGCGGACCGACGGCGAACTTTAGCCGCCCTGCCTGCGACAAGCAGCTCAAGCACGGCGTGTGCAAGAACAAGCGCTGCCTGTGGCCGAGCGTGTGCAAGAACATGGTGGTCGACGAGAGCGGCTACACGCAGTTGCTGCGCGACCTGCGCCAGCTGCCGGGCGTTAAGAAGGTCTTCGTCCGCAGCGGCATCCGCTTTGACTACACCATGGCCGACGCCTCGGACGAGTTTTTGCGCGAGCTGCTGGAGCATCACGTCTCGGGCCAGCTGCGTGTAGCACCCGAGCACGTGAGCGACGCGGTGCTCTCCGTGATGGGCAAGCCGAGCCGCGCCGTCTACGACGCGTTCTGCCGTAAATTTGAACGCCTGAACCGCGAATACGGACTTAAACAGTATGTGGTACCGTACCTGATCTCGAGCCACCCCGGCTCAACGATGAAGGAAGCTGTGGACCTTGCCGAGGCCGTACGCGACATGGGCTACATGCCCGAACAGGTGCAGGACTTCTACCCCACCCCGTCCACCATGTCGACCTGCATGTACTACACCGGCGTGGACCCACGCACCATGCAGCCGATCTACGTGGCACGCGACCCGCACGAGAAGGCCATGCAGCGTGCGCTCATCCAATACCGCAAGCCCGAGAACTACAAGCTCGTACGCGAGGCACTGGAAAAGGCCGGCCGCCGCGATCTGATTGGCTACACCAAGCATTGCCTGATTCGCCCCGTGCCCCCGCGCCCGGGCGAGACATCGGCCAGCGGCGGACACGGCACTGGCAAGAAGGGCGGCAAACCGCATGGTGACGGCGCTGGCAAGGGGCCCAAGGGCAGCAAGGGGCACGGCGGCATGTCGCGCGCACAGAACACTGCCGGGCGCAACCGTGCAGCTCAGGGACGTCAAGGCGCCAACGGAGGCGGACGCCGCAACTAGGGCAGCGGTGCGCTCGCTGCATCCATCCCACACGCGCGGCGCAGCGACCGCATTGCCTCAACGAGGATGACGCCGGCGATGGCGACCGTAATTGCCACGTCGAACGGCGTGTTCACAAACCAAAGCAACGTCATGAGATACGACCCGGCATTAAAGGCGAAGTGCAGCAGGATCGTGTAGCGGAGCTTTCCGGTCGTCACGAGCACCCAACCAAAGATGAGGCCGGCGGCACCCGCGTAGCAACCTTGCACCCAATTCATGTGCATAAAACCGAAGATTGCCGCCTGCAGCACAATCGCCGCGGTGATACCCCACGTGCTCGGGGCCGCCCAGGGCACCATGGCGCCGTCCTGCGCACCCGCACGACGCCGGCGCTTCCAAAGTGGGCGGCACTGCGGATTAAACGCTCGGAGCGAAAACTCAAAAATGATGCCGCGCACCAGCAGCTCTTCACAAAATGGGGCGCCGAGCACCGTAGTCAGGACGGCGAGATAGCTGGTGTCGCCCATGCCTGTTTCCTCGACAAGCTCGCTGTAGTCGGCCGCAGCCTCGGGCAACAGCGACAGCACGGCGTCGGTCACGTAGCCAACGACCACCTGCAGGGCAAGGCCGATCACGATAACGCAGGCGATGCGCTTCCACGCCCCACGCGCTCCCCCGCCGAGCGGATGCGCGCTTTGCCGGCGTGCCATAAACGAACGCGGCCACAGATAACGCCACCACAGCAGCGCCATTAAAAACGATGCCGTCTGCGCGACAGCCTGAAGCAATTGAATATCGAGGCCGTCAATCGAAAAGCCCATGAACACCGATGCGACGCCCAGAGCGGAGAACAAAACCACGCTCAGGGCGTTATCGGCAGCGACGACGCCAAAACAGGCAAGCGCCCAAATCATCGCATTGAGCATGCCAACCTCCTCAAAACCCGGCACTTAGGGACGTTCCTTAACTGCCGGCAGAAAAGGAACGTCCCCAAATGCCGGCAGTTTGGGACAGTCATTATTGATGAGAATCGGGCGCAGTGCCAAAAGCCCCGTTCGGCGAGATGTCGAACGGGAAGGTGCCGCACCGATTGAACGCGGCGATAAACATGCGGATGGCGTTGGACGGCGTGGTGCCCACGAGCTGGGTTGCCGCCGCGAAGGCCGCCTTTTCCTCGGGCAAGACCTTCGCGACTACGGGGGTCATGTGTTCTGCCATGGCGCTTCCTTTTTGAAACGACGGTAGTGCGGATAGATGCGGGCCACGCGGCTGGGCGACGGGCTGTGAAGGCAACCCGATTGGCCCGCATCTGGAGTTTGTTTCTGCGGCGTTGGTATTACTTGGTATTCTTAAGTATTACCCCCAGATAGAATACCACACCCGACCCCATGGGGACGAAGGAAAACGGATCATTTTGTTGCTGAATTAGTATTTAGAGCGTGATGATGTCCGAGATATCGAGGGCCTGAGCGTCGGCGGCATCGTGCGTGGCAAGCAACAGCATGCGACCGTCGAGCGCCGGCGCCCACGGCGCCCGGTCGACCACGGCAAGCGCAAGCTCCGCTGCAACCCCGCCGCCACAGGGCCGCCAGCACGCCCATAACCGCCCTCACCTTTTGATTCGCGTACGACGTGGAAGGGGCGCGACGAACGTCGGCACATGGCGCGTCCGATCTGGGTATCCGTCGCATGGTGTCCTATGTCCTGCATAATTTTACTTGCAACATGCATAAAAAGACGGGGGCGCCCCTCCCCGTCCCAACGTACCCCCGCTTGGACCGTGCAAAAACCGGAGTTTTCAGCATCGCGGCCCCCGCCGGCGGCGCCGCGAATCGTGGATGCCGCGCGATCGGCGTCGTTTTGGGGCACGGCGCGACGCGAAACGCGCGCTATCGCAGCGGCGGACCCCGTCCGCCAGCCCAAGTTGCCCGTCGGGGGATCCCGCGAGACCGAATAGACGCTTCCGGCGCGTATGCAGCCACCCCGGCTTGCTGAAAACTCCCGAAAATGCACGGCGCGCCCCGGGGGACCCGTGCGTGCCGTTAAAAACACGCTCGCATCCAAAAGTATGCGAACGTGGGAGCCAGATGGCGGCAAGGACGCCAAGCACTGGGACGGAATCCCGGACGTGTCCACCCGGGCACTTCAGCCACCGCGCGTCAGCAGAAAACCTCATGCCCTGCGCCGATGTCGGATAGCCCATCCCCCATATCAACCCTTTGCGCAAAACGGCAATGCCCCGTCCACGCAAATACGCGAACGGGGCATTGTTCAAATTGTGCCGTCAGTGACTCTTTTGCGCCAGCGGCCTTCTAGCTCTAGCTAAGCTCGGGCCAGTAACCCTTGTTGGCCTCGATCATGTCGTCGAGAACCTCCTTGGCGACCTTCATCGACGGCACGGTCTTGTTGAGCGTAAAGGCCTTGAGTGCCTTCTCGTACGAACCCTCGATCGTGGCCTCGACCACGAGCTTCTCGGAGTTCAGCTGCTGCATCATAAGACCCTGCTGGAACAGCGGAATGTTGTCGCGGCTGATGACCTCGGGGCCGTTCTTGCCAATGTAGGCAGGCAGCTCGACCATGGCGTCGTAGGGCATGTTGGGGATAGCGCCCTTGTTCTCGCAAATGACCAGGAAGCGCTGCTTGGTGTCGTTCTTCAGAGCGATGGCCAGGTCGGCAATCCAGTCGCCGTGGCTGCCCGCATAGAACGTGCTCTCGTCGATCTCGCCCGTCTTCTCGTAGTGATCGATACCATCAAAGAGGTTCTTCTCGCGCGTCTCCTCAACCTCGTTAGCACGGGTGCGCTCGGGGTTGGAATGCTCGACGAACTCCTTCTGCTGCAGGTAGTAGTTCAGGTACGTGTTGGGCAGGTACTCCGGGAAGCACTCCATGATCTCGTACTCGCCCTTCCAGACGTAGTACCAGCTGCCCTTGGTGTGGCGGTTCTGCTCGGGGTGCTCGTCGGTGGCCTCCTCGGGCTTCTTGGACATCAGCGAGCTCATGCCCTTGAGGTACGAATCGGGCAGCAGAATCTCATGCTCCTTGATGTACTCGCGCAGCTGCGGGAGCACCTCCTCGCCCTTGTGGCGGATCGAGGTGAACCAACCAAAGTGGTTGAGGCCAAAGTAATCGTACTCGACATCCTTCTTGTCGATATCGAGCGCGGCGCAAACCACGTCGATAATCGCGATCGGCATGTCGCAGATGTTGATGATGCGAGCGTTGGGGCGCAGGACGCGGCAGCCCTCGGAGACGATGGCGGCAGGGTTGGAGTAGTTGAGAATCCAGTAGTCCTTCTTGGCATACTTCTCAACGTCGTCAATCAGCTCGACCATGGGGAAGATGGTGCGCATGCCGTAGGCAAGGCCGCCGCAGCCGCAGGTCTCCTGGCCCACGCAGCCGTGACGCAGCGGAATCTTCTCGTCCTGCTCGCGCATGGCATAGCCGCCCACGCGCATCTGGGCAAACACGAAGCTCGCGTCCGTAAAGGCAGTCTCCTTGTCGGTGGTCACCGTGAGCTTGATGTCCAGGCCGAGGTCCTCGTGCAAAATCCAGTCCACGAGCACGCCGATCTTGCGCTGGCGCTCCTCGTTGATGTCGTACAGACGAATCTCGTCAACGTCGAGCTCGTCCTTGCGAAGAGCGATGGACTTGACGATGCCGGGGGTAAAGGTGGATCCGCCACCACACAGAGTAATGATCATTGTTTACTGCTCCTTCTCAATTGCGTTTTCGACCTTGTCGCGCATCTCGGCGACCTTCATGCCAAAGATGATCTGGATATTGTTGCCGTTGCGGTTGATGCCGCTGTTGGGCACGTGGTTGATGAGGTCCTCATTGATGAGGTCCGGGTTCTTAACGTTCACGCGGAGACGCGTAAAGCAGTTCTCGAGCTCCTCGATGTTGTCCTTGCCGCCAAGACCTGCGACCAGGTCGGCAATGCCCGCATCGACGCCCTCTGCGGGAGCCGCGGCAACAGCGCCCTGCTTCACCGCGACAGACGCGGCGGCCTCGCCCTCGGCAACGGACTCGGCGAGCTCGGATTCCTCCTCGCGACCAGGCGTGTGGAGGTTGAGCTTCTTAATAAGGAAGGTGAAGAGGAAGAAGTACAGAGCGGCGTTGACGACTCCGAGCACCAGCATGACCGGCCAGTTGGTCTTGTCGACACCGAGGACCAGGTTGGAGACCACGATGTTGATGATGCCGCCTGCAGTCGAAGCGGGCACGGAGAGGACCTTGAGCAGGACCAGGAAGATGCCGGAAAGAACCGAGTGAACGACAAAGAGCACGGGAGCGGCAAAGACAAAGAGGAAGTCCATGGGCTCGGTCACGCAGGAAAGCACGGCGGTGATGATCAGCGGGATGATGACAGCCTTGGTCTTGTCCTTGTTCCCCTTGTAAGCGGTGAAGATAAAGGCGAGACCGATACCGATGTAGGGCCACAGGTTGTTGAAGGTGTAGCTGTTGAAGTAGGTGCTATCGGAGAAGGGCTGGCCCGTCATTGCCATCTCGGCGACACGGATGGGATAGGCGCCGGCGATAACCTGATCGCCCAGCGTCAGGGTGCCACCCACATCGGAGAACTGGAACGGGGTGTAGATGAGGTGGTGCAGACCGGTGGGAACGAGCAGCTTGTTGAGCATGCCGTAGATAAACAGACCGATGTTGCCCGACTCCTTAATGATGCCGGCAACGGAGGAGATGGCACCCTGAACCGGAGGCCAAACGATGCAGAAGCCAGCGCCCATGATCCAGGAGATGATGATCATGATCAGGAACGGGAAGCGAACGCCCGAGAACATCGAAAGAGCAATGGGGAACTGCTTGTTCGAGTACTTGTTGAACACGGCACCGGTGATGCAGCCCAGGATAATGCCGCCGAACACGCCGGTATCGAGCACCTGGATGCCCATAACGGTGGCCTGGCCGGTTCCGGTAAGGCCGAGCATGCCACTCGCCTCGGCAAGAGAACCGGTGGCGTTGAGCACGATGTTATTGGCCTGCAGGAACAGGAAGAACGACATCAGGGCGATCAGCGAAGCGTGGCCCTTGTTCTTCTTTGCCATGGCGCCGGCGATGCCCACGCAGAACAGAATCGAGAGGTTGTTGATGATAAACATCAGCGACTGATAGACAACGGCGCCCACAAGCTGGAACGGACCGGAGCCCAGCACGGGAATCACGGCGCAGATGGTCTTGTTGGTCAGAATAATGCCCACGATGAGCAGGATGCCGGCAACCGAGAGATACATCATCGGCTGAACGATCGACTTCGCGAACACCTCCAACGGCGCTTTGAAATTGAACTTCTTTTTTGCGGTCATAGCGGTACTCCCCTTCCTTTTCCGCAAATTGAGATAGGTGTGCCCTGGACAAGACCGTGAGCCTTGCCTTATATCAATCGATGTGTGGGCACGTTATGCCTAGAGACCAGGTTCTCCAAGCAGGTTAACAATGTGATATGCGAGATAACTCTTCTCGGCATTGGTAACGACAACGTTATAGGTAGACGCCAAGTGGGCGGCTATGGCGTCCGCGCACGAGAACGCGCACGGATACTTAGTTTCATCGATTCGGAACAGTGCATCGTCATTGATCTGCCCGGCCGCGGGGTCAAGCGCCCGCTGTGCGAAAAACTGCAGGTGGCGGACGAAACGCTCATAGGGCAGCGAGGTGTCATCGAGGGTCGTAGCATAGCGCTCGGAAACAATCGCGAGCACGTCGCGAACAAGCTGGACCGAAATGATGAGGCGGTCGGAGCGTTGCGGCATGGTGGCGTTGACGATATGCAGCGTAATAAAACCCTGCTCTTCTTCGCTCATCTGGATGCCCATATACTCCTTGACAATCTGCAGCGCACGGCCCGCAAGCGCATACTCCTTGCGATAGAACTGCTGGATCTCGAGCAGCAACGGATTCTCGCAGGGGACGCCCTTGCGCTCGCGCTCCAAAGCAAGGCTGATATGGTCTGCAAGAGCAATGAGAATCTTGTCGTTGACATCAACATTGAGCTCTCGACGGAGCATCTGAACAATGTCCTCGGAAATCACGAGGTTGACGGTGGGAATGGACTCCAAAAGATGTGCCAAGCGGTCAATCGTACGCGAATCCTGAGAAGTGCCCTCCTGCAGCGCATAGGTCTTTTCGACCGATGCTTCATCGATAGCGTCGCCGGCATGACGGCCAAAGCAGAGGCCTCGACCGATGACAATGAGCTCGAAGCCATCGTCCGAAGTGACCATTGCGACGTTATTGTTGAAAACTCGCTTGATAACCACGGTACCCGCCACAAGAATTTACTCGGAAAGCCAGACGACAGGCTCTTTAACAGTAACAGGGCCGGAAGCGTGCTCACGAAGAGTCGAGTTCTCCGAACGCTCGCATACAATAACGAAGACCGTGGGGTCGAAGCCAGCGGCGCGAACCGCGTCGAAATCGACCTCGACGAGGGGCTGGCCCGCGTCGACATGGTCACCCTGAGCAACAAGCGCATGGAAGCCCTTGCCCTCAAGTTTAACAGTGTCGATTCCGATATGCAGCATCACCTGAGCAGAGCTGTCTTCGGACATGATGCCCAGCGCGTGCTCAGTCGGAAACAACGCCGCGACGGTGCCGGAAACAGGAGCGCACACCGTTCCCTCTTGGGGAACCACGGCAACGCCATCGCCCACGGCACGGCTGCTAAAAGCGGGGTCATTGGTATTTTCTAGATGAACAAGCTCGCCAGAAACGGGAGCGAGGATTTCGAACTCGGAGGTCGCAGTCTTCTGCTCATCCGAACCGCCCATCAGGCGAGAAAAGAAACCCATGGTGGCATGTCCCTTCATAAATATAGCCCAACCAAAATCAAGCGAATGCATCCATAGAGACACACCCGTTCAAAGACTTTGGTTAGGCCCACGTCCGAGGGACTCGGTAACCTTCCGCATTTCTTTTTACGGGAGTTATTGTAGACAAGCCCAAAGCCAGAACAATCATTATGACCGGTGAGCGGTATTTTTTCTTCGATAAACGGTATTTAGGCGGCACTTAGGGACGTTCCTTTCCCGCCGGCACCCAGGGACACTCCTTGCAGCAATTTCGCATGCGTTAGATGAAGAGCTCGCATTCCTTCCACACGACGCAAGCCTTGCTCAGCATCTGGGAAACAGCGGATAGCTTGTTGGGATCAAGCTTGCGAGCGCCTCGCGGGCATACGGCGATGCAGCGCATGCAGGAGATGCACGCCTCGCCAGCTGCTCGTTTGGGGTCACCCTTGTCGATAGCACAAACGGGGCACGCCGCGGCGCATGCACCGCAGGAGACGCAATCCTCTGTTGCCTCGGGTGCCATGCGGTGACCTCTGGCTTGTTTATAAGGACGATTGCCGGGAATAGAGGGCTCAGATGTATCCTCAGCCAACAGCTTTTGCTGAATTTGCTGCGCAAACTCTGCGAGCTGCGCCGCATCCTGCGCATCCGGACGACCGGCAGCAAACTGTCGCGCAATGGAATGTTCTGCAATGGCTGCAACTGCCGCGATTACCCGGAATCCCGCATGCTTCGCAACGTCCTCCAGCTCTACGAGCGTGTCCTCAAACGCGCGGTTTCCGTAGACGCACACCAGAACGGCCCGCGCTCCGTTGCCGTGAACCATGTTCAGTCGGTCGACCGCCACGGCAGGAACTCTGCCGGCATACGCTGGCACGGAGATAACAGCCACGTCGTCCTTCGTCATCGAGACCTCGTGGAAATCCAACCCGCTATCGGTCAGATCGACGGTAACGGTATTCTTGTCCAGCGCTTCAGCCACAAGGCCAGACACCTTCCGCGTTCCACCCGTCGGACTAAACACAATTTCGAATACGCTCATCGAGGCACCCTCCCCCTACGCCTAGCAACGCGTCAGGCCGTTTTCACATTCAGACAGAGTATACGGCGCATGGGGGGAGCTCCCCGTTTTGGTGCGCCAGGCACCCCAATGCACCCACCCTACGCTGTCTGCCTCTTCGTTTTGTATAAATTACGGTACAGATTGTATATATTTACGGGATACCGCCGCGTTCTCCTGAGGTACCCCATCCTGGCCCGTGCAAAAAACGGAGTATTCTGCAACGTGACCGCGCCAGCACCGCCGCGGGTGGGCAAAACTGTAGGGCGCCGTATCATTCTAAGTCCCGACATGGCGAGAATGACGCGCCCCCTGCTCCGGAAAACGGCGAAATCTGACTCGGAACGCTCGCTAGGGATATCCGAAGGCCACCGTTGGCGACGTCGAATCATATGCAGACAACTCGAACTGCAGAATACTCCAAAAAATGCACGGCGCACCCCATAGGACCCATTGCTGCATGGCAGGAAACAAGCCCACGGCATCCTCTAGATGCATTCCCGAGGAAATCACATTTGAACTAGCGATCGGATACGGCAAACAAAAGGGCCCCGAACGTAGTTGCTCGGGGCCCTTGGTTCACCTCGCTCTAGCGGGCGATGCGTATGTTATTTGCGCTTGCCGCCGCCGTCGCCGGGGCGACGGGAGCTGCCACCGCGCTTGCCGCCACGGCTGTTGCCATAGCTGCCACGATTATCGCGACCGCCGGCACGGCCGCCGCGGGAGCCGGCCTGGTTGCCGCCACGCCCGCCACGATAGCCGCCACGACGCTCATCGCGGGTGTCGTCGTAGTTGCGCCAGTCATCGCGACGATCGCGGCTGGCACGCGGGTCGCGACGATCGCGCGACTCATTCGAACGACCGGCGCCGCTGCGGCCACCGTTGCCACGAGCGCCCTCGCGACGCTCACCACCGCGGCCGCCCTCGCGGCCTCCGCGCTCGTCAAAGCGCTTGCCGCCGCGGGACTCGCCGCCGCGGGTACCACGCTCGTCACGCGAACCACGGCCTTCGCCGCCGCGACGCCCATCACGGCCACCGCGCTCGTCATCACGACCGGAACGACGGCGGTCGCCCGCACCGCGCTTGCCACCGCGCGAACCGCGGCCCTCGTCCTCGCGCTCGACACGACGACGGCCACCGCGATCCTCATCCTCTCGACGGCGGCGATGCGCCTCGCCCTGGAACTGCTTGGCACGACGCTCGGCACGGTTACCGCGCGCAGGCTGCTCAGCGGCACCAGCACCAGCGCGCTCCTCGGCAGCCACCTCGCGGGCCACGCTCTCCACAGCCTCGTCCACGCGGGCCTGAACGCCCTCGCGCACGCGGGTCTTGCCGCCGCGCTTGGGACGGCTCGGGCGCTCGCCGTCGCCACGACGCTCGTCGCGACCGCGGTTGGAACGACCAGCCACGTCGCCGTAATCGTCGCCGTTACGCCTGCCGTCGCGACGCGCTTGCTCGAGTTTCTTCTTGCTCTTGGACTTGCCGCGCTTGGTCTTCTTCACCTTAAAGGCGGCAGGATCGCGCTCGGGGTCAACGGCGGGCGGGTTGGGACCCACGTGCAGGTCGCCCGCTTCGTAAATATCGGCCGTCTTGTCCATGAGCTTCTCAATCTCGTAGAACTCGTCGACGTCCTGCTCGGTCACAAACGTAATGGCCCAGCCCAGCTCGCCGGCGCGGCCCGTACGGCCAATGCGGTGGATATAGTCGGTCGGCTCGGCCGGCACGTCGAAGTTCACGACGTAGCGCACGTCGCTAATGTCGATGCCGCGGGCGAGAACATCGGTTGCCACCAGCACGTCGACGGTGCCGTCGCGGAAGGCAGAAAGCGCGCGCTCGCGCTGGGCCTGGCTGCGGTTGCCGTGAATCGCGGCGGCCTTGATGCCCTTGCGCTCAAGGCGACGGCAGCAGCTGTCGGCGCGGTGCTTGGTGCGCATAAAGACGATCGTGCGCTCCGGGCCTTCCTTTTTGAGGAACTCGGGCAACAGGTTGTTCTTGGCCTCGATGGACACCGGGAACACAAACTGGTCGACGGTGTCGGCGGTCGACGTGGCGGGCGCGATCTCCACGCGAGCCGGATCGCTCACCAGGTCGGTGATCTCGCCCACGGCCTCCTCGTCGAGCGTCGCCGAGAACAGCAGCGTCTGGCGCTCGGCCGGCGTCTCACGCACAATGCGGCGGACGGCGGGCAAAAAGCCCATGTCGAGCATGCGGTCGGCTTCATCGAGCACCAGCACCTTGACCTCGTTCAGGTGGCAGGCGCCCTGCTCGATCAGATCGACCAGACGGCCCGGCGTGGCGACCAGAATGTCGCAGCCGTACTTGAGTGCCGCGGTCTGCGGCTTGTAGCTCACGCCGCCCACGACGGTCACGGCAACGTGGCCCGTGACGTCGGCGATCTTGCTCGCGACCTCGTCGATCTGCTGGGCGAGCTCGCGCGTGGGGGTGATGACGAGCATCACGGGGCCACGGCCGTTGCCCTCGGGCTTTTTAGCACCGCGACGGCGGTTGCGGCCGCCGCGCTCGCGCACGGGTTTGGGAGGAGCGATGTGCTCCAGATTGTTCATGGTCGGCAGCAAGAAGGCGGCCGTCTTGCCGGTGCCGGTCTGGGCGGCGGCAAGCAGGTCGCGGCCCTCGAGCACCACGGGGATGGAGCCGGCCTGGACAGGCGTGGGCGCCGTGTAGCCAAGGTTCTCGATGGCACGAAGCATCTCGTCCGAAAGTCCCAGCTCGTCAAAGGCGGGCAGGTTCTCGGTCGCGGACTCGACGGCCTGGGCAGCATTGGCCTCGTCGGCAGCATCGAAGGCAGCCTGGGTCATGGCCTCGCGGGTCTCGTCCAGAATCTCGGCGTCCGTGACGTCGGATGCAGAATTACGCATATGTTGTTGTTCCTTATCTGCACGCGCGATGGGCACGGCATGCGGCCGCGCGGGCGTGCTTGGTAGTGCGCTAATACATACAAAAACGGGTGCGCACAGAGAGGACGTTGCTCAGCACGCTGGCGATCGCTTTGGCAGCCCTATCACGCGCCGTCCAGACGCAGCAGCTCTAAGCGATGGAGCAGATTCGCCGCCGGTTAGTATACCCGTGCTTCGCATGCCCCCACGTAAACCACAGATGACGGTGCAGGAGGAGTGGGCCTGGGTCGATTGTCTCAATCTGTAACAGTTACGGGGCAAAACCAGGTTCCTACTGTTACAGATCGAGACATTCAGTCAGCCCCTTGGCTAACATCTCGATCAGTAACATCTACAGGGCAAATCTTCCTCTACGTGTTACAGATCGAGACAAACGGTCGACACGGCCCACAAACGTCTCAATCTGTAACAGTTACGGAGCAAAACCGGCCCCAATTGTTACAGATCAAGACAGAGGGGAATTTCCGTCCAGTCCAAACCAAATCTCTCAGTCTTCCTGCAATTTCGAACATGTGGCCTATAATGTTGCTTTGGTTACGCTATATATTGCGCAGCCATTTAATACGTCGCCCACCGGGGGGCATTAATTCCTATCGCCATATTGGCTAGGAAGCAATCAAAGGAGGTATCCGTGGCAGCAGAGACGCCTTGCTCGGTCCTCTATAACGATATTCGCTCGTTCGGCGGTCTTAAACATCTCGAGATCGCCCGAATGCTCATCAATGGAAACTCTTATCTCGGCAGTACCCTGCTCGAGAAATGCTCTTCCAACCGCTCGTATCTCACCCGTTACATCGTCCATCGCAAGCCTGACCAGTGCGCGCCCTCCATCTACAGCGACTTTACCGTCACCACGCTCAACCTTTCCTCGGCAATCTGCAGCAAGCTCGGCGGCGGCGAGTCCGCCTATCGGGCAATCGCCGAGCACTATCGCGGTCCGGCCGCCAACGAAATGATGTCGGCTCTCGCCAGCTACAAACTGGACAGCCGCCTATATGCAAATGCCCTCAATCGCATCGACAACTTTGACGGCAATGCCGTGCGCGAAAAAAGCACGCTCTTCTTGATGCTCTTTGTGGCAACGGGAGCACTTGCCGATCCCGTTCAAGGCGTGGCCACCGTCGAGCGCTTTTGCGACAGCAAGACGGGCGGGCACTTTGGCACCACCGAAACTACCGTCGGACGTGGCTTTATGGGCAGCCTGGAGCAGCCACGCACCGTCGCCCCCAACCTCGGTCTGCTCAGGACACATGCCGACAACTGCGTCGACATGCAAATCCATCCCCTCACACGCGATCCGCGCGGCACCGTGATTGGTTCTTTGCCCAAAACCTCGCCCAGCATCACCGATGTGGGCGCCGACGCATCGCGCGAGCATCTTCGCATTTGGCTTGAGGGTGAGCACTGGTACGCCCAGGGCCTTGGATCGACCAACGGCACAGTGCTCGAATCGGGCGCGGGCGACGGCGATATCGTAATCGAGCCGCCCCGCGACCAACGAGAGCCCGGCAAGATCTATCCCCCAGTGGAAATTGAAAACAGCGACAGGCTCCATCTGGGTCTCTACACGACATTCCTTGTCATTGTGGACTAGCGCGGGCGGTGATCGAAAGACGGTCACCGCCCGTCTTTTGTCTTCTACCTTCTGCGTCGTAAACGACAATACCCAGCGGTATACGTGGGCAGTGCGGCTATCATAGTACTTTACCGATATCCGCACTGCCCACGTATACGCGCGGCAACCCATGCCAGACAAAGGAACGCCATGGATACTACCGATAGCGCCTATGGCGACAAACTCATCCGTCTCGATACGTTCGATACCGCCGTGGCAGTCGACCCCAGTGCCGAGGACGACGCCAAGCGCCGGTTTATGACGCTTATTCTTCAGACGGCATACCGCGACAACGGCAACATCGGGCACGTGCTGCGCGCGACCAACACGAGCGGCGAAGTCTTTGCCGTCAAGCTACTCAAGGACAACGCCATCCTTTCCGGCCAAGCCCCCGACCGCTCCGCCGAGCAATCGGCCGCGCACCTGGCCAACACCGCCGCGCTGTTCGAGGAGTACCGTCATCTGTGTACCGTCTCGCACCTGCGCGGATTTCCGCGCGTCTATGGCTACGGATCGTGCGAGGATGACCCGCTCATCCTCATGGAGTGGGTCGAGGGCACCTCGCTCAAACAGGCGCTGCCCTTGCTTCCGCACGACACCTCGGGCGGGCTGACCACCCAGATGGTCGCCGCCGTCGGAAACGCCGTGCTTCGTGCGCTCTTGATGACCCAAGGCCTTGTGAATCCGGTCGTCCATCGCGACCTGTCGCCTGCCAATATCATGTTCCGCACCACCAGCCGAACGCTCGAGCAGCAGATTGCCGATTGCTCCTTTGACCCCTGCCTCATCGACATGGGCTCCGCGACCATGGCCCTCGGCGACGACACGATCACCCGGCGCGCCGACATCTGGCGCTTTGCCACGCCCGCATACGCCGCGCCCGAAATGCTCACGCAGGATATCGAAGGCATTGCGGCCCTTCGCCGTTCGCCGGCAATCGACGTCTATGCGCTTTCGAGCATTCTGTACCAGCTCTACAGCGGTCGCAAACCGTTTGACTTTGAGTCGACGGACGCCGCTGCAACCGGCTCGTTCTATCTCGTAAAGACCAAGACCAAGCCGGCACCGCTCGAGCCGCGCTGCGAGGGCGATGAAGCGCTCGTCCAGATCATCATGAAAGGCATCTCGGTCGAACAGGACAATCGTCCCACCGAGCAGCAGATGCTCGAGGTGCTCTCGGCATACCTCACCGATGCCGAATCCGAGGGCCGCGAAGGCGCAGGAGACGAGGCCGCGATTGATATCGATTCTGGCACGCACCTTAAGGTCGACGTCGCCGGCGAGCGAGCGCGAGAGATCCTGGAGCAGGCCCGGCACGATGCCATGACCCGCCGCCGCTTTATTATCGGTGGCGTTGTCGCAGCCGTTGCGGGGCTCGGCGTTATCGGGGCCGCAACCCATGGCTTCGGCATCCCCGACTACCTGGACGGCATCCGCGGTACGCTTGACGACTACACCTGGGATCAGCTGCAGGAGATTTCGCTCAAGATTAAGGCGGCGAAGAGCAACGCCGAAGCTCGCAAGATCGCCAAGCGTTATCATCTGCTCGACGACGACGGCCGTATTCCCTACCCGAGCACCAAGCGCGTTACGCTCACCAACGGGCTGGAGGTCGGCGCTCAGCTTGTGGGCATCCGTCACGATGAGCTTCTGGACGGGACGGGCAAGGCCGGGCTGACGTTTATGTTCGATGCGGGTATTGCCGAGCGCAACGCTGCGGCTGAACCGCCGAGCGCCGGCTGGGCAGATTGCGAGCTGCGGGAATGGCTCAACGGCGACGGCCTTAAGCTGCTGCCCAACGAGTTGCGCGCACTCATCAAATCCGTCAAAAAGGTCTCGAATAACGTTGGCGCCGCCAACAGTGCATCGTGTCTGAGCGAGTTGCCCGCAACCCTTTGGCTGCCCGCCATGGTCGAGCTGTGCGGTACGCAACCGCCCGATTCGTTTGCCGAGGACTATCACTACCTAGCAGACATCTACAACGGCGAGGGCAAGGAGTATCAGCTCTTCCGCGAGCTCAAGGTGAGCCCGTATTCCACGAACGAGACGATGGTCCGCCAGTGGAAGGGCAAGGACACCTGCTGGTGGGAGCGCACGGTGAGCCCTGACACATCGGAGAGTGGAGGCACACTCTATTTGAATCGCGTGGGACACGACGGCGACGTCTTTACGTACGCAACGCCTGCGGAAAAGCCAAACAAGCGAACCTGTGTGATCCCCGGGTTCTGTATCTAGGCGGCGGGCGTCTTGCCGTGACGGGACCTCTCCCCGTCAATTGTCTCGATCTGTAACAGTTAGAGGTCATTTTCCCTGCTAGATGCTACAGATTGAGATGATTGGTTGGGACGGTCCATCGGCCAACCATCCATCCTCATCTGTAACGAAACCTCATATAATATTTCTGTACTAGATACCCCCAGGGGGTATGGGTGTATAGTATCGGTTGGTTAACATTTCCGACACTACGTCACAGAAAGGAGAAGCCATGGCTCAAGATAAGTTCGATGTGGGCGGCATGACATGCGCTGCCTGCCAGGCGCACGTGGACCGCGCCGTGAGCAAGCTCGACGGCGTCCAAAGCGTCGCGGTCAATCTGCTCGCCGGCTCTATGCTGGTGGACTACAACCCTGCGCAGGTCTCCCCCGACGACATCTGCACCGCTGTCGACCGCGCGGGCTACTCGGCCTCGCCCATCAGCACGGGCACCGACGCTGTCCAAAGCGGAAGTGCGCAAGCCAGGTCCGGCGCCGCCCATATGGAGTCGCCGACCAAAAAGTTGGAGGCCGCCGCCTCCGCCATGCGCACCCGCCTCATCGTCTCGATCGTATTCCTCATCCCACTGTTCTACATAGGCATGGGGCACATGCTTGGCTGGCCGCTACCCGGCATTTTCACCGACCATACCCACAGCATGACGCTCGCGCTCACCGAGCTCGTCCCGCTCATCCCCATCGTCTACGTCAACGACGCATACTTTATCAACGGGTTTAAATCGCTCGCGCACGGCGCGCCGACCATGGACGCTCTCATCGCCGTCGGCGCCACCGCGTCGATCGCCTGGTCGCTCTATGCCATGTTTATCATGGCCGACCAGCTGGCCGCCGGGCAAATCCACGAGGCCATGATGACGGGCATGGACAACCTGTATTTTGAGAGTGCGGGCACGATCCTGTCGCTCGTCACCGTGGGCAAATACCTCGAGACACGCAGCAAATCCAAAACCGGCGGCGCTATCGAGGCGCTCATCGACTTGGCACCCAAGACTGCGACCGTCGTTGCCGACGACGGCACCGAAACCACCGTCGACGTCGACAGTATCCTTCCCGGCCAGGTCCTGCGCGTGCGCCCCGGAGAGTCCATCCCCGTCGATGGCGTGGTGCTCGAGGGCAGCTCGGCCGTGGACGAAAGTGCGTTGACCGGCGAGTCCATACCCGTGGAAAAGACCGCCGGCGACACCGTCAACGCCGCCACCGTCAACCGCACCGGTTCGTTTACCTTCCGCGCCACGCGTGTGGGCGCCGACACGTCGCTCGCCAAGATTATCCAGCTCGTCGAGGACGCCAATGCCACCAAGGCACCCATTGCTCGACTGGCCGACAAGGTCGCCGGCGTGTTTGTGCCCGTGGTGTTCGTGATCTCGGCCGCGACCTTCGTGGTGTGGATGGCACTGACCGGAAGCATCAACGAAGCGCTTACCTCCGCCGTCGCCGTGCTGGTGATCAGCTGCCCGTGCGCGCTGGGCCTGGCCACGCCCGTCGCCATTATGGTTGGCACCGGCAAGGGCGCCGAGATGGGCATTCTGTTCAAGAGCGCCGAGGCGCTGGAGAACCTGCGCAGCGTGGGCACCGTGGTGCTCGATAAGACGGGCACCGTCACCCGCGGCAAGCCTGCCGTGACCGATATCGTGGTAGCCACGCGCGCTGACGGCTCGCCCGCCATGAGCGAAAAGGCGCTGCTCAAGCTGGCCGCCGCGCTGGAGCGCTCGAGCGAGCACCCGCTGGCCGAGGCGATTATGGCCGAGTGCGAGACGTGCGGAATCGTCGCGCGCATGGTCGAGGACTTTGCCGCCGCGCCCGGTCGCGGTGTCACCGCACGCGAGGGGCAAAACGTCATCGCAGCCGGCAACGTGCGCCTGATGGACGAGTTGGGCGTTACCGTGCCCGCGGGTCTTGCCGAGCAATTTGCCGCCGAAGGCAAGACGCCGCTGTTCTTTGCCAAGAACGGCGAGCTTGTCGGCACCATCGCCGTGGCTGACGAGGTCAAAGAGACGAGCGCCGAGGCCATCGCTGCGCTCCGCAAGCTCGGCGTCGACGTGCGCATGCTCACCGGCGACAACCGCGTGACGGCCGAGGCCATCGCCCGCCGCGTGGGGCTGAGCAGCGAGCAGGTCATCGCCGACGTCCTCCCCGCCGACAAGGAGCGCCACGTGCGCGGGCTGCAGGATGCGGGCAGCAAGGTCGCCATGGTGGGCGACGGCATCAACGACTCCCCCGCCCTGACGCGCGCCGACGTGGGCCTTGCGATCGGCACCGGCGCCGACATCGCCAAGGAGGGCGCCGACGTGGTACTCATGCGCAGCGATCTCATGGACGTCGCCCGTGCCATCGAGCTGTCACGTGCCACAATCCGCAACATCAAGCAGGACCTGTTCTGGGCGCTGTTCTACAACGGCATCGGCATTCCGCTGGCGGCGGGCGTGTTCTTCCCCCTCACCGGTTGGCAGCTCTCGCCGATGTTTGGCGCCGCCGCGATGAGCCTGTCGAGTGTCTGCGTTGTGTCCAACGCTCTGCGCCTGAAATCCTTTAAGCCTAAAGTGGCAAAATAGGCTCACCATTAAGTCCATTTAGAACGGGTTTTCCAGGTGCCCGAGATTGACCTGAAAGAGGAGCGACGCGTACTTTGGTACGCGAGCGACGGCTTGAAGGTCAAGGTCGGGTGCCCGGGAAAGCCGACACAACAGAGAGGAATACCAATGCGTTACACGATTAAGACTTCGGGCCTTATGTGCGGCCACTGCGACGCCACCGTCGAGACGGCGTTGCTCAACGTGGCCGGCGTGACCGACGCCGACGCCGATCACGAGACTCAGACCGTCCAGGTGGAGTGCGCCGACACCGTGACCGCCGAGCAGCTCGCCGCCGCTGTCGAGGGCGCCGGCGAGAAGTTCCACGCCCTGTCCGTAACCGCCGCGTAACGACCCACGCGCACCCCGACCAGAAACGAGGACCCGCCATGATGGCAGACCATAAATCGGTGACCCGCATGCTCAAGACGGCACGCGGTCAGATCGACGGCATCCTGCGGATGGTCGAGGAGGACCGCTACTGCGTCGATATTTCCACGCAGCTCATGGCAACGCAGGCGCTCATTGCGCGCATCAACGCCGACGTGCTCAAGGCACATATCGAGGGCTGCGTGACTTCGGCAATCGAATCGGGCGACGAAGACCTCAAAGCCGCCAAGCTCGCCGAGATCGAACGCGTCGTCGACAAGCTCTCCAAGTAATTGGGGCATTGGGGACAGACTTCTTTGCACCATCTTGGTGTTCCGGGGACAGGTACGTTTGCACCACCTTGGTGCAGATTGACCTGTCCCCCTTGCCCTAAATCGGGTATAAAGGCGTGCAGTATATCGAACGAAAGGCAATTTGCATGAATGACTTTATGAAGGGCCGCAATGGTGCCGATGAACTCACCATCGTGATGGGTTTTGCCGGCATTGTCATCGCGATGATCGGATCGATAGCCCACATCCAGTGGCTCAGCTGGATTGCCATCGCCGTAATCGTGATTGGCGTGCTGCGCGGCCTGTCCAAAAACATCGATGCGCGTCGCAAGGAAAACGCTGCCTTTGTCGCCGCGACCGCGAACGTCCCCGGCTTGGGCAAGTTTGTCGCCAGCTTGGGCGGCGGCGCTGCAGCGGCCAGCACCTCGCGCGCGGCTGGAACGAGCAAGGAAGACTTTGAGCGCGCCAAGCGCACGGCCAAGAAGATGTGGAAGGGACGCAAGACCACGGCATACCTCAAGTGCCCCAACTGCGGCCAGATGCTCTCCGTCCCCAAGGGCAAAGGCAAGATCCGCGTCACCTGCCCCAAGTGCCACGCCAAGATGGAAACCCGCTCCTAGCGCCCGCACGCGGGACAAATTAATCAGGTTTGTTTGTCCCAAATCTTAAGTATTTGTTCGATAAAAAAGCCGAGGCCTCGTGTTGAGACCTCGGCTTTTTGTATGTGGCAACGGAGCTGCACCTTTGTCACACCTATGCCACACCGTCGCGGGCGAGCTCCTCGGCCAGCGCCTCGGCCGGCATGCCCATAATCGTGTCGAGCTCGGCGTCCACCTCGGGAATGCGCTTCACCTTGAGTTTGCGCACCAGATCGCCGCGACACATCACATGTATCGGCTCACGCAGAGCGCACAGGTCATCGAGCGGATTCTTGCGCGTCACCAGGATATCGGCGGCCTTGCCGCACTCGATCGTACCGGTCTCGCCGCCCAGCCCCAGGAGCTCGGCATTGACCTGCGTGGCCGTATGCAGCGCAAAGGCGCTGCTCACGCCCACGTACTTGGCAAAATAGGCCACCTCACGCCACATGTCGTACTGCGTCACGAACGGGCAGCTCGAATCTGTGCCAAGGCCCACCTTAACGCCAGCTTCCAGCGCCGCACGAGCACTCTCGATAATGCCCGAGCACACGATGTCGCCGTTCTTCTTTTGCGTGTCAGTCGAATGAGTCTTTTCCGGGTCGAGCAACACAAACGGTAGCGCCGGGCTGATCGTGCAGGTAACGCTGGGCGCACGTCCCTCGAGCTGCGTGCCCGCGGCGCCACGGTACAGCTCCAGGATCTCGGGCGTCATCGGGGCACCGTGCTCGATCGTATCGACGCCGGCCTCAAGCGCGGCCTTCACGCCCTCGGTACTCTCGACATGGGCCATAACCGGCAGGCCCACCTCGTGCGCCGCCTTGCACGCCGCCGCGGCAACCTCCACCGGCATACGCAGCACGCCCGGCTCGCCCACCTCGGTCGCATCGAAAACGCCGCCCGTCACGAACAGCTTGATGACATCGGCACCGCGCGCATACAGGTCTCGCACCTGCTCGGCTGCCTCGACGGGGCTGTTGGCCACCTGGGCGAACAAGCCCGCACCATGGCCGCCCGGCACCGTGACGCCCGTTCCCGGCGCTACCAGACGCGGACCCTGATACTTACCGGCGTCGATAGCGTCGCGCACGGCAATGTCGGCAAACAGCGGGTCGCCCGCGCCGCGCACCGTGGTCACGCCGCTTGCCAGCTGCTGCTGGGCACTGCCCTTGAGGATGCGGCGGACGATGGCACGCCCCACGGGATTATCGAGCTTCTTCATCAGCGCTCCCGCATCGCCGGCCGAGACAGGCTTGCCCGAGCCGCACAGGTGCACGTGCATATTGATGAGACCGGGCATGAGATACGCACCGCCCAGGTCGATAACCTCGGCACCCGCGGGCGCCTGCGCCACAGCACTCGGCCCCATCCAGGTGATGACGCCGCGCTCAACAGTCACGGCCATATCGGGTTGCGGCTCCATATGCTCCGAACCATCCAGAATGGTCGCATTGATAAACAACGTGGAACGATCGGCAGATGCCATATCGAGCTCCTCCCTCACGATTAACTTGAACATTTGTCCATTATCACCTAGTCCCGCTGGATTGCTGCAGACGCATCGGTTAACGGAAGGAAGAGGGGATGTGGGGAGACGGAACACGTTGCAGTCCCACCCCAGCGACACCAGGGAAATGTCTCGATCTGTAACAGGTACAGGGTTATTGGGCCCCTTGATGTTACAGATCGAGACATTCGGTCGACGTTTCACCGGCTTGTCTCGATCTGTAACAATTACGAGCTCAAACAACCTCTAAACGTTACAGATCGAGACAAAACCTCTCAGCGCCCATACCACTGGCATCTCCACTCCTCAGCCAATTCAACCTGCCGAGGAATACCCGCCAGCCTCATTTTCTCGACCAGCTTCCCCGGGTCTTTGAGTTCGCTAAACGTAAACCGAAGCACCTTATGCCCGAGCATTGTCAGATGAGATTCCCGCTGACGCTCTGCCACGAATGGGTCGACCGACTCCCGACCCTCGCTGTTCTGCAAGGTGTACTTCCCCTTTCCGTCGAGCTCGCCGATGACACATGTCCCGTCCTCGAGCCGCCAAAAATAGTCGACGCGAAACACTTGGCTCTGATCAAGCGGGTCGCGAAACTCCACCTGCAACTCTGGCACCGGAAAACCGTATGCAATAAAGAACGCCCGAAAGCGAGACTCGCCGCCGTTTTCGGACAAGCCGTCCGCATATGACGCAATCACCTGTGCCCTGCGATACCCTCGCCTGCCCTCGCAATCGGCGCGGAGGCGCTCGCACAAATCCCCACGTGATACGCCTTTCGCCCGCAGTGCAGAATCGGCAATCGCCAACCCGTAGGAGAACGGCGCACGCAGTAGACAATCCTCCACCGTGCGCCAAAACGACGTCACCTGCACGCCGTCGACTTGTTCAAGTGCGCCCGCCGCCTGCGGACGCAACAGCCGACATCCTGCACTCAGTGGCACCGAGCAACCTGTCTTAACAAGGTATCGTGGCCCAAGCAGATCATTCGGCACCTCCAGACCCCACAAAAGCGCCGCGTCATAGCCCCAAAACGCCCAATCGGGATGAAACTCCGCAAGCCCTTTGATGGCCCGCAGCGCTCGCTCCGTCGGCGTCAGCGCATCCCAATCATGTTGAAAACAGAACAAATACGGCTCGGGCTCCGCAATATCATCGGTTCCCACATGACGCCGTAGCCACATGAGCTCGGCATTGTCGTGTGTCACAAGCAGCACGCCTTGTTCAGCCGCCTCCGTGAGCCTGGCAAGCATCCTATTCCGCGCCAACGTGTTACGAGTCGTATGTTTGTGTTTGAGAACGGTATTAGGCACTTCCATCACCACCACATCGGACAAATGGACCATCGTCACCGTTGCCTCCGCCGATAAATGTCTTAATCTGTAACAGGAAGACCGATTTTTGGCCTGTAGATGTTACAGATTGAGACATTCCCCCAGCCAGGTGCCAAACGTCTCGATCTGTAACAGTTAGACGTTCTCCAGGCCCCTAAACGTTACAGATTTAGACAAACCAGCGGCGCCCAAGCATCCGTCTCGTTCTGTAACAGGTAGACCGGTTTTTGCCCCCAAACGTTACAGATCGAGACAAAAAGGCAAAAGGCAAGGCAGGCGACAACTACCCATCCCCTACTCCCACTCCTGCTCGTAGATATTGAGCGACTTTACGTACCGCCCCTGGGCGCCCATGATGTCGCGGACCAGCCGCAAGAAGAAGCTGATACACGAGGTGTCAAAGCCGTCCTGCAGGTCCTCGGGATGCACCGCACCCGGCCCGTCGACCGCCGTGTCGTTCAGGTGCGCGATGTCATACAGGTAGAGCTGTCCCGCCGTAAGCCAGACATCGTCGACGCAGGCGAGGCGCACCGCAATCGCGCCGTCGCTCCAATGCTCCTTTTGCACGATATGCGGGTCGTAGACATCAAAGCGACGGTCGGTGCGCGTGTCCTTCAGCACGACCATGCCGGACGCAGGATTCTTGTCCAAAATGCCAAAGCGCGAGAAATACTGCGTGTCGCGTACCTGCTCGAGCCGCTTGAGCGAGGCAGGCGAAAGCGATGCCGGCGGCTCGTCAACAAATAGCTCGAGCAGCGTTTTGCCATGGCGATAGGGGCGCTCAAACAGCAACCAATCGGTAAACGCCATGTTGTAGGCCATGATTTCGTTTTGCGAAGGCTCAGTGCAATAGCTGAGCCACGGGTCGACAATGATCTCGAACTGTTCGCGCGCCGGCTCCAGGAATTGAAACTTCCGCAGCATCCAAAAGTGAGCCATGTCGGCAATATCGTTGCCGACGGCTTCAGCCAGCTCTGCTCGGTCAAAAGCGTGGTCAGTCATGGCATCCTCCTCAAACTGATGGACCTCAATTTGAGCTTACGAGGAGGGTGGGCAGCCACGACCAGCGCGGGCAAAATAGGTCTCCGGCTGCAAACCAGATGCTGACCAAACACTTGACGAAAAGCTTGACCCAAAATGCGCGCCGCAACAAAACCGCAGGTAAACATCGACGGCCAACCCGCCCTTTTGAGCCAGATGCCCGCAGCCACCACAGAAACAACAGGTGACCACAGCCCAAGAAGTCGACAAATGAACACCCGTACGTCGACAAACGAGCAAACTGCTCGCAAATCCGCAAGGAGTGTCCCCGAATGCCGACAGAAAAGGAACGTCCCTAACTGTCGGCACTTAGGGACGTTCCTTTTGTGCCGGCAGTTAGGGACAGCCCTTGCCGATTCGATTGTTGAATATCTCCGTGACTACTTTACAGTTCCAGCGCGTCGGCGACTTCGGCAGCGCAGGCCAGGGCATCGGCCATGGCACTCACCACGAGCGAGCTGCCGTTGCGGGCATCACCCGCCACATACACCGGCGCGGCATCCGCGGCGACACCCTCCGTGCGAGCCGCGAGATGCGAGCCCTCAGCAGCCATCACCGGCAGCGGACGACCAGCGGTGGCAACAGGCACACTCACCGCATCGAACACACCGTGCTCCGGACCCGTAAAGCCGCAGGCGATGAGCACCAGCTGCGCCGGCACCTCGTGCTCGGAGCCCGCGATGCGCTCGGGCTTTCCCGCCGACCAGTCCAGATCGGCCACGCGCAGCCCCGCAGCCGCACCCTTCTTGTCCAGCAGCACCTCGAGCGTATCCACGCCCCAAGCACGCATCTCACCACCCATCGCAGCGATAGCCTCCTGCTGGCCGTAATCGGTCTTCTTAACGTTGGGCCACTGCGGCCAGGGGTTGCTCGCCGCGCGCTTATCGGGCGCAGCCGGCAAGAACTCAAACTGGCGCACGCTGCGCGCGCCTTGGCGCACGGCGGTACCCACGCAGTCGTTACCGGTATCGCCGCCGCCAATGACCACAACGTCCAGGCCACGCGCATCGACCGCGGGCTCGCCGCCGTCGAGAACCGACACGGTCGAAGCCGTCAGATAGTCCACGGCGTACACCACGCCCGGGGCGTCCACGTTCGTAGCCGAAAGACCGCGCGGGGCACGGGCGCCAGCAGCCACCACCACAGCGTCAAAGCCGTTGAGCTTGGCCGCCACCGCAGGGTCCGTCACATCGGCACCCAGCTCAAAGACGATACCCAGCTCGCGCATGAGCGCCACGCGACGCTCGACCACGGACTTCTCGAGCTTCATGTTGGGAATGCCGTACATGAGCAGGCCGCCGGGGCGGGCGTCGCGCTCAAACACCGTCACGCGGGCGCCGCGACGCGCAAGCTCCCATGCCGCCACCAGACCAGCAGGACCGGAGCCCACCACGGCAACCGTGGGTGTGCCCTCCCCCGCCGGCTCAAAGCGGCGCGGGCCACCGTTTGCCCACTCATGGTCGCTGATCGCACGCTCGTTATCGTGAATCGTCGTGGGTTGGCCGTCGACCGAGCCCAGGTTGCACGCGGCCTCGCACAGTGCCGGGCACACGCGGCTCGTAAACTCAGGCATGGGCGAGGTGAGCGACAGGCGCTCGGCAGCCTCATCCCAGCGGCCGCGGTACACCAGCTCGTTCCACTCGGGAATCAAGTTGTGCAGCGGGCAGCCGCTCGGACGTGCCTTGCCAAAGCTCGCGCCCATCTGGCAAAACGCCACGCCGCACATCATGCAGCGGCTCGCCTGGGCGCGACGTGCGTCGTCGTCGAGCTCCACGTACAGCGGATCGAAATCACGGCTGCGCTCCTCCACGGGGCGAAGCTCGTGGGTCACGCGATCGATATCAAGAAAAGCACCGGGCTTACCCATGGCACTTACGCCTCCTTCTTGGTCGAAGCAACAGAGCTGGCGTCCACGGACGCAGCACCCGCAGCACCGCCCGCAATATCGAAGCGAGCGACATCCGCGGCGCTCGCGCGACCGGTCACAATGTCAAACGCCAGCTCCTCTGCCTGCGCATGTGTCTTGCCGGCAGCCTCGCTCGCGGCGACAATCGCCAGCACACGCTCGTACTCGGTCGGAATGACCTTCACAAAGTGCTTGCTCATCGTCTCAAAGCTGTAGAGCAGCTTGATGCCGCGCGGGCTCTGCGTCGCGTCCACGTGCTCCTGGATGAGCTCGCGAATCTGCGCCAGCTCGCCGGCCGTCGGGGCCTTGAGCTCAACGCTCTCGTGGTTCACGCGGGCATCGAGCGTGCCGTACTGGTCAAAGACGTAGGCCACGCCACCCGTCATACCGGCGGCGAAGTTCTGCCCGACCTCGCCCAGGATGAGCGCCAGACCGCCCGTCATGTACTCGCAGCCATGGTTGCCGCAGCCCTCGACCACCACGGTGGCACCGGAGTTGCGTACGCCAAAGCGCTGGCCGGCCAGGCCGTTGATGAAGCCACGGCCGCTCGTGGCGCCAAAGAACGCAACGTTGCCCACGATGATGTTCTCGTCGAACTTATAGGTCGCATGCGGGTTGGGGCGCACCGACACCTCGCCGCCCGAAAGGCCCTTGCCAAAGTAGTCGTTGGCGTCGCCGCACACGTTGAGCGTAATGCCGCGCGGCAGGAAGGCGCCAAAGCTCTGACCAGCCGATCCATCGCAATCGATGGTGATGGAGCCGGCGGGCAGGCCCTCGGGATGTGCCTTGGTCACCGCGTTACCCAGGATGGTGCCCACGCAGCGGTTGACGTTGGCAATATCGGCGCGGAAGCGAATCGGACGCAGATGTGCGCGGGCGTCGGCCGTGTAGGGCACGAACAGCGTGGAGTCGAGCGTCTTGTCGAGCTCGCTGTCCGCGGCCATCTGCGGCAGGAAGTGACGACCGTCGGCACCCGGGATATGGGCACCAAACTCGCAGGTCGCGCTCGCCAGCACGGGCGTCAGATCGAGCAGGTTAGCCTTGCGGTTGCCCGGGATCTCGATCTGGCGCAAGCACTCGGGATGGCCGACCATCTCGTCGACGGTGCGGAAGCCCAGGCTCGCCATGGCCTCGCGCAGTTGCTCGGCAACAAAGAGCATAAAGTGCTCGACGTGCTCGGGCTTGCCGCGGAAGCCGCGACGCAGGCGGCAGTTTTGCGTGGCGATGCCGGCGGGGCAGGTATCCTGCTGGCAGTCGCGCTGCATGAGGCAGCCCATCGAGATGAGCGGCATGGTCGCAAAGCCAAACTCCTCGGCGCCCAGCAGGCAGGCAACGGCGACATCGGTACCGTCCATGAGCTTGCCGTCGGCCTCGAGCACCACGCGCGAGCGCAGGCCGTTTTGCAGCAGCGTCTGTTGAGCCTCGGCAAGGCCAAGCTCCAGCGGCAGACCGGCGTGCCAGATCGAATCGCGAGCAGCGGCACCCGAGCCGCCATTGTGACCGCTGATCAAGATCTTGTCGGCAGCGCCCTTGGCCACACCGGTGGCGATGGTGCCGACGCCGGCCTCGCTGACCAGCTTGACCGACACGCGCGCGCCAGGATTGGCGTTCTTAAGGTCAAAGATGAGCTCGGCTAGGTCTTCGATGGAGTAGATGTCGTGATGCGGCGGAGGCGAGATCAGGCCGATGCCGGGCGTGGACTGACGGACCTCGGCAATCCAGGGGTAGACCTTCTTGCCGGGCAGGTGGCCACCCTCGCCGGGCTTGGCGCCCTGGGCCATCTTGATCTGAATCTCGAAGGCGCTGCACAGGTAGCGGCTCGTCACGCCAAAGCGCGCACTTGCTACCTGCTTGATGGCGGAGTTCTTGGAATCACCGTTGGCCAGCGGGGTCTCGCGACGCGGATCCTCACCACCCTCGCCCGAGTTGGAGCGTCCATGCAGGCGGTTCATGGCGATGGCCATGCACTCATGCGCCTCTTTGCTGATGGAGCCATACGACATGGCGCCGGTGTTAAAGCGGCGGACGATGTTGAGCGCGGGCTCCACCTCGTCGAGCGAAACCGGCGTGCGGCCGCTGGCATTAAAGTCGAGCAAGTCGCGCAGGCGCACGGCACGGCCGGTGCGGTGCAGGCGGGCGCTGTACTCCTTAAAGGTGTCGTAGCTGTCCTCACGGCAGGCGGTCTGCAGCAAGTAGACAGTCTGCGGATCGATGAGGTGATCCTCGCCGCCGAGCGGGCGCCACTTGGTCAGACCCAGCGTGGGCAGCTGATCGGGAGCCGGGCTCTTAAGGATAGCGAGCGCGGCGTCGTAGCGCTCGTTTTGCTCGCGCTCAACGTCCTCGACACCCATACCGCCCACACGGCTCACCGTGCCGGCGAAGTACGCGTTGACGAACTCCGGCGTAAAGCCCACGGCCTCGAAGATCTGCGCCGAATGGTAGCTCTGTACCGTGGAGATGCCCATCTTGGACATGATGGAGACGATGCCGGCGGTCGCAGCCTTGTTGTAGTTGGCGATGCCCTGCTCGGCCGTCACGTCCAGGTCGCCGTGTGCCGCCAGATCGCGGATGCAGACATGTGCGTTGTACGGATAGATGCCGCTCGCGGAGTAGCCCACCAGTGCCGCAAAGTCGTGCGGAGACACGGCGTCACCGCACTCCACCACGATATCGGCAAAGGTGCGCACGCCAGCACGGATCAGGTGGTTGTGCACGCAGCCCACGGCGAGCAGCGACGGCACGGGCACCTCGCCCGCAGCGGCACGGTCGCTCAGCACCACGATGTTCACGCCATCGCGAACCGCAGCCTCGACGTCTTCGGCAAGCTGCTTGAGCGCAGCCTGCAGCGCGCCCTCACCCGCGTCGCGGCGGTACACGGCACGGAACCGGCGGGTCTTAAAGCCCACGCGGTCGATGGCACAGATATGTTCGAACTCTTCCTCGTTGAGCAACGGGCGCTCCAAGCGCACCAGCTGACAGGCCGTACGGGAATCCTCAAGCAGGTTGCCGTGGTTGCCCAGGTAGAGCGTGGTCGAAGTTACCATATGCTCGCGCAGGGCATCGATCGGAGGATTCGTGACCTGGGCGAACAGCTGATAGAAGTAGTCAAAGAACGAACGCGTCTTCTTGGACAGGCAGGCCAACGGCGCATCGATACCCATCGAGGCGAGCGGGGCCTTGCCCTGTTGGGCCATGGGGCGCACGACCTCGTCAACATCATCCCAGTGATAGCCGAGCTTGGCCATGCGCACGGCGGCGGGCACCTCGGCATCCTCGGCGGGCGTTGCCGCAACGGGCTCATCGAGCGCGTCGACGGTCAGTGTCTCCTCGGCAATCCAGTCGCGGTAGGGCTTCTCCTTGGCATAGCGGGCGCGCAGCTCGTCGTTGTAGATCACGCGGCCGCGGGCAAAATCGACCTCGAGCATCTGGCCCGGTCCCAGGCAGCCGCTCGTCAGGATGTTCTCGGGGCGTACCTCGATGGTGCCCACTTCGCTTGCCAGCATAAAGCGGCCATCGCGCGTCACGTAGTAGCGGGCGGGGCGCAAGCCGTTGCGGTCGAGGGCGGCGCCCAGCGTGCGACCGTCGGTAAAGGCGATGGCCGCCGGGCCGTCCCAGGGCTCCATGAGCATGGACTGGTAAGCGTCGTAGGCGCGGCGCTCCTCACTCAGGCTATCGTTGTGGTCCCACGGCTCGGGCAGCAACATGGACGCGGCACGCGTCAGCGGGCGACCGTTCATGACCAAGAATTCGAGCACGTTGTCCAGAATCGCGGAGTCGGAACCCTCGCGGTTGATGATAGGCATCACGCGCTCAAGATCGTGCTGCAGCACGGGGCTGTACAGGTTGGGTTCGCGGGCGCGAATCCAGTTGACGTTGCCCTTGAGGGTATTGATTTCGCCGTTGTGAATGATAAAGCGGTTGGGGTGCGCACGCTCCCAGCTGGGCGTGGTGTTGGTGGAGTAGCGCGAGTGGACGAGCGCCACGGCCGTTTTGACGGCGGCGTCGTTGAGGTCGATGAAGAAGCGGCGCATCTGCGTGGCGACCAGCATGCCCTTGTACACGATAGTGCGCGAGCTCATGGAGCAGACGTAGAAGATCTTGTCGCGCAGGGCAAACTCGGCATCGGCCTTCTTTTCGATGGTGCGGCGGCACACGTACAGGCGACGCTCAAAGGCATCGCCGGCGAGCGTGTCGTCCGGACGGCCCAGGAAGGCCTGCAGGATAGTAGGCATGCAGGCGCGGGCCGTCTCGCCCAGGTCGTGCGGGTCGACCGGCACCTCGCGCCAAAAGAGCAGCGGCACGCCGGCCTCGGCGCAGCCCTCCTCAAACACGCGGCGGGCATCCTCTACGCCCTTGTCGTCCTGCGGGAAGAACAGCATGGCCACGCCATAGTCGCCCTCTGCCGGCAGAATCTGACCGCACTTTTGAGCCTCTTTACGGAAAAAGTGATGCGGAACCTGGAACAGGATGCCAGCGCCATCGCCGGTATTCTTCTCGAGTCCCGTGCCGCCGCGGTGCTCCAAGTTGACCAGAATGGACAGTGCGTCGTCCAGAATCTGGTGATGGCGCTCACCGTTGATATCGGCAAGCGCGCCGATGCCACATGCATCGTGGTCGAATTCGGGGCGATAAAGGCCCTGCTGCTGAGCGGAATCTGCCTGCATCGCGATCCTCCCCTAGATATTTAGACAGTCAGTTGAATAGGCATAGTAGGAGCATCGTCGGCCCGTTGTGTTTCCCACCCGTTTCGAAACAATCGCGTAACGCACGCCCTACGAGTGGACACCGCCGACCTCAAGGGCGGCAACAAGGCGCCCAAGTTCGGCTTGTAAGCTCACCGCTTCAAACATCTCAATCTGTAACAGGAGGAACCGATTTTGGCGCCTAGATGTTACAGATTGAGATTTTCTGCGGGACGGTTTTGGTTTGTCTCGATCTGTAACACGAAGGGTCGGTTTTGGCGGCAAACTGTTACAGATCGAGACATTTCGGCAGCCCCCTTTCACCATCCCATTCAAATACAACAATTTTGTTAGACTTGGTTAACTTTTAAGCTTAAAACGGGTATCCTTTGCGGCGTCAAGCAAACGGCACGCACACCGTGCCAGATCAAGGAGGCCCCTATGGCGCACCAAGCAGACCAGCAGACGATGCAACTCGTCCTTATCCGTCACGGAGAGTCCGAGTGGAACAAGCTCAACCTGTTCACCGGCTGGACCGATGTTGAGCTCACCGACACGGGCCGCGAAGAAGCCGCGGCAGGCGGCCGCGCCCTCAAAGAAGCCGGTTTCGACTTTGACGTCTGCTACACTTCGCGCCTCAAGCGCGCGATCCACACCCTCAACATCGTGCTCGGCCAAATGGATCGCGAGTGGCTGCCCGTCATCAAATCCTGGAAGCTCAACGAGCGCCACTACGGAGCGTTGCAGGGTCTCAACAAGGCCGATGCCGCAGCGGAGCACGGCGACGAGCAGGTGCTCATCTGGCGCCGCTCCTTCGACGTCTGCCCGCCGGCACTCGAGCCGGACGACGCGCGCGATCCCCACACCCAGGAGCAATACCGTGATGTCGCGCCCGATCAGCTGCCCTATACCGAGTGCCTCAAGGACACGATCGCCCGCGCCTGGCCCTATTTCGAAGACGAGATTCGCCCCCAGATGCTCGCCGGCAAGCGCGTACTCATCGCCGCACACGGCAACTCCCTGCGCTCACTCGTCATGAAGCTCGAGCACCTCACGCCCGAGGAGATCCTCAAGGTCAACATCCCCACCGGCGTGCCGCTCGTCTACACCTTCGACACCGATTTCAACGTCCTCGACAAGCGCTACATCGGCGACCCGGCGACCATCGCCGCCAAGATCGACGCCGTGGCCAATCAGGGCAAAGCGCACAAGTAGCCCCAACCCAAATCCGACGCGTGGCGCCGCACGACCCAGATGCGACGTCACGCCGCCCATACGCAGGAGCGCACCATGCTCAACCATCTCAAACAACACTTTGGCTCCCGACGCACCGGTGGTCACGGAGGCCTAGACATTGCGCGGCATATCGGCCCCGGGCTGCTCGTGACCGTCGGCTTTATCGACCCGGGCAACTGGGCCTCCAATATGGCCGCGGGCTCGCAGTTTGGCTACGCGCTGCTGTGGATCGTCACGCTGTCCACGATTATGCTCATTGTGCTGCAGCACAACGCTGCGCACCTGGGTATCGCCACGGGCGCCTGCCTTGCCGAGGCCACGACACGTTACCTCCCCCGCTTCGTTGGACGCACGGTACTCGCCAGTGCCTATCTCGCGACTGTCGCCACCGCCATGGCCGAAGTCCTGGGTGGCGCGATTGCCCTTCAAATGCTCTTTGGGCTGCCCGTGCGCGCGGGCTGCGTCATCGTGGCGGCAGTATCGATGGCGATGCTCATGACGAACTCCTACAAGCATGCCGAACGCTGGATCATCGCCTTCGTAGGCGTGGTAGGACTCTCGTTTTTGGCCGAGCTTGCACTAGTCAAGGTCGACTGGCCGCAAGCCGCCGCAAGCTGGATCACGCCTAGTATGCCCACTGGCTCTGCCGCGATTATCGTGAGCGTTCTGGGTGCGGTCGTTATGCCACACAACCTTTTTCTGCACTCCGAGGTCATCCAATCCATGCACTTCGAAGGCCAAGGCGAGCAGGTTATCGAAGAACGTCTGCGCTACGAGTTCTTCGACACGATCTTTTCGATGGGCGTGGGCTGGGCAATCAACTCGGCCATGGTCATCCTTGCCGCAACGACCTTCTTTGCGCACGGCATGGTCGTAGACGACCTCGCCGTCGCAGCGGCCACGCTCTCCCCCATCTTGGGCCCGGCGAGCTCGACCATCTTTGCGGTAGCGCTGCTGTTTGCGGGCCTCTCGAGTAGTGTGACGGCGGGCATGGCGGCGGGCACCATCACCGCGGGCATGTTCGACGAGGAATACGACATCCACGACCGACATTCCTCGATCGGGGTGGCGGCCTGTTTCGTCGGCGCAGTGACGGCGTGCCTGGTCGTCCCAAATCCTTTTGAAGGTCTCATCTGGAGTCAGGCGCTGCTGTCGCTTCAGCTGCCGATTACGGTCTTTGTGCTCATACGGCTCACCAGCTCACGCCGCGTCATGGGCAAATATGCCAATTCGCGCCCGCTCAACGCGCTGCTCGTAGGGATCGGCGTCATCGTGACGATTCTCGACATCGTGCTGCTAACGGGGATGTAATTGGGATGGCGTGGCCGTCCAGATATAACGTCTCAATCTGTAACACGTAAGGCCGTTTTAAACCGTCAGATAAATCAAAAGGGTCCCAGCCGGAATATCCAGCCGGGACCCTTGGACAGAGCTCTGTATGGCTAATCGCCGTGTGTCTACGAGTTACTCCTCGACGAGCTCAAACTGATCGGGACCGACGCCGCAGACCGGGCACACGTAGTCCTCGGGCAGCTCGGGCGTGTCGACCTCAACCTCGTAGCCGCAAACGGTGCACACAAACTTATACGTCTTCTTCTCCTCAGCCATGATGTTCTCCTCTCGAACGTGACTGCTGGTGTACTTGCTTATTAGTATATATTCTCAATAATATAATGCAAGTATTTTTAGAACATTTCTAGCCTTGATACGACGAGGCTTTGGGCGGCGTCTTGCCCTTCAAGACCTTGTGATAGTAGTCATAGGTCAGCGGGGTCTCGCCGCTCAAGCGCTCGGCATCCTCGACCTCGCCAATAAACAGCAGATGCGTGCCCACATCCACGGTATCAATCAGACGGCAGCTAAACAGCGCCGCCGCGTGCTCGGGCACATAGGGCATGCCCAGCGCGGTCTCGTGGGTCTCGTACTTGGCAAACTTGTCGTAATCGCTGCTGGTGCGGAAGCCAAAATTGCCGATATAGAGCATGTCGGCGGTCTGGTCAATCACGGCCAGCGCAAAGGCCTTAGCCGATGCGATTACGCCGGACGTGACATTTTCCTTGTTCACGGCAACCGAGATGCGTGGCGGGGCGGATGTCACCTGCACCGCTGTGTTGATAACGCAGCCGGCACGCAGCCCGTCGGCCGCGGCACTCACCACATACAGGCCGCTCGGCATCGTAAAGAACGCAGTTTTGTCCATAACGATCACTCCCCTAGCTCGGGTTGGAACCTCATGAATGTATGTACCCACAAAAAAGGCGGCACCCATAACGGACGCCGCCTTTGAGACATATGTGTCAGAACAGTAAGAAAGATGAGACGCCCGCAGTTGCGGTGAAATAGGGACTGAATAGTCCCTCAAACAGGCAAAACTGTCCGTATTCCACCGCAACTTATACAGAGTGCCTAGCGGTTGCGTTCCTTAAGGGCGCGGTCGATCTCGCGTTGGACATCACGCTTGGCCATGTCCTCGCGCTTGTCGTAGAGCTTCTTGCCGCGACCCAGACCCAGCAGCAGCTTTACGCGGCCGTCGGTATTAAAGTAGAGCTCCAACGGAACCAGTGCATAACCACGGTTGCGAAGTTTGCCGTCAAGAAAGTCGATCTCCTTGCGGTGCAGCAGCAGACGACGCCGACGGTCGGGATCGCGATTCCACACGCCACCATGGCTATAAGGGTGGATATGCAGTCCGACGAGCCAGCACTCGCCGCCACGAATCAGCGCAAAAGTGTCAGTGATCTGACAGGCGCGCTCGCGAATCGACTTGACCTCGGTGCCGCTCAGCTCAATACCGCATTCAAACGTCTCATCGATAAAGTACTCGTGATGCGCCGAGCGATTCTTAGAAATGAGCTTGCGTTCACGCTTACTGGGCATCGCCGGCCTCCTTGGCTCCATCGGCGTTTGAGCCCGCAGTCTCGCGCTTTGCCTTGCGCTCGGCATTGAGCTCGGCGTCGCTCTCGCGCACCAGTTTGATAATCGCCGCGCAGGCTTCCTCGCCCACCAAGTCGCGAGCACGCACCGTCAGGCGCGTCGCCTCCTGCTTGTCGCCGTCGCTTGCAGCATCGGTCGCGCACATGATCAGGCAGATGGCGATCTCGGCCGAAGGCGAGGTCGGCACGCCCTGCAGGGCGAGCTCACCCATCACATGGTCGTCACTCTCGTCCGCGGCATCCGGATAGGTGGTATGGATCTTGTTGAGCAGGCGCGTCGTATGCGCATCGTTGGGCGCCAGGCGCAGCGCCAGACGCGCGCAGCCCACGGCAGCCGAAACGTTCTCGGTCTCGGGCTCCAAGAAGTACTGACCTAGATTGGCGTAAGCGCGGGCGGCGCACTTGCCATCGCTTGCACGCTCCAGCACCGAGAACGAGAGCGATGCCCATTCCTGCTTGTCCTCGAGTGCGCGGAACAGCTCGGCCAAATCCAAGCGATAGTTGCAGTTCATGGGGTCCCAACGCACAGCCTGCATCAGGGCATTACGAGCGCTCACATAATCCTGCTGGCGAATGTAGGCAAACGCCATATCAGAGTACAGGCGGTCAAACGGCACCTCGACCTGCACGAGCTCGCGCGGATCCTTCTCCACGCGGCGATAGGCCAAGCGCTCAAACTTGCTATCGAAGCTAAAGTATTGGCGCTTCTCCTCCGTCTTGCACTCAGCGTCGATATACTCCTCGGCGAGCTCCACCAGACGCTCCAGCAGCGGCGTCGCCGTAGCCAGGTCGCCCTGCGCCAGATAGTTCTCGGCATACGTGATGTCTTGCAAGCTGATGGGCAGATCCATGGCTACTCCTCGATCTGAGCGAAACACGGCAGGCGCCGTATATACGGTCAATACACAAAACCCGGGTCTCTTACGAGGCCCGGGCGTTCAATTTTGGTAGCCCGTACCAGATTCGAACTGGTGATCTCCGCCTTGAGAGGGCGGCGTCCTAAACCGCTAGACGAACGGGCCATATGTAGCAAATGCAATGGCTGGGATGGAGGGAGTCGAACCCCCATTGACGGAACCAGAATCCGCTGTCCTGCCATTAGACGACATCCCAATGACTGCATCGCTGCGCTCGGCTGTGCCTTTGCGCAAGAAAGAAATATACGGGAAGTCCCGCCGTGACGCAAGCCCTAATTTTGACTTTTTTGAAATTCAGTCAAATACGGCCAACACGTGAAGGACCTGTGAAGCACCAGCGACACGTACGGCGCCAAAGCCCGTAAAACATCCCACATCTACCGCTGGTAGATTACAACAATGCAGCACTCACGGCTGATGGCACAATCGAACCGTCATCATTGCACGGATATCGAGGCACCATGGACGAAGAGCTTGATTACCTATGGGAGACCCTGGGCCTCGAGATCACTGCTGACCTTTGGCCCGAACGGGACAAAATCCATCCCACACTGCGCCCCGCCATCACGGTGATGCAGGCAAAATACCGCCGTGCATCCTTTTTGATCATGCGGGTGTCATGGCACGCGGGACTCCCCGACCTTAAGCGAATCCAGGCAAGCCTCGTCGAGCTGTCCGGTATGCCGACCGTCATATCCGAGGCGCACCTGGAGCAGCGCCAGCGCGAGCGACTGCAACAGCAGCGGATTCCCTTTATCTGCCCCGGCGTTCAGGCATATCTGCCCTTTATGGACGAGGAGTACTGGAGCGGCAAGCCCAACAAGCACGTAAAGGTCTACGATCCGCACGAATGGGCACAGCTTGAGGATTAGCGCATATGCCCGCCAGCCGGGATAGTGCGCATGCCCGCCAACCGGAAAGCTCATCCCGGAATTTACGTCCAGAACGGGACGCGCTTTCCCCTAGAGGCCCCAAACGGAAACCGTATCCCAGATTTCGCGCTCAAACTGGGATACGGTTTCCGCTAGCCCCTTCAACCGGAAACTGCGTCCCGGAATCCGAGCTCAAAACGGGTCGCACTTTCCGCAGCCGCTACAGCAACGCCTCGGCCCAAGCCGCTTCCCTAAAGCCGGGAATCGCAAAGTCGTCGCCCACCAGCAGCGGACGCTTGACCAGCATGCCGTCGGTCGCCAGCAGCTCGTAGCACTCCTGATCCGTCATGCCCGCATCCAGACGCGCCTTCAGGCCCAGCTCTCGATATTTCATGCCCGACGAATTAAATAAGCGCCGCACCGGCAGCCCCGAACGAGCAATCCAGGTCGCAAGCTCATCAGCCGTGGGATTGTCCAAAACGATATCGCGATCGATATACTCTACCCCATGTTCGTCCAGCCATGCCTTGGCCTTCTTACAGGTCGAGCACTTGGGATATTCAACAAACAATACCGCCATGGGATTTCCTTTCTTAGAGAAAACAGGTGTCTGGAAAACTGCACATCGACGACCACTCGCGATTGCAGCCGTTATTGTAGTCAATGTCGAAGCATAGGCAGTCGCGATGTCTCGTCTTAAGGCTAGCGCCTCGCATGGGCGCCGATCGGCCGAGTCGCATGGCGCACCAACGCCGCTGCCAGCAATACCAACAGCATGGCGGTGACATAGCCCGCAGCATCGAATCCTAAATCGATAACGTCGAAATGCCTGCCGGGAACAAAGATCTTATGCACCTGGTCGCCAACGGAGCAGGCAGCGCAAAAGAGAAACACAGGCACGCAACGGGAACACACACTCCATGGACGCCTGGAAAAGCAGACCACGATCACCGAGGCGAACAATCCGACGAAGAAAAACTCTACGGTATGGGCGACGCGACGGACGTTTGCGCCTACCCACATGCGAATGGAAGCAAGTCGACCAGGCTGGACCGTCGAGGCAGCCGGATTGGTACTCTCAGTCATGCCGTCCCCCGCCTGAATTTCACCCGTGATGCCGGTAGCCTGAACGCTCGCAGCCTGACCCTCCACCACGCGCGCGGTGGACTCGCTCAGCAACGACGTCTGCACTGCGTTTTGCTCCGTCAGCACCCAGATGCCCGCCAGCGTTGCGGCGAACAGAGCGATCGCGGTCCACCCGATTATTTTCTTCATGTGCGCCAAAGGCCAACCTCCGTCTTTTTAAATATGAGCGAGTGTAGCCCCAAATGACATCGTCACCGTATCAAAATTTGAATCGCAACAGGAAGCGACAAAGCGACGCAAACCCCTACCCCGCCTCGCGCATCCAGCGATCGAACGTCCCCACGCACACGCCCAGGCACTTTGCTGCCTGGCTGCGGGTAATATCGCCCGCCTCATAGCTATCGCGCACCAGCTCAAACTGAGGAGGGCACGGCTTGCGAGGTCGACCGAAACGGACCCCTCGCGCCCGCGCCGCTGCAATTCCCTCCGCTTGGCGCCGATGGATATTCTCGCGCTCCACCTGCGCCACGTAGCTCAGCAGTTGCAGCACAATATCGGCAATCAGGGTATTAGTCACATCCGGCGTGCCGCTTGCCCTGGCGCGCGTGTCAAGCAATGGCATGTCCAACACCACAATGGCAACCCCGAGCTCCTTGGTAATGCGACGCCATTCCTCAAGAATCTCGGAGTAATTACGACCAAGTCGGTCGATAGAAAGCACCACCAGCACGTCCCCGTCTCCCAGGACGTGCAGCAGCTCGCGATAGCGCGGTCGATCGAAGTCCTTGCCGCTCGCATGGTCGGCATAAATATTCGCCGAGCCCACGCCATAGGCGCCCAGCGCATCCAGCTGCCGATTAAGATTCTGATCGCGCGAACTCACCCGCGCATAACCATACACCGTCGCCATCTCATCCCCGCTTTCTTGTAAACCTGCCAAAAAGGGACAGGTTTATTTTGGTAGGTTTTACCTCTCAAATAGCAGGTAAGCGGGCGGCCGAGCAGACGGCAAGGTAGCCATGATCCAAATGCGGAGGGCGGCCCCGAAAGACCGCCCTCCGCTCTCCCGCCATGAGTCGAGATTTGGCTAATGGATAAGCTTAAAGTCCAAGTGCCCACGCGTGGTATTGACGCGCGAGACCTCGATAATCACGCGCTGGCCCAGTTCATAGCGAGTCCCCGTGTCGGCGCCCGTCAGCGTAAGCGCATCCTCGTCGAACTCGAACCACTCGTTGCCCAGGCTCTTGATCGAAACCAAGCCTTCGACCTGCGTCAGGTCCAAGCGCACAAAGAGGCCCATGCTGCTAACCCACGAGACGGTTCCGGCATAGCGCTCGCCCAGACGGTCCTCATAGTACTGGGCAATCTTGATCTTTTGCGTCGCATGGCTAGCGGCATCTGCCGCGCGCTCGGCATCGCTGCATGCGCGGCAGATCTGCGGCAGAATGCGCGGCAGCGACTCGCGCCCCTTGCCGATCAGCCGCGGCGTACGGACCAGGGCGTCCTTGCCGCCGAGCTGCTCATAGGCCAACTGCAGTTTGAGCACGCGGTGCACCACCAGATCGGGGTAGCGACGGATGGGACTCGTAAAGTGACAGTAGCACGGCGCGGCGAGCGCAAAGTGGCCCTCGTTGCGCGGCTTGTACAGTGCGCGCTGCATGCTGCGCAGAAGCAGCGTGTTGACGAGCGGTGCGTTGGCCGTACCGGCGGCAGCATCAACTGCAGCCTGTAGCTCATCGGGACTCCCCAGGGCGATACCGGCAGCACGGCGATCGTCGATGATGCCCAGCTGCGCCAGCGCAACGGCGGCACCGTGCAGGCTATCGGGGCTCGGATCCTCATGCACGCGATAGCAGGCCTCGATATCACGGTCTGCCAGCCACTCTGCAACGCACTCGTTGGCGAGTAGCATGGCTTCCTCGATAAGCGACGTGGCACACGAACGCTCGCGCGCCACAATCTGCACGGGTACTCCGTCCTCATCCAATAGAGCGCGAATCTCGGCCGTGTCAAAATCGACTGAGCCGCGGGCACGACGAATACGACGGCGAAGTTCGGCGAGTTCGTTGGCGGCGACAAGGAAATCGCCGAGGTCGACGTTATAGCCGCGAGCAGTTTCCTCGCACGCAAGACCGCGCTCAAGCGCCTCCTCGCGCGAGGCCTCAGCAGCCGCAACATCCTCGGCCGCACCCTCCAGCACCCCATACTCCACCGCGCCGGCACGCACCAGCAGCGCCTCGGCGCCGTCATAGTCCATACGCACACGCGAGCGAATCACGCTGGGGTACGGATCGTAATGCCGCACGCGACCCTGCGCATCGAGTTCAATGTCAACGGTAAACGCAAGACGGTCCTCGTCAGGGCGAAGCGAACACAGGTCACAGGACAGGCGTTCGGGCAGCATGGGAAGCACGCGATCGGCCAGATACACCGATGTCGTACGATGGCGAGCCTCAAGATCGATATGCCCGTCCCAAGCCACATAGTGAGAAACGTCAGCGATATGCACACCCAGCTTGTAGCCACCCTCGGGCGTGCGCTCAAGCGAAATGGCATCGTCAAAGTCGCGCGCGTCGACCGGGTCGATCGTGATGACAAAGCGGTCGCGCAGATCGCGGCGGAGCGGGTCCTTAAGCGCCGCGGACACATCGAGCGAAAGTCCCTCGGCCTCGTCCAGCGCGGCCTCGGGATAGCTATCGGTATAGCCGTAACGCGCCATCACGTATTGAACGCCCAAATCGGGCGCGTCATCTCCGCCAATGCGGCGTTCGATCGTCACGGTGCCCGATTCCAGGCGCGTCGGGTAGGTCAAAATGCGCGCGACAACGGCATCACCCGGGTGGACGCCCAGACGATCCGCCGAGGTATCCTCGGGCAGAATGAAGAAGTCGGCCTTCAGGCGCGAATCGAGCGGCTCGATCACACCGAGCGGACCAGCGGTCTGGTACGTACCCACCACGCTTATGGCTGCGCGCTCAACCACGCCTTCGATCACGGCGCGCCGCTCACCGTGCGGGCTGTTCTTAATGCTCACGGCAACGGTATCGCCATCCATGATCTCGCGCTTACCGCGGCCCATAACCTTGTAGTCGCCGCTCTCGGTTATGACATAGGCGCCATGCTCATGGAGCTGCACGCGCCCGGTCAGGCTCGGACGGCGTTCGCTGCGCACCGGCCCGCGCTTATTGCGAGCTCCACGCTTATGCTTGTTATTGCGCCCCATGGCGCCTCCTTGCTATCGATGACGAACTCCAAAGAGTCTACCCAAATGATTCGCTTTCCTGCCGTCCCCTAGGGATCAAAAAACGGGCCGCCCCATAAGAGACGACCCGTTGGAAGGGATGAATTCCAGGCATGCCTACACGCGCAGGTAGCGGCGCATGGCTATGGCAGAACCAAAGAGACCGATAATCACACCGACCAGAATCAGCGCAGCATAGGTCACCAGGTAGTACTGCATCGGCAGGGCAAACGACATCCAGCCGATGCTCTCCTGCAAACGCGGAATCATCAGATTGCGCAGCAGCTCCAGAACGCCGATGGAAAGCAGCGAGCCCAAAATAGCCTGCAGTACGCCCTCGGTGATAAACGGGCCGCGAATGAAGCCGTTGCTGGCGCCGACCAGACGCATAATCGCAATCTCACGACGACGCGCCGTGATGGACAGGCGAATCGTGTTGTTGATGAAGATGAATGCGATAAAGGTCAGAAGGCCAACGAGCACCACGGCGGCGATGCGGATGTAGTTGGTCACCTGGAACAGGCGGCTCACTTCCTCCTGGCCGTACAGCACGCTCGCGTTGACGTCGCCGTCATCCGCGATCTTCTGGAAAACGGCGTTCTTCTTGAGCTTCTGGGCCGTGCTCTCGACCTTGGACGGATCGTCCATCTCAATTGCAAACGAAGCCGGCAGCGGGTTCTGGCCATCGAGCGCGCTCATGGTGGCGTCGGCGTTGCCCGACATCTTGCTCGTATACTCGGCCAGCGCGTCGTCCTTGTCCTTATAGGTCACGGACTTGACGTTATTCCACGTCTTAAGCTCGGCCTCAAAAGCCTGGACATCGGCCTGATCGGCGTCATCGCTAATGAACGCGTTGATGACAACCTGATCCTCGACGGTGCCGATCACGGAGTTCAGCATCGCGGAGCCCATGATGAACAGGCCGATGATAAACAGCGAAAGGAAGATCGTGATGACGGCGCCGAGCGAGGTAGTCCAGTTACGGAAGAAGTGACTGATTGCCTCTTTGAAGGAGTAGCCCACGTTAGTTGGTGCCATAGTTGCCGTAACCTCCCCTCTCCTGGTCGCGGATAACGTGGCCGCCCTCGAGGGCGATCACGCGACGGTGCATGCTATCGACCATCTCGCGGTCGTGCGTGGCGACGATCACGGTGGTGCCGGTGCGGTTAATACGCTCGAGCAGCTTCATGATGCCCAGCGAGATCGCCGGGTCGAGGTTACCCGTGGGCTCGTCGCAGATCAGCAGCGGCGGACGGTTGACCATGGCGCGGGCGACGGCAACGCGCTGCTGCTCGCCACCGGAAAGCTGGTCGGGCAGCGAGTCCATCTGATCGGCCAGACCGACCAGACGCAGCACCTCGGGCACCTGGCTGCGAATGACGCCCTTGGGCTTGCCGATGCACTGCAGGGCAAACGCCACGTTTTCGTAGGCGGTCTTTTGCGGCAGAAGCTTAAAGTCCTGGAACACGGCGCCAATCTGGCGGCGCAGGAACGGAACCTTGCGGTTCTTGATCTTCATGAGGTCCTGACCGGCAACCAAGATGCGGCCGCTCGTCGGCTTGACGTCGCGGTTGAGCGTCGACAGCAGCGTGGTCTTACCCGAGCCGGAATGACCGACCAGGAAGACGAACTCGCCCGGATAGATCTCGATGTTGATGTCGTCGAGTGCAGGCTTGTTGGGCTGTGCCGGATAGATCTTGGTGACATGCTCCATAAGGATGACGGGCTCGACACCGGCCTGCTTGGCCATCTTCTTGCGGCTGGCCTGCGGATCGATGGGCGCAAACACCGACGTAAAATCGGGGTTGTTGAGCGCGTTATCGAGGCTTGCGACCTCGGCTGCCTGATCGCTCTCGACCACCGGGGCAGCAGGCTGCGCGGGATCGGGAATAGCGGCAAAGAGACCGGACTGCGCAGGCTGAGGAACCGGCGTCGCAGGGGCCATGGGGTCGGGAATGCCGGCCATGGTAGGCTGCGGCGTGGCGGCGCCAGCCTGAGGCTGCTCCACGCGAGCGGTCACGGCCTGAACGGGCTCAAAACCCGCCGTGCCGGAAAGCGCGACATCGCTGGTGGGATTGTAGGCAAAGGGATCGGATGCCGGCTGTGCCTGATCTGCCGGCTGAGTGGGGGCCTGAGCAACAGGCTGGCCCTCTGAATCCGGAGTGGCGAAACGACTGCCCTGGACGCCCGTCTGCGTCTTGGGGGCATCATCGCCCGCACCGGAGGTACGGAAGTGGTTACCCACTGGTGCTCCTTATCGTCGTGCGTTTAAACTACATGAGCGCTTTGTATTTTAGCAGCATTAGCTTTACTGCACATAAGAAGCATGGCGGGGTTTGGGTCTCACCGGCCGGGCGCAGGGTTACCTCCCAAATCGTCCTCGCGCATGGCCGGCATTTGTCCTGCTCCTGCGGAGCTGCGGACAAACGCCGGCCTGCGCTGCGGAAAGATTTGGGAGGTAACCCTGCGCCCGGCCTGCGGCTACTATGGGGCCGACGCACCAACTTGAGATGCTGCGCATACAAAGTTGGAAGGGTCTGAATTGCACTTCGTTGGGATGGGCCCGTTTCCCCATGGGAACTTTGCTTGGCAGGACTCTAATTTAAATTCAGCATAAACAGGGGCGCCCTCTTTGAGGACGCCCCTGTTCTGGCTTGTTTGCGGTTGTCGACGCGATACTTTGCCTCGTCTTGCCTTATGCCAAGAACTCCTTGGTGGTCGCCACGATGTTGGCGGCGTCCAGGCCGTACTTGTGCAGGAGCTCGGCACCCGGGCCAGACTCACCGAAGGTGTCGTTGACGCCGATCTTCTTGAGCGGCGTCGGGCACTGCTCGCACAGGACGTCGGCAACGGCGCTGCCCAGGCCACCGATCACAGAGTGCTCCTCGACGGTCACGACGTGGCCGGTCTTGGTGGCGCTCTTGACGATCAGGTCGGCGTCGATGGGCTTGATGGTGTGCATGTTAATAACCTCGGCGTCGATGCCCTCGGCAGCGAGCTGCTCGGCAGCCTCGAGAGCCTCGCCGACCATCAGGCCGCAGGCGATGATGGTCACATCGGCGCCCTCGCGCATGACAATGCCCTTACCCAACTCGAACTTGTAGGTCTCGGGGTCGTTGATAACCGGCGAGGCCAAACGAGCGAAGCGCATGTACACCGGACCGTCGCACTCGTAGGCGGCGCGCGTCACGGCGCGGGCTTCGACGTCGTCGGCGGGAACGATCACGGTCATGCCGGGGATGACGCGCATGAGGGCGATATCCTCGCAGCACTGGTGCGTGGCACCGTCCTCGCCCACCGAGATACCGGCGTGCGTGGCGCCAATCTTAACGTTGAGGTGCGGGTAGCCAATGGAGTTGCGGACCTGCTCAAAGGCGCGGCCGGCGGCGAACATGGCAAAGGTGCTCGCGAAGGCAACGCGACCGGTGGTTGCGATACCGGCGGCAACACCCATCAGGTTGCTCTCGGCAATGCCCACATCGAAGAAGCGGTCGGGGCAGGCGGCCTTAAACTTGCCGGTCTGCGTGGCGGCGGCCAGGTCGGCGTCGAGGACCACAAAGTCATCGTGCTCGTTGGCGAGCTCGACGAGGGCCTCGCCGTAGCTTACACGCGTGGCGATTTTCTTGACGTCTGCCATCCTAGAGCTCCTCTCCGGCGGCCGTGAGCTCTGCCATGGCCTGCTCAAACTGTTCATCGTTGGGGGCCTTGCCGTGCCAACCAACCTGGTTCTCCATAAAGGACACGCCCTTGCCCTTCAGGGTCTCGGCGATAATGGCGGTCGGCTGGCCCTTGGTAGCGCGAGCCTCGGCAAAGGCGGCGCGGATCTGGTCGAAGTCGTTGCCGTCGGCGAGCTCCACCACGTGGAACTTAAAGGCGCGGAACTTGTCGGCGAGCGGCATGGGGTCGTTGACCTCCTCAACGGGGCCGTCGATCTGCAGGCCGTTGTGGTCGACGATCACGCAGAGGTTATCGAGCTGCTGGTTGCCGGCAAACATGGCGGCCTCCCAGACCTGGCCCTCCTCGCTCTCGCCGTCGCCCAGCAGGGCGTACGTGCGGTAAGTATCGCCCCAGTGCTTGGCGGCAACGGCCATGCCCACGGCGGCGGAGATGCCCTGGCCAAGCGAGCCGGTGGACATGTCGACGCCCGGGGTGTCGTTCATGTTGGGATGGCCCTGCAGGTGGCTGCCGATATGGCGCAGCGTCTCGAGGTCCTCCTTGGGGAAGAACCCACGCTCGGCGAGCACGGCGTACAGACCCGGAGCACAGTGGCCCTTGGAGAGCACAAAGCGATCGCGGTCGGCCTTGCGGGGATCGGCCGGGTCGACGTTCATTTCCTCAAAGTACAGATAGGTCATGATGTCGGCAGCGCCGAGCGAACCGCCCGGATGGCCGGACTTGGCAGCGTGCACGCCGGTGACGATGCCCTTCCTTACCTCGTTGGCAACCTTTTTGAGCTCTTCGTCGCTCATTGTGCCTTCCTTTCATCCTCATTAGACAAAATGCGCACGGCACCGAAGGTAATCCCAACACAGCCGCAATGCACGTACGTCATTCATTATGCTGGAAACTGATGGCTTTACCAGAGTTTTTATCATTATTTGAACAATTTAGCAGGCAGAACCGCTGATGAAACGGTTTATCAATGTGAACGTCTTTTGGATGGAACGCGGTCGCCCCTACGCGCTATTGTCCTTGAATCCCTCGCCGAAAGCTTCCGTAACGTCAGCGACCGTCACAATGGCGCGAGGATCGCGCTCGCGCACGATCGTCTTGAGGGTATTGAGCTCTCGACGGCTCACGATGACCATAATCACCGGCTTCTCGGCACCCGAATACATGCCAGTCGCCTTAAACTTGGTACAACCACGACCCAAGCCATACATGATATCGGCAGCGATATCAGGGAACTTGTCCGAGATGATGAGAACCATACGGCGTTTGTTGCCACCATCGACCACGGCATCGATCACGTAGCCGCTAATGACCATCGAAAGGCCTGCATATAGCGCGTTTTCGATTGAAAAGACCGGGGCCGACAGCGCGCACACGGCAACATCGATTGCCATGACGGTCGAACCCACCGGCAGCGAGGTCTTACGCGAGATGATTTGGCCAATCGTGTCCGAGCCGCCGGTGTTGGCGCCGGCGCGCAACACCATGCCGTAACCGATGCCCGTGATAATGCCGCCCCACATAGCGGGAAGCATCAGGTCTGCATGTGCCAGCGGCGCTACAAACGGGGCGAACAGATCGGTAAAGAATCCCAGCAGCACAAAGCCCGTCGCCGTCTGCACCACGTAGAACATGCCGCCCTCGCGCATAACGACCAGCAGCAGCAAGGCGTTCATCACGATCGTCTGAATACCAACGGGAAGCGATAGACCGCGCGATGCGCCGACCGCCTGGATAATGGTGGCAAGGCCCGTAACGCCACCGGCAGCAAGGCCGTTGGGAATCAAAAACAGGTCGGTCGCAATAGCGGCCAGAGCGCACCCCAACATAATCTGGGGCAGGTCGTGAAAGAAGTTCATCGAAAGAATGCGCTTAATGTCCAGACGATATGCCATGCTGCCTCCCTCAAAAAAGCGCACCCAAACGGATGCGCTTCGAACTTCTTGCTGTATTCGATTCTACCGATTCGCCGGACAAAAACCACCCCTGCGCAGGGTTTATTCCGGATACAAACCCGTCCAACCGTTGGGCTTAGCATCGGCTTGAAGCCGCCCGATGTTTTAGATCTCCGAGCCTTCTGCGTCAGCGTTGCCGGTGGCCCAGCGATGGTAGCCAATAACAAATGGGTCCAGGTCACCATCGTCAAGAACGGCCTCGACATTGCTGGTCTCCACGCCCGTGCGTAGGTCCTTGACCATCTGATACGGGTAGAGTACGTAGCTGCGAATCTGGTTGCCAAAACCAATCGTGGTCTTGGGTCCGCGGATCTCATCGAGCGCCTCGGCACGCTTTTCGAGCTCAATCTCGTACAGGCGAGCCTTGAGGATCTGCATGCACGCGGCCTTGTTCTGGATCTGGCTGCGCTCGTTTTGGCAGGTGACCACAATGCCGCTGGGGAAATGCGTCACGCGCACGGCGGAGTCGGTGGTGTTAACGCCCTGGCCGCCCGGGCCGCTCGCGTGGTACACGTCCACGCGGATGTCATCGGGACTGATCTCGATGTCGATATCATCGGGTAGCACGGGGATGACCTCGACGCCGGCAAACGTGGTCTGGCGGCGCTTCTTGTCGTCGGTGGGGCTAATGCGAACCAAGCGGTGGACGCCGGCCTCGGCGCGCAGCATGCCAAATGCGTCTTTGCCCTCGACAGTAAAGGTCGCGCGGTCGATGCCGATGACCTCGGCTGCGGGACAGTCGTTGATGGTGACCTTCCAGCCGCGACGCTGGCAGTACTTCATGTACATCTTAAAGAGCATGAAGGTCCAGTCCTGGGCCTCCAGACCACCCTGTCCGGGCTTGATGGTCACAATGGCATCGCCGTGATCGAACTCACCGGTAAACCAGCTCGAAAGCTCAAGCTCATCGATGGCACGGGCCAGGCGCTCAGCCGTGGCTGTAGCCTCCTCGCGAAGGGCGACGGCGTCGGGGTCATCCCCCATCTCCTCGGCAAGCTCCAGCGCGGCGCGGGCATCGGAAAGCTCGCCGCGCGCGGTGTCCACGGCAGCGATATCTTCCTTGGTACGCGCGATCTCCTCCATGGTGGCACGGGCGGCGTCGGCGTCATCCCAAAAGCCAGGGGCAACACTTTTGGCCTCGAGCTCGGTCACGCGCGTGCGCTTTTCGTCCAAATGGAGATACGACTCGACCTCGCCGAGCCGGTCCGCGAACGCGTCCAGCTCGGCGGGCGTTACCTCTAAAGCCTCAGCCATTAACGATTCCTGCCGTGGCAGTACTTAAACTTCTTGCCGCTACCGCAGGGGCACGGGTCGTTGCGGCCCACGTTGACGTACGGATCGTCGCTCTCGGACTTGCGATAGGTGGTCACCTTGCCACCGTTGTTGACGGCAGCCGGTCCGCCTTGGACAGCCGTGCGGGCCTGCACCTGCGCCTGCTTGCGCAGCACCGAGTCGCCGTTATCACCATCGACCTCGGCAGGACCGGAGAAGCGCGCGCCCTCGAGCGTGGGCTCTTCCTTGTGCTCCACGGCACGCGGGGCAGCCTTGATCTCGATGCGCAGAACCGTGCGCAGGTAATCCTCATACATGGTATCGACGAGTATCTGGAACGCGCCGTAGGCCTCGGTCTTGTACTCAACCAGCGGGTCGCGCTGGCCAAAGCCGCGCAGCCCGATGCCGGTCTTAAGGTAGTCCATCTCCTGCAGGTAGTTCATCCAGCGGGTATCGATGACGCGCAGCATGACCTGGGTATTGAGCTCGCGCATCAGGTCCTCGCCCAGACGCTCGGCCTTCATGTTGTAGCACTTCTCAACATAGGCCAAGACATCGGCAGCCAGGGCTTCAAAGTCCTCGTCAGGGAACTGAGGGGTATCGATATGCCCGGTCAGCTCGACGACCCACTTACGCAGGCCCTCAAGATCGCGCTCGCCCTCGTGGCTGTCCTTGGTGCAGAACTCCTGCACGCAGCGGTACACGGTATCGTGCATGACCTCGGTGATGTGGTCGGTCAGGTCCTTGCCGTCCAGAATCTTGTTGCGCTCGGCGTAGATGACCTGGCGCTGCTTGTTCATAACGTCGTCGTACTCAAGAACGCTCTTACGCATGGAGAAGTTGATGCTCTCGACCTTGTGCTGGGCGCTCTCGACGGCCTTGGAAATGATCTTGTGTTGGATGGGCATGTCGTCGCCCATGTCGGCCGTGACCATCATCTTGGAGACGCGGTCCATCCTGTCGCCGCCGAACAGGCGCATGAGGTCATCCTCGAGCGACAGGTAGAACTGGGTCTCGCCCGGATCGCCCTGACGGCCGGAGCGGCCGCGCAGCTGGTTGTCGATACGGCGGGACTCGTGGCGCTCGGTGCCGATAACGGTCAGGCCACCGGCGGCAAGCACGCGCTCGCGCTCGGCCTTGCAGGTCTCCTTGGCCTCGGCGTTAAACTGCTCGAGCTGCTCGGGCGTCACGTCCTCCATGGTCAGGCCCTCGTACTCCAGGCGTTCGCGCACCAGCTCGTCGGGGTTGCCGCCCAGCAGGATGTCGGTGCCACGACCGGCCATGTTGGTGGCGATGGTCACGGCGCCGTAACGTCCTGCCTGGGCCACGATATGGGCCTCGCGCTCGTGATGCTTAGCGTTGAGGACCTCGTGCGCGATGCCGCGCTTGGTGAGGGCGGCAGACAGCTTCTCGGAGCTCTCGATGGAGACGGTGCCCACCAGGACCGGCTGGCCCTTGGCGTGACGTCGCTCGACGTCATCGGCAACGGCGTTGTACTTGGCCTGGATGGTGCGGTACACCAGGTCCTCATGGTCAACACGCTGAACGGGCTTGTTGGAGGGGATGACCTCGACGGGCAGCTTGTAGATCTCGCGGAACTCGGCATCCTCGGTGAGTGCCGTACCGGTCATGCCGGAGAGCCTGTCATACAGACGGAAGTAGTTCTGCAAGGTGATGGTGGCCAGCGTCTGGTTCTCCTCGCGCACGAGCACGCCCTCTTTGGCCTCGATGGCCTGGTGCAGGCCCTCGGAATAGCGGCGGCCTTCCATAATGCGGCCGGTGAACTCGTCGACGATCTTGACCTCGCCGTTGGTGACCACGTACTGCTTATCGCGGTGGAACATGTACTGGGCCTTCAGCGCCTGCTGCAGGTGGTTGACCAGCTGGCCGGACAGATCGGCATAGATGTCATCAATACCCAGGCGGCGCTCGATTTTCTTAAGGCCGCGCTCGGTGGCGGCAATGGTGTGCTTGGCCTCGTCCATGACGTAGTCGCCCGTGGGCTCAACGTCCTCGGTGGCGGTAAGCATGTCGTGCGACACGTCCTCGCCGCGCTCAAGGCCACGCACGGCACGCGCGAAGTCCTTGTAGGTGCTGGCGGACTTAGTGCCGGCGCCCGAGATAATGAGCGGCGTCCTGGCCTCATCGATCAGGATGGAGTCGACCTCGTCGACGATGGCGTAGTTGTGACCGCGCTGCACGCGCTGCTCGGGACGGGTGACCATGTTGTCGCGCAGGTAGTCGAAACCGAACTCGGAGTTGGTGCCGTAGGTGACGTCTGCCTGGTAGGCCGGACGCTTGAGCTCGAGCGGCATGTTGTTCTGGAGCAGACCGACGGTCATGCCCAGGTACTTGTAGATGCGGCCCATCCACTCGGAGTCGCGCTTGGCAAGGTAATCATTGACAGTAACGACGTGCACGCCCTTGCCGGCAATAGCGTTGAGATAGCCAGCCAACGTGGAGACGAGGGTCTTACCTTCGCCGGTCTTCATCTCGGCGATGTGGCCCTCGTGCAGTGCCATGGCGCCAATGAGCTGCACGTCAAAGTGGCGCATACCCATGGTGCGCTTGGAAGCCTCACGCACGGTGGCAAAGGCCTCGGGGAGCATGTCGTCAAGCGACTCGCCGTTGGCGTAACGCTCGCGGAACTTATCGGTCTGGCCGCGGAGTTCCTCCTCGGTCATCTTCTCAAACTGGGGCTCAAGACCGTTGATCTGGTCGACGATCTTGTAGTAGCGCTTAAGGTCCTTATCGGATCCAAAGGACAGCAGCTTTGACATGAATCCCATGTGGTTTTCCTTTTTGGCCATCGCCCACGCCGTGCAGCTGCGGGCGAGTTAAACACAGATGATTGTACTTTAGCCAAACAAGGCGCGGCCTATACGGTCGACCTCGACCGCCACGTAATAACTATGACCAACCTGCCACAATGGGACAGGTTTATTTTGGCAAGTTTTATCTGAGCAAACGCCGTCTCTCTGCCATTTGGTGCCACGGGGACAGGTCAGCTTGCACCAATAAAAAGAAAAGGGCCGCGCACCCAAATGGATGCACGGCCCTCATGCCATGAATGCGAGCGATTCTCTCGGCGAGCTAGTTACTCAGCAGCCTCGGTGGTCTCGGCCTCTGCAGCGGCCTCCTCAACGGGAGCCTCTGCAGGAGCCTCGGCGGCCTGCTTGGCAGCCTCCTCGGCAAACTTAGCGGCACGCTTAGCCTTCTCGGCAGCCTTAGCCTCAGCGGCGGCCTTGCGAGCAGCCTCGGCCTCAGCAGCCTTGGCGGCCTTGGCAGCCTTGGCCTCCTCAGCCTTCTTGAGCTGGGCGGCAGCGGCGCCACCGAACTTGTCGGCGAAGCGCTGGACGCGTCCACCGGTGTCGACGAACTTCTGCTGGCCGGTGTAGAACGGGTGGCACTCGTTGCAAAGCTCGACCTTCATCTCGGACACGGTAGCGTGCGTCTTGAAGGTGTTGCCGCAGGAGCACGTCACCGTGCACTCGACATACTGGGGATGGATACCCTGCTTCATGGTAGGACTCCTTATTGGTCAGGCGCTGGTTACCGATCAGCGCATAAGGCGTCTTGGTTTCCGACCAAGACAACAAACTCGGCTATGGTACCACGGCGCCGCGTGTCCCACAAAAGGTTCACGGTCTTTTCGGAACGACACGAATCTGACCCATCGAAACACATCTCCACCGTTCCTTCAACTGGGAAAATGCCGTCCCCGGGGCCTGAGAAGGGCCCCGGGGACGTTCGACTGACTGCGGGAACGGCCTTTCCGCTCAATGTGTTCGGCTGAGATCGGAAATCAACCAAACTGAACTAGGTTCAGTTGACATGGTTAAAAACGAGGGGCGGCGCTTTTGCGCCGCCCCTCGTCCCGGCCGGTTGCTTTAGTTGTACACACGGTAGTTACACTTGAACTGGGTTATGTGTCCATAGTTGGAGCGGTACCAACCCGACGTATAGCTGATTGCCTCTGCGCCTAGATATTCGTATCTCTTGTTGTAGCGAAGCTGACGGTAGGTCGTGTCGTACTCTGCTACGTAAAACGTGTCTCCAGAGAAGGCTTTGTACCGGTCCTTAACCGTCGAAGCCATGTACGCGGGTTCGACATCGCCTTTCTCTCCGTTGAGCGCATAGACGGGTGCCGCGATTCCGCATAAAGCCGTTGCCACGAGGATGGCGTAGACAGCCATGCGCGACGCATTGGACTTCAGCTGTTCAAATAGTTTCATGTCATTCGCCTCCCTCGTATGTATCGAGGTATTCCTGCTTGAGCGTCTGCGAGGACGACTCGGTCTTTTCCACGAGCGTGCCGGCCTCGATGAAGTAGAACGAGTCGGTGAGGTCTGCCAGGTCGTCGAGCAGATGGCTTGAGATGAGCACGCTGCGTCCCCGCTCCACCTCGCTGCGCATCGCGTCGCAGGAGGTTTTCCGTTTTCCCGGATCGAGGCCGTTCAGCGGTTCATCGAGGATGAGGTACGGGCAATCGGTCGCTATCGCCATGGCAAGCTTTACCTGCTGCTTCATTCCTGTCGAGAGTTTACGGGTCGGCTTGTCGAGATATGGGGAGATTCCGAGGGAGTCGCAGAGCGAGTCGATGTCGGCGGCCGATTTCCACGCCTCCCTAACGAAAGCAAGGTGCTCGAGGGCCGATAGCGTGGGATAGAGATCCGCGCTGCCCGAAGAGCTCAGGTAGACGAGTTCTGCGAATTCGGCTGATCGACGTTGGTAGATTCCGTCTGCCGCCAGGCTTCCCGAGCGGATGCGGGTGGGAAATTGGCCCGACAGCGCTTCAAGAAGGGTGGTTTTCCCCGAGCCGTTGGGAGCGACGAGCCCCGCCGCCGTTCCCGGGCCCAAGGAAAGCGATCCGATCGAAAGTATCGTCGTGCTCCCGTATCCCACGCTCGCGTCCAGGAGCTCGAGCCCATGGTGCTTTTTAGCGGGTCCAGCCTGTTTGGGCGAACGTGTCGCAACGGCGCCGACCGCGAAAAAGACCGCGACGTATATCAGGGCCACGGCAAGCATCGATGCGCTGCCTGAACCGGAGCCAATGAATTCTGTCGGGAAGCATCCTACGTAACCCGTTGCCTCGATAGGCGAGAACACGGCCAGCGGCAGGAGCCCGAGCACGGCATTATGCTCCAGTGCCGAATCGGACAGCAACGGGAATACCGGGGCCGCGACAAGCAGCGCTGAGGTAAGGGGGCCCGCGAGGACGCGCCTCGTTGCGGTCGATAGGACGGCGGAGCAAACGGATATCAAGGTTCCGCCCGCAAGCAGCGCGAGAAGCAGGGTCGTGAAGACGTTTCCCGCGGTCGTGGTGGCAAGCGCGCCGTCATGGAAGAAGGCGATCGGGTACCCGATCTGCCCGAAGCCGTTTAGGGCCAAGGCGTAAATACTCCCGGGCGCAAGGCCGGCGAGGAGCATCGCGGTCCCCGCGGCGATTATCGAAAACACGGTTTGGATAAGGCGCCGGAATTTGGGCACGGGCGCCTTTGCCGCCAGGGTCGCAGGCCTTGTGGCGCCGAGCACGAGTATCGACGAGAGAAGGAAGGGAATGAAGGGAAGGAAAGACGGCGCCTGGGCAATGGCGTAGGGCAGGAAGGAAAGGAATGGCAGGTCGTTTGCGGAGGCCGGGATATCCGTGATGCCGGAACTGCTCAGAGCACGGCAATATGCGAGCTCCGCGTCATTGGTCTCTCGGTCTCCCACGATGGACCCGGATTGGAAGCCTTCGCCCATGAGCGCGTAGTAGCTCTCGGCAGAATCGAGAAAGGCGGCGTCGGTTTGAGCGGCAAGGGCGGCGTTCGCGTATCTTGCAAGCTCCGCGTCATTTTGCTGCTCTGGAGATAGGTCTGTGCCGCTGGCCTGGGGCGCGCGCGTATTGAATGCGTCGACAAAGCTCTGCATGCCCTGTTTCATAAAGAAGGGCCCGTAGATGGGTGAATTGAACGCAATGGGGACGGAAAAGGCTGCAGCGAGAACGAGCGTACAAATCCATACGGCCTTGTCTCTTAGGATTAGTTTGAGAAGAAGTCGACAGTACATTTAGAAGCACCTACGTTCCTCAAAGAATTGTTAGATTAATAATGACAGACCGAATGAAGATGCGTGCGACGGGGGCGAGGCGAATGGCTGAGCGGTATCGATACGCTGGTTCAACGGTATTATATTGACCACATAGATTTTTAACTTGCATTTCTACCCGCCCTTTTCGTAGAGTCGCCGATACGTGCTTAGCGCACCCTCGGCGCGTCCGGCAGGCTTTGCGAAATGGGATCCAGGAGACTTCGGCGCAGCATCATCTTGCGGAATGCTTCTAATGAGCCTCCCATCCTTCAAAAACAGAATCTCATCGCACAGCCTATCGACCGAATCCAAGATGTGGGATGACATGATGATGCACGTACCAGAATCGGCCAGCTTCCTGAGAATCTCGGAATGCAAGTCCACCCTGCTGGGGTCGAGCGCGTTCATGGGCTCATCTAATAGAAGGTACCGCGCGCCCGTCGCATACGCAATCGCCAGGGTAAGCTGCTGCTTCATGCCCTGGCTCAGAGTGCGGATCCTCATCTTCGCGAACTCGCCTATCTGCGTTTGTTCCACTATCTCTTCGATATCGCGAGCATGCGGCCACATATCGCAAACCATCTTGAGGTGATCTTCCGCACGCAATCCGGGATACAGCAGCGTCCCCTCACCAGGTGCATAGAAGATCATAGAACGGACCTCTCTCGCACCCGTACCCTGCACCTCATCCAGAACGATGCTCCCGTCCACGCGAGGACCCGGCAAACCTGCCATCGCACGCAGCAACGTCGTCTTTCCATGCCCGTTCGGAGCGACGAGACCGTAGACCGTACCCGGGGCAAACTCAGCGTTCACCGAATCTACGAGCACCTTCTTTCCATAAGAGATCGTCAGCGTTTGAAGGTCAATCATCGAGATCATCCCCTTTCGATCTTTGGAACACTCAGGCGCACCATCAACGGAGATACGGCGCCCAAGACCACCAGCAGAGCGCCCGATGCGCCGACGACCTCTCCAAAAGGCATCGCGTTCGTCCCTCGCCCAAGGAACCCAATCGTCCCCACCTGGGAAGCGGGATCAAACGAGGCGAATGGAGCCAGCAGCGCGACGCCCATGCCCACGCTTTCAACATGAGCGCTCAACGAACCCAACACCAAGAGAACCGCGCAAACCATTCCGGTGACAACGAGGTTGCGGCTAATCGCTGCTGTCAACGCAGCGACGACGGAAATCACGCCGTATGCCATGACCAGCAACGGAATACTGCACAACACCGCCTCCCCCACCATGGACGTTGTCGAAGCTCCCGCCCGAATGAGAGCGACGGGATACTCCGATCCACCCGCACCGTTCTTAATCACGGACACAACGACAGCGGGAACCATCGACACCAAAAGCAGCACCAAGCCAAGCAGGAGAGCCAGCGCAACAGCCGTCAGAAAACGCACATGCGCTGTTGCGGGGATCTGGAGAACCAGAAGGGAACGACACTGCAGGTGGGTGCACGCGAGCGATGTGACAACCACGGGCAACAGCAAAAATAAGGAGGGAAGCGCTGCCTGGAGATACGAAAGGAGGATTAATGGGGGCATCTTCGTACTTAACTCGTAAACCTTGGGGTCCGGCAAGCTCGCGATCGACTCAAGCAGAAGGGCGCGCGCCTCCGCACGAGAAGGAGTCTCCGGCTCGATTCCGATCGATTGCAGGAGAGTCGCATCTGCCGCGCCCAGCTCACCTCGAGCGCGCTCGTACGTCGCAAGGCTTCGAAACCCCTCCGCAGGCATAGGCGCGTACACGAAACCCGAAAGAGCATCCCGCATGTCTTCCAGGGCCGCTTTGCCCTCGACGTCCATATTCGCAGCGTTCTGCTCTAGATACCGATCTATTGAACGGAGCTCCCCATCCCTATACCGAACAGCGGAAACGTTATCGGCGTCAGGAAACATCTCGACCAGAGCCGGGGCCAGCATCGTCGTCGACATTGCAATCGCGCATACGGCGAGGGTAGGAGAACGCAGGAGCAGTTTCCCCATCGTTCTTACGTATGCAACGGCGGAGGCACAAGCGCTCGAACGAGTTGCCGTTCTCGATGCAGTGAAGGAACCTCTCTCAAGACAAATCGGGGATATCGGGCACGCGCAGCCGCTCTTTCCAGCAACGCAAAGCAGGCTAATTGCCAGCACCTCGATCCCGATTGCGCATACGAGGGCAATCGCGCCACGCTCGAAGCAAAGTCCAGGCAGATTCACTATCTGCGTTGTCGGGTACGGGCTATAGGCGCCGACGGTCAACTCAGTGTTCGCATACGTAAGGGGATTCAACAGGGCGAACTCACGTAAAGCGATGGATCTTCCGTAATACCCGGGAACCATCGTCACCCCCATCAGGGCACATACGAACACGATTCCAAGCGTAGGGTTATTGGCAATCTTCACGGCAAGGTGAACGACAAGCGAGATGAACGCTGCCACCAAGAATTGCAAGATGGCCGTCTGCGCGAACACCAGCCAAGCCGGTTTGATAACCGGAGTCGCATATTGAATGTAGCCTATCGGATAGAACGGCGAGCCCGGGCCATTCTTCACAAGCGCGGCGATTATCCCTGGAAGATTGATGGCGAGGACGGCAAGCATTGCAAAAACACTCGCCCATACGCTCGATGCAACAAGTCTACCCAGCTCGCCCATCGGTGCCTGGATGATGAGCTTTTCACGTTTGTTAAGACGCGCGGCAAGGAACGAGACGGCAACGGCCGTTGCGACCCATAGCAAGTACTCCTTCGATCCGTCATAATAGGTGTACTCTCCATCCGATATCTGCAGAAACGGAAGTAGGGGAGAGAGCGGTGCCAAGATAAGACGTCCCGCGGCAAGAGGGTACAGAAGCGCGGGCATGCTTGATGAAGAGGCATAGACACCGTCCTCCCCCGCATTCACAAGCGCATCCGCATAGGATGCTGACAATTCCTGCTCAACACGGGTTATTCCCGACTCGAGGTATTCGACCCGTCCGTCGATGCCAGCCGCGCTCCTGAAGACGGGCAGAGCACAAAGAACCATCAACGCAACAACGACAACACAGAGCGACCTGGAGGAGAGAAGCGACCTAAAGATCGCCTTCGAGATTTTGAGCATACGTATCACCAGCTCGTTTCAACACGATTCAGCTCGATGCGCGGGGTTACGATTGCAGCATGCTGTGATTACTTGCCGGCAAAGTCAATTTAACATAAACTGTTAAAAAGTAACCTGAGTTTTTTAAATTCTTCGGAGGTTATTATGAGTTCCGACAATCGCACTCCCCGGCTTCATTCCTTCCGCATCGCATGTGCGATAGCCTCTGCGACCCTTTGCGCCACCGCCATCGCACAAGTGGCGTTCTCCTTAAAGCCAGCAATCGAAGTGCTCGACAACCCTGTAATTGCAGACTCCCCCGCGTATCCAGCCCTTGCGATCTCGACATTGGTCCCTGCCGTCATCGGTATCGCTACGACCATCCTCAGCGCCGTTCTCGTGTGGACGATCAAGAGCGGAGACCCCTTCAAGAAAGGGTCTGCGACATGCTTGAAGGTGCTCGGCATTCTCTTCGTTGTTCAAGCTGCCACCAGCCTCTACGCCGGCTCACTCAAAACCTCCGTTTCGATGTTTGGCGGCGAGGGGGCCGTCGGCGCCCAAGAGATCGCTTCATCATTCGATTGGACCTCTCTGGTTCTCGGCATCGTCCTGTTCATGCTTTCCCAGCTCTTCTTGTACGCCCGAGAGCTGTACCTCGACTCCGACGAGATTGCGTAAGGAAACGCCATGCCCGTAATTGTTCGCCTCGACAAGATCATGGCCGAGCGAAAGATTTCCTCGAACGAACTTGCCGAAAGGATTGGAACCACGCCCGTGAACCTGTCCCGTATTAAAAAAGGGCATATTCGCGGCATTCGCTTCAACACACTCGAGCAGCTATGCCTCGCCCTTCGTTGCCAACCCGGAGACCTTCTCGAAGTCATGAGCGAAGAGGATGCCCGAAAGGAGTTCGGACTCGATTGGTCCGCCGAGGATTAGAGGGCGGTCGTACTCGCCCTGCACACGGGGATGCGAATCGGCGAGGTCTGCGGCCTTCGGTGGTGCGATGTGGATTTCGAGACGGGCCTGATCTCGATCAGACACTCGGTGGCGTACGCGAAGGGAATGGGTTCGTTCATCAAGGACACCAAGACCCATGACGCCAGGGGTATCCCCATCGACCCGGTCGGCCTACTCCCCTTCCTGAAGGAGACCCACGAGATCGACTGCGGAAAGCTGCGCTTGCGCGGCCTTACCGGGGCGGTCGAGATCGGGGACTGCTACATCCTGTCGGAGCCGGGCGCGACCTTCGCGACGACAAGCTATATCCGCAGGGCGTTCAAGACGTTCTCGGAGACCAACGGCCTCATGGGCACCAACGACGAGCTGATCACGTTCCACGGCCTTCGCCACACGTTCGCAACGCAGTGGATCCGCCAAGGCGGCGATATCAAGGCGCTCCAATCGATCCTCGGCCACAAGGACGCCATGGCGACGCTCAACGTCTACGCCGACATCGAGCCCATCTCCAAAATCCATAACATGCTGCGCGCCACGCCGTGCCTTTGGCGCGGGCACCTCGGGCCGAGGGTCGATCCGGGTCCCATGTTCCAACAGAGGATCCAGGAGTCCATCGAGACGCTCCAGGCGTTCGGCTACGGCATCACCGAGCCGGACGACCGAAATATCGCCATACGCGACGTGAAGACGAACAGTTGGCTCTAGCTCACCGAGTACGCGGCAGTGCTGGGCCCATCCCAACTGAGGTCACGGTGGTCCGATAGGGGCGCCGCCCGCGGCATGCGCCGCGGAGCGGTATCCCCTACCGAAGGGCGGGGATGCCCTCCGCTTCCAGTTCGGAATCAGCCGTCGGAGGCGTTCGGCTGACTGCGGGAACGGCCTGTCCGCTCAATGTGTTCGGCTGAGATCGGAAATCAACCCAACACGAGCCGGACACGCGCCAGACGGCTCTTCCCCGTACGGCCTTCCCCCTTACGCTCATGTTGCAGACGTGTAACGCCGCTGTAAGCGCACCTCTTTTGGCGCCAGACAGGTACAATGATGAACACTGTACCGTAGCGGAGCGCCCCGCGCGCGCCGCAACCACGCGAAAGGGTTTCCCATGGCCGAGATCTCGTCCTCCCGTATCGTCATCACCGTCCTTGGCAAGAACCGCCCCGGCATCGTCGCCGGCGTCACCCGTGTCCTGGGCGAGGCCAACGTCGACATCCGCGACATCACGCAGTCCATTATCGAGGACATCTTCACCATGACCATGCTGGCCGATACCGCCGAGTCCAAGCTCGACTTCGCTGAGCTGCAGAAGGCCCTGGCCGAGGCCGGCGAGCTTTCGGGCGTCAACGTGTCCATCCAGCGCGAGGACGTCTTTAACTTTATGTACCGCCTGTAGCGAACAGGCCGCTGGGGATAGCCTGACACGCGCATGCCCATGCAGGCCACCCCGATGCGGCCCGGAGAGGAGCGCGCATGGCCTACGACGCCAAGAAAATCTATTACCGCTTCGATGACCACTTGAGCCGCCTGGTTCTGGATTACGAAGCAAGCCGCCAGATTTCGTCTGAGAGCGAAAGCCTCTACCACGGCCTGCCGACCGACCCTTATGACGAGGGCCTGTTTGTCGAGCACAATGTCAAGCGCGGCCTACGCAATGCCGACGGCTCGGGCGTGGTCGCGGGTCTCACTCGTATCTCGGATGTGCACGGCTACAACAAGGTCGACGGAAAGGTCGTGCCCGATCAGGGCAAGCTCACGCTTCGCGGCTACAGCATCGAGGATCTGGTCAACAATGCCCAGGCCGAGAATCGCTATGGCTACGAGGAAGTCGCCTATCTGCTTATCACGGGTTCGCTGCCCAACAAGGAAGAGCTCGACGGCTTTTGCGAGCGCCTGGGCGCCTTTAGACATCTGAGCGACGAGTACGTTAAAGAGTTCCCTATGACCACGGTATCGTCGAGCATCATGAACGTGCTCCAGCGCGCCGTACTGCTGCTCTACGCCTTCGATGCCGAGCCGGACGTGATCACGCCCGAGCACGAAATCGACGTCGCCATTTCCATGCTCGCACGTCTCCCGCGCATCGCCGCCTTCGCACACATGGCCTCGGTCGCCAAGCTTCGCGGCTCCGAGGTTCACGTGCCGCACCCTACGCCCGGTCTCTCCACCGCCGAGACCATCCTACAGGTCCTGCGCGGCGGCATGGCGTTCACCCGCGATGAGGCGATGCTGCTCGACGTTATGCTCATGCTGCATGCCGAGCACGGCGGCGGCAACAACTCCACCTTCGCTTGCCGCGTGCTGTCGTCTTCGGCCACCGACCCGTATTCCGCCTACGCCGCGGCTATCGGCTCGCTCAAGGGCCCGCGCCACGGTGGTGCCAATGCCAAGGTCGTGTCCATGCACGAGGACATCCGCGCGCATGTCTCCAACTGGGAGGACGAGGACGAAGTCGCTGCCTACCTGGGCAAGATCCTCGACAAGCAGGCCTTCGACGGCACGGGCCTCATCTACGGCATGGGCCACGCCGTCTATACGCTCAGCGACCCGCGCGCCGAGGTCTGCCGTCGTTACGCGCGCTCGCTGGCAGCCAAGAAGGACTTGGGCGAAGAGTTCGCACTCATCGAGCGCATCGAGCGCCTGGCACCCCAGGTCATGCGCGACCACGGCATGACCAAGCCCATCTGCGCCAACATCGACCTGTACACAGGCTTTATCTACAAGATGCTCGGCGTGCCCGAGACGCTTTTTACGCCGTTATTCGCCGTCGCCCGCATGGCCGGCTGGTCGGCACACCGCATGGAAGAGCTCTTCTGCGCGCACCGTATTATTCGCCCGGCCTATCGTCCGGTGATCGAGCCGCTGGAGTACAAGCCGATCGCCGACCGCTAGGACGCGGACCGTTATAGAACTCGAGCGTGGCCAGGGCATCACCGCCCTCGGCCACGCTTTTTATGCCAGTAGAAAGGGCTGCATCGAATGATTGTTTTTTCCGATATGGATGGAACACTGCTGACGAGCGACAAGCAGATGGGCGACGCCACCTGGGCGATGCTCGACGAGCTCGCACGTCGCAGCATTGAGTTTGTACCGTGCACGGGGCGTCCGCTGTCGGGCGTCTTTGAGCCCATCCTCGCCCATCCTGCCGTGCACTACGCGGTCTGCGCCAATGGCGCCAGCGTCTGGCAGCTCGACGACGATGTGCCCAACGATGCCTCGCGCGCCACGCGCATTTTGAGCCGTCCGCTCGATCGCGGCATTGCCCATCGCGTCCATCGCATCGCCGCCGGCCACGATGTGACCTTCGATATCTTCGCGGATGGGCAGTGCTTCCTCCCCCGCTCGCTTTACGGGCGCCTGGATGAGTTCTGCGGCGGTGACCCCCACATCGCGGCTTCGCTCAAGCGCACACGAACACCGATCGACATGGATATCGACAGTAAGATCGACGGGGTCGAGACGCTCGAACGCATCGCCATGTACTGGCACGACCCGGCCGATCGCGACGCCATCGCGGCTGAGCTCGACACGCTCGGAGGCATTGAGGTCACGCGTTCTTACGCCATGAATATCGAGGTCATGGGTGAGGGCGCCACCAAGGGAACGGCCCTCACGTGGCTATGCGAGCACCTGGGCGAGCGTCTCGTCGACGCCTGGGCGTTCGGCGACAACATCAACGACATCCCCATGCTGCAGGCAGCGGGCCACGGCATGGCCATGATCAACGCCGAGCCCGAAGACCGCGAGGCCGCCGACGCCGTCACCGGATACGACAACGACCACGACGGCGTCGCCCACACCATCATGGCCGCCCTTGCCTAGTCATCGTCTGGTCATTGGGGACGTTCTTGAATGACCAGTCGTTGGGGACAGCCTTCACGAAAAAGCTGCAAGGACTGTCCCCCACTGTCGGCAGAAAAGGAACGTCCCCATCTGCCGGATTAGGAGAGACTCTCCAGCACGCGACGGAGCTCCTGCTGGACGGCGTGGTCGCGGTTACAACCCACCACGCGATCGGCCACCGCCTTAAGCGCGGGGCGCGCGTTTTCCATCGCGCAGCCCGTGCCGACAAAGCGAATGATCTCGTAGTCGTTCATAGAGTCGCCAAACGCTATGACCTCGTCGCGATCAATGCCGTAATGCTCCGCGAGCTGCGCGATACCCGAGGCCTTCGATACACCAGGCTGCATGGCATCGATCCACGCGTTGCCCGAAGGCGCAAAAGTAAAGAGCTGACCAAGTTCGCGCTGTAGCACGTACGCACTGTCCATAACCGCACTGTCGTCGCAAAAGATACTCGCTTTGATGATATTTACGCTGGGATCGGGCAGCTCCCAAATACGCTCGGCATTGGGAAGGTCCTTATCGACCTCACGCACGAACTTGCACTCGTCATCGAGCAGGAAGGACTTGGTTCGGTCAAAGAGCGCAAGATGCAGATTGGGAAACGTCCTGACGGCTTGGGCGAGCCTTCGAATCGCCAGGTGGGAATACACCTCACGGTCTACCATCTTACCGTCGGCGTAGACTTGGGCGCCGTTAGCGGCGACAAAGTCCATCTTGTCGCGAACGGGCGCAAAGAACTCGCACAGGCGATCGTAGCGACGACCTGACGATGCGGCGAAATGCACGCCATGCTCGTGTAGCGCCAGAATCAGTTCGTAGGTCTCGGGAGGCACCTGGCCGTTTTCGTCAAGCAGTGTGCCGTCCATATCGGATGCAATCAGTTTAAACATAGAAAAGCTCCCTTCGGGCTTAGTAGTGAAAACAGATGTATATCTGAAAACACCGTACCCAAAGGGAGCTCGAATAAGACCCCGTAGTTATAAACGTTACATGGACCTAGCAAATAGCTCACGCGCGCCAGAGGCCCCACGGTCGCGACGTCAGGCAGCCCGCCAAAGAGTGTCCCCAACGGCTAGTCGTTTAAGAACGTCCCTGATGACTAGTCGGCGTAGGTGAAGGTTGTGACGTCGAACATGCCCTCGGGACGGATGCGGAGCGTCGGGATCACCGGCAGGGGCAGGAAGATGATGCCCATGGCGCGCGCCTTGACCATAAAGTCGTCGTGCTGCGCCGCAACGTCTTCGGCAGCGCCCTCGCTCATCAGGCCGCCGAGCGCCAGCGGAATGCGCGCCACGACCTCGCCGTTGCGCACCAGCACGTGGCCGCCCTGGCCCACGGCCTCAACGGCAGCCATCATATCCGCCGCATTGTCGCCCACCACGCACACGTTGTGCGAGTCGTGGCCGATCGTGGAGGCAATGGCGCCACCGGTGATGGTAAAGCCGCGCACCCAGCCGCGACCGATATGCTTGCCGACCAGGCCCAGGCCAGCGGGGCCGTCGCCGTCGGCGCCCTCGGCCTGCAGCGACACGCCGCGGCCATGGCGCTCAATCAGCATAATGCGGCGCAGGCCCTCGGCGCTCTCGGGGCGAGCCATACCCGTGATGGCCTTACCCGGCACCACGTCAATCACGGCCTCGCCCGGCTTAAAGGCATAGTCGAACACGTCGAGCGATAGCTTCGGCAGCTTAACGGAAGCACGCAGCTCATCGGCAAGCGCTGCGACCTCGGCCATCTCGGGTGCGATCTCGCCCACAAAGGTGCCGTCCTGCGCCACCAGAGCACCGGCGGCATATACGCGATGCGGAGCCTTGGCAAACGTCAGGTCATTGAGCAACAGCAGGTCGGCGCGTTTGCCCGGGGCGATCGCGCCACGGAGCTCATGCGGGTCGCGACAGCCGTGGTCCAGGCCAAATGCCTCAGCCGTGGAAAGGGACGCCATGGAGATGGCGGCCACCGGGTCGATGCCGGCCTCGATGGCCACGCGGCAGGCATTGTCGATCATGCCGGTCGAAAGAGCATCGGAGGGAGCGCGGTCGTCGGTCGCAAAGCAGCAGCGGCGGGCGCGGGCAGGGTTCTCCAGCAGCATCGGAGACAAATTGGCCAGGTCGTGGCTGCACGTACCCTCACGCAGCATCACATACATGCCGCGGGACAGCTTGTCGAGCGCCTCCTCGGGAATCGTCGACTCGTGGTCGGCGATAATGCCCGCTGCGGCATAGGCGTTGAGGTCCTTACCGGCAACGAGTGGCGCGTGGCCGTCAACCTGCTTGGATGGCGTCTGATTGGCAGCATCGATGCGAGCACAGGTCTCGGGGTCGGCCATAAAGACACCCGGCAGGTTCATCATCTCGCCCAGGCCAAAAACATCGCCCGGATGCTCGGCAAAAAACGTCTGCATGTCAGCGGCGGTAATCACAGCGCCCGCTTGCTCGTCGGGCAGCGCGGGCACGCACGAAGGCATCATGTACTTAATGGAGATGGGTGCGCGGCGACCATCCTCGATCATAAAGCGCAGGCCGTCCAGGCCCGCCACGTTGGCGATCTCGTGGCTGTCGGCAATGGCGGTGGTGGTACCGCGCGTCGCCGCCATGCGCGCATACTCGGCGGGGCGGATGTTCGAGGACTCAATATGCAGATGCCCGTCAATAAAACCAGGAGCGAGATAGCGACCCTGGCAGTCGATGACCTCAGTTGCCTCGTAGGTGCCAGCGGCATCGTCGCGACCATCGTAGAGCACGCCGACGATCAGACCGTCCTTGACGGCAACGCTACCGGGCGCCACGCGCTGACCGTACACGTCGACAATCTGCGCATTGGCAAACAGCGTGTCGACGGGCACGCGCCCCTCGGCAGCATCGATCACAGACCTCATGACCTCAACGGACATACATTCTCCTTTAACCGTAGAAAACAGCTACGGAGCGGACAGGCCTTCACCGCAGCAAACCAATAGCCATTGTATGCCAACCAAATGACGAGGGCGGATAATCTCCCACTTTGAGCCTGCACACAGGCCAAAAACGGAAGATTATCCACCCTCGTTCGGTAGTCATTGGGGACAACGAAAACGCCGATGTTTTGCCAAAGTCAGCGAGCGGGCCGCATTTGAGGCAATGTGACGTGAAACGAAAGGGCGCTGACCTTCTGGTCGCGCCCTTGAAGTTGAACGTCAGATTGTCCAAATGCGGCCCGCGCAGCGTCGGCCGGTCCGCCGTTCGGTAGAACGGCGGAACCCAAAAGGTCATGCCGCCGAAGTTGAAAGACAGATTGCCGCTCTGGCGGGTTTGCAGCGTCAACCGGTTACGCGGTTTGGTAAAACCGCGTAACTAAACCAGCTTAAAGCCCTTGCGCTTGCCCACGGAGAGGGTGTCGCCCAGTTTGAGGACGCTCGGATCGATGTTGTAGCTCTTGGGAGTCACAGCCTTGCCGTTGATCTTGACGCCGCCGCCGTCGATGTCGCGGCGGGCCTGACCGGCGCTGGCCGAAAGGCCCAGGTCCTTGAGCAGGCCGGCGAGGTAAATCTGGCCCTCGTCGTTGACGGTCAGCTCAACGTGCTTCTCGGGGAAGTCGGCAAGCTGGCCCTCCTTGAACACACGGTCGAACTCGGCCTGGGCCTCGTCGCCGGCGCCGGCGCCGTGGTAGGTATCGCACAGGTCGCGGCCCAGAGCGCGCTTGAGCTCGTAGGGGTCGGCAGAACCGTCGGCCAGGGCGGCGTCGATCTTGTCGACCTCGGCCGGAGCGAGCGAGCTGGCCAGACGATAGTACTTGCCGATCATCTCGTCGGGGATGGACATGGTCTTGCCGAACATATCCTTGGGAGCGTCGGTCAGGCCGATGTAGTTGCCATAGGACTTGGACATCTTGCGCACGCCGTCGGTGCCCTCGAGCAGCGGCATGGTGAGCGCAATCTGCGGCTCCATGCCCATCTTCTCCATGAGCTCGCGGCCGGCGAGCAGGTTGAAGAGCTGGTCGGTGCCGCCCATCTCGACGTCGGCCTTGATCTGAACGGAGTCGAAGGCCTGCATCACGGGGTACAGAAACTCGTGCAGGGCAATCGGCGTCTGGGACTGGTAGCGCTTGGTAAAGTCGTCGCGCTCAAGGATGCGGGCGACGGTGAACTTGGAGCACACCTGCAGCAGGCCGGCCAGGTCCATCGAAAGGATCCAGTCGCCGTTATGCACGATGGTGGTCTTCTCGGGGTCCAGAATCTTCATGGCCTGGCTCACGTAGGTCTCGGCGTTGGCCTCGATCTGCTCCTGCGAAAGCTGCGGACGCGTGGAGTTCTTGCCCGAGGGGTCGCCGATCAGCGCGGTGCCGTTGCCGATGATGAGGGTGACGTTGTGGCCCAGGTCCTGGAACTGACGCATCTTGCGCAGGGGCACGGCATGGCCCAGGTGCAGGTCGGGGCTGGTGGGATCGACGCCGAGCTTGATGTTGAGGGGCTCGCCCTTCTCAAGCTTCTTGCGAAGGTCGGCCTCGGGAACGATCTGCGCTGCACCCGAGGTGATGATACGCATTTGCTCGTCAACAGACAGCATTGGGTATCCTCCTTTTGCTATAGCACCCTCACCGGATACGGCGGTGCTGGAAGTTCATAAACTCTCTTATGATAACCAAAACAGCGCGACCGAACACCTACGACAGGAAAATCCTCGTCCTGCCGCACGCGTCGATAACGACCGACAAACGCGTGCCGTCACGTTCGACCAAAAAGCGCGCCCGCTGACGGCGCGAGCAGTCACGGCAACGGATCTGCCCCGTTGCATCCGTGGCGCAGGCGCCCTCGGCAGTCAGCAAGCAGTGCTCGCACACCATGAGCTCGGGGCAATCGGCATCGACAGGGCTCAGAACACCAGGTTCGGCCGTCAGTTCGGCAATACGCTCCGCGTCATTGCCGAGCAACTCGGCCGGCAAGTACACCCGCCCCGCGCCGAGTCCGCGCAGCCAGGTAAGCGTGGCCCGATTCGCGCAGAACACCGGCGCCGCCACGTCAAACGTCACGCCCAGCTCGCGAGCAATCACCACCTGTCCCAGGTTGCGGCAGACGACGCGCCCGGCACGCTGCATCAGCGAGCGGGTCCGGTCAGCGTCACCCGTGCGGCACACCTCGTCAAGCACCACAACGGTGTCGGACAAATCGAGTTCTCTGCGCGGGTCGGTATCCATCAGCTGCCAAGCAAAGACCATACAAGCAAAATCCTCGCGCTTTGCCGGCCCCGCCGACCCCGCCAACTCCGTCGACGCACCGCCATCCACCGCAGCGTCCTCAAAGGGCAGCACCTCAACGGCACGCGCAACGGGCGCAATCGCATCCGCCTCGGCCCGCATGCGCTCCAACACCGCCGCCGTCTGATCCAACACGCCGGCGCTGCGAATCAGATAGACCTCGCAGCCCGCGTCCACCTTACGTTTGCAATGCACAACGATGCGCTCTCCCGCAGCGGCATCCACGGGGCAAGGCACCTGTGGCCAGCGCTTGGGCACATCGGGACGCGCGTCGGCACCCGGGTAAAATCGGATTTCGAGCGTATCGCCCGCCGCCACGGCGGCATCAAGCTCAACCGTCACCTCTTCGTGGCCCACAGCGACCAAGCGCCCCACGCGCACGCCCTGGTTAATTGCGCGCTCAAAGCTCATCAGTTCGGCACCCGAACACCCTCGCAGGTACGCATCGGTAAACCCACGGTTAAACGACCGGCCCAGCTCGCGTTCAAGCTCTTCCACGGCACCGGGGTCCCACGCGCCGTCGCACAGCATATCGAGCGCCCGGCGCCACACCCGAACCACGTTGAATACGTAATCGGGGTTCTTCATGCGCCCCTCGATCTTGAGCGACGCCACGCCGGCATCTACAAGCTCGGGCAGGTGCGCGATACCCAGATAGTCACGCGGACAAAGCAGGCGGTCTCCCTCGACGGCAACAACACTCTGCCCCGCCTCGTCCACTAGGTCGTACGCCAGACGGCACGGCTGCGTGCAGTCGCCGCGCATCGCCGAGCGCCCACGCCGCAAGGCCGAGAACTCGCACGCCCCCGAATAGCCGATGCAAATCGCACCGTGGCAGAATACCTCGATGGGCACGCCCGTGGCACATAGCGCCGCAATCTCGTCGACCGTCAGCTCGCGTGCCGTCGTCACGCGCTCGACCCCCAGCTCATCGGCGGCAAGCCGCACGGCACCCTCGCTATGAGCGCCCGCCTGCGTGGACAGGTGAATCTCGACCCCGGGAATCGCCGCGCGCAGCGCGCAGGCCAACCCGGCATCGGCGACAATCAGAGCATCGGCGCCCAGCTCCAGTGCATGAGCTCCCAACGCCACCGCGTCGGACAACTCATCGTCAAACACGAACACGTTGAGCGTTACGTACACACGCACGCCATGGGCATGCGCCACGGCGCAGCCGCGCGCAAACTCGTTATCCGTAAAGCCATGGGCGCTCACACGGGCGTTAAAGCCGCCCAACCCCGCATAGATGGCATCGGCACCCGCGGCGATGGCCGCAAGCATCTGGTCGAGTCCGCCCGCCGGCGCCAGCAGCTCGGGCAGCGCCGCACCGGCAGCATCCAATCCAGTCTCGTATTGTCCGCTCGGCCCCATCGTCCGAATCGCCATCGACAAACTCCTTACCAAGGTATGCATTCACTCTGAAAAATGCCGTCTTCCAGCATACACGAGGCCTCGCGCGCCCCGTTTGGTTTATCGTGTAATAACTTATGTCCATCCTGCCCCGACGGCACATCCACCGTCCGGCACGACATACCTGGAGGTCAATATATGGGTCCTCGCCAACGACAGGGACGCAGCCGTTCAAAGACGCATGCTCTGCCCATAATCCTGCTCTCGTTTTTGGGCTTTCTGCTGATTGCGGGCGTGGCATTTGGCATCGGCATGGTCGGCAACGTCAACCGCTGGCTGTCCGATCTGCCCGACTACACCGACGCCAACGCGTATCTGGTGAGCGAGCCCACCGAGATCGTCGACTGCAACGGCAACAAGATCGCGAGCTTCTACACGCAAAACCGCAAGTCTATCACCAAGGACGAGGTCTCCCCCTACGTGCTGCAGGGCACCGTTGACGTCGAGGACGAGCGCTTCTACGAGCACGGCGGTATCGACCTGTGGGGTATCGCGCGTGCTGCGGTGGCAACCCTCGGTGGCGGGCACGAAGGCGCCTCGACGATCACCCAGCAGCTTGTGCGCAACACCATCCTGCAGGAGGAGCAGTTCGACTCGACCATTGAGCGTAAGGTGCGCGAGGCCTACATCGCCATCAAGATGGAGGACATGTACTCCAAAGACGAGATCCTCATGATGTACCTCAACACCATCTATTACGGCCACGGCGCCTACGGCATCGAGGCCGCAGCCGAGACCTATCTGTCCAAGAGCGCCGCCGACCTCACCCTCAGCGAGGCCGCGCTGCTCATCGGCCTTCCCAACTCGCCTTCGCAGTACGACCCCACGGTCAACCCCGATCTGGCACTGTCTCGCCGCAACAAGGTCCTCGACAACATGCTGCGCCTGGGCCACATCACCCAGGAGGAGCACGATGCCGCACAGGCCGAGCCCATCACCCTCAACGTGACCGAAATCTCGGGCAGCGGCGTCGACGTATACTCGCAGCCCTACTTTGTCTCCTACGTCAAGCAGCTACTGGAGCAGGAGTTCTCGACCGACGTGCTCTTTAAGGGCGGCCTGACCGTCAAGACCACCATCGACCCCACGATGCAGCAGGTGGCAGAGAATGCCGTCCGCGAGCAGCTCGACACGCTCTCGCTTGACGGCCTGGACATGGGCATGGTCGTCGTCGACCCCAAGACCGGCTACATCAAGTGCATGGTGGGCGGCTACGACTACAACGCCGACGAGAACCACGTAAACCATGCCACGGCCAAGCGTCCCGTCGGCTCCACCTTTAAGGCCTTTACGCTGGCAACTGCCATCCAAAACGGCATGAACCCCAACGTCACCCTCAACTGCAACTCGCCGCTCAAGGCCAAGGGCACCACAACTGAGGTACAAAACTACGCCAACCAGAGCTATGGCAACATCACGCTTAAGCAGGCGACGGCATACTCCTCCAACACCGGCTACATCCAGGTGGCGGAAGCCGTCGGCAACAGCAAGATCATCTCGCTCGTCAAAAAGCTCGGCATCGACCCCGCCAAGGACAACATCGAGGACGTTCCCGTCATGACCCTCGGCACCGGCTCGATCTCGCCGCTCGAGATGGCCGCCGCCTACGCGACGTTTGCCAACGGCGGCTACTATCGCCAGCCGATCGCCATCACCGAGATTGACTCTCGTACCGGTTCGGTGCTGTACCAGCACACCGACAATCCCTCACAGGTGCTTACCGAGGGCGAGGCCGCCGCGGTCACCGATGTTCTGTCCGGCGTCATGAAGGGCAGCGGTACGGGTGCTGCCGGCGCCCTGAGTGTCAACCAGCCCTATGCCGGCAAGACGGGCACCACCGACAACACCACCAACCTGTGGTTCTGCGGCTATACCCCGCAGCTGGCGTGCGCCCTGTGGACCGGCTATTCCGCGGGCGAGATCCCCATCCAAAAATACGGCACGGACCTGCTGGGCGACAGCACCAACCTGCCTGTCTTTAAGCGGTTTATGAACACCGTTCTGACCGGTACCGAGCGCGAGGAGTTTGCGACCGGAACGGCGCCCACCTACAAGAACAACAGCGTCTGGAAGTTCTACGGCACCAACAACACCAAGAAGTCGGAGAACGACGACAAGGACAAGGACGAGAACGAGGCCGAAGAGGAAACCACCACAACGACTACCACGACGACCACGACCACCGAGACCACGGGCGGCGACACCACCGGCGGCACCGGTACGACCGGTGGTTCGACGGGCGGCTCCACTGGTGGTTCGACCGGCGGCGATGGCGGCACGCCTACGCCTACGCCTACGCCCACTCCCACTCCTGACCCCTCGCCCACGCCTGACGATACGGTCGGCTAAGAAGTACGCGACTAAAGCCAACAAGGCCCCGAGCAGCTTATTGAACTGCTCGGGGCCTTTTAGTTTGAAGCGACTGGGCGGTCGTTATACCAGCAAACAAAAAAAGGGGGTACCGACCAACGTCGATACCCCTTACAAGCCACTATGTAAGCGCACGCAGTGCCGAGCGCACGACCCGCACGCCTACTTGCGAGAATTGCTCAGCTTATTGATCAGCGCCTCGAGACGCTCGCCGTCCTCGGCCGTCTGGGCAATGACCAGAATCGTATCGTTGCCGGCAAGCGAGCCAAGCACATCGGGCAACTCTGCCGCATCAACGGCGGCGGCGATGCCGGAAGCCGTGCCAGGCTGAGCCTTGATCATAACCAGATTATCGGTACGCAGAACGCCCGTTACGAGCTCGGAAACCATGCGCTGCAGGTGCAGGTCCTCTGCCAGAACATAGATGCCCTCAGGGAGCTTACGCAGCCCCATATCGGCAATATCGCGAGAGACAGTCGCCTGCGTGCAATCAAAGCCCATAGCACGGAGCTCATCGACCAGCACACGCTGCGTGCGGACGTCCTTATTGCGCACAATATCTCTAATGGCATCCTGGCGCCCATTGCGTTTTTTAGCCATACAAACCCTCACTCCAAAAGATGGCGGAGACAATCAATCAGTGATTGAATAGTTTAACGCTATTTGAAGGCTTTTGTGTATAAGAACGCATTTCGAAACAATTCTATGCAAGTTTGTTTCGTAATGAGCCGTTTAGGCGGTTTTTGCGCCCGTCCGGTTAAGAAAAGCTGCCAGATGCGTACACATCACGCAGCGCGCGGGCTTGGCGCTGGCAATCGGCCCAAACAACAGACCCAGTCCCCGATGGTTGTCCTTGAGCGCGGCGACCATCTGACGGGTTCGAGGCGCATCGAGCATATCACGCATGCGGGCGGAACGCTCGATTGACGACAACCCATGCGGGCTCAGGCACAAATTCTCGATGCAGGCGACCAGTCCGGCAAAGTAGAACTTTTGGCTTGCCAGCTTGAGCCGACCACCGCTATCTGCTTCCGAGAGTGAGTCCGCAAGCTCGTCGAGTGCTCGGATGTCATCGGATACCTTGGCATACATGGTGGGATCAAAGGCATCTGTAAGCTTAGGTGCCGCGGCGTGGAAACAAGCGTCGCCGCAGCCGGAGACGCACTGCGCCCGCGAGAGCGCGCACGCCATAAACCCAACTGTGCGAAACACCTTGTCGCACAAAAGGCATGCCTCAAACAGCGAGCGGCTGTACATCACGCCAGAGGTCTGAGCGACTAGGCCGCCTAAAATCAACTGGGACAGCCCGCTCACCATCGAAGACTTGTCTTCAATGACAATAGGGGCAACATTCAAGACGCGCGAATGGCGCTCTCGATGTGCATCATAGCGGTCGAGCGACACCGTGGGGAACACTATGTCTGCCGCAGTATCGCACGCGATATCGACCATCTTGGAAAGGGACTGCAGAGCTAACCACTCATCGGCGTTCATAGCGATGATTTGAGAGCCACGCGAGGCAGCAAAACCGGCACGAAGACAAGCACCGCGCTTCGCGTCCTCGACGTCAATCAAATCAATATGGATGTCCCTGTCGGCAGCAACTTGAAGCGAATGGCGCACACCGGGCGCAGCATCGCGGCAGACAACAACAATCTGCAAATCGTAGAGGTCTTGGTTCTGGATACTCTCGAGCGCACGCATCGCATAGCTGGGCGAACCTTCTACCACAAGGATCACCGAAAGTCGCGGATGCGAGCCACGTCGAACCAAGTTATCCATCCTCTCGACAGCAATGAATCAAACCGTGGTTCATGGTACACCCCGGCAATAAAAGCAGTGAGACACCGGTTGTATTGCACGCCAAGAACAGATGTTGAACACGCGCAGCCCACAGATGACGGGTGTCGACGCACGACGCGTCGAGCCCTCCCCTAGTCGAGCACGACGAGCTCGGCGGGATCGTAATCCACGCCCATAAACGTAAGGCCGCAGGCAGGAGCCGTGGGGCCCGCAGCGGTACGGTCGCAAGCATCGATGACCTCACGCATCCACTCGGGTTCACGGCGATGCATGCCAATCTCGACAAGCGTGCCCACGATCGTACGGACCATCGAATGCAGGAACGCATTGCCCTCGATGGTAAACGTCAGGATGTCCTCGCCAAACGCAATCTCATGGCCAAACTCGGCACGCATCACGCAGCGATGCGTGGGCTTGCCAACGGCCGAGGCAACCTTGCAAAAGCTTTTAAAGTCCTGTTCGCCCAGCAGCGCGGGGCAGGCAGCAGACATAGCCTCAACATCCAAGGGATAGCGATGCCACCACACGGCACCGCGGGACAGCACGGGGCGCGCATCTCGATCGGCAATACGGTACGTATACGTACGGGAACGCGCGTCAAAACGTGCAGAAAAGCCTTTACGGGCCCTGTAAACCTCGTTTATGGCGATATCTTTGGGCAGCAGGGCATCCATAGCCCGCAGCCACCTACGGCGCGTACACGCGAGCTCAGCGTCCGTTACGGGCACACTAATGTACTGCGCCACCGCATGCACGCCGGCATCGGTGCGCCCTGCGCACGTCAGGTCGATCGGACGGCGCAGGAGCGTCTCGATAGCGCGGCGCAGCTCGCCCGCAACCGTCGTCTGGCCAGGCTGCTCGGCAAAGCCGCTATAGGACGAGCCATCGTAGGCCACGCGGAAAACGAGCGTGGCGTCGAGCTCGGGAATCGAATTGAAATCAGACGGCGCGGTCATGGGCGCTCCCAACAAACAGGCAATGGCATTTCGACAAAAAAAGAGGGGTACGCGAACGTACCCCTCGAATATAGCCTATGCAGACGGATTGTCTACTCAGCGGTCTCCTCAGCAGGAGCCTCCTCGGCAGCCTCGACCTTCTTGGGAGCAGCGGCCTTCTTGGGGGCCGGAGCAGCCTTCTTGGCCTTAGGCGTGCAAGGCTCGGTGACGAGCTCCATGATAACGATGGGAGCATTGTCGCCCTTACGGTTACCGAGCTTCATGATGCGGGTGTAACCGCCGTTGCGGTCCTGCCACATACCCTGGGCAGCCTTGTCGAAGATCTCGGCAACGAGCTGCTTATCGCCGAGCTTGGCGATAGCCAGACGACGAGAGTGCAGGTCGCCCTTCTTGGCCCAAGTGATGATCGGATCGACGACCGAACGCAGCGCCTTAGCGCGGGTCTCGGTGGTCTTGATGCGGTCGTTCTCGAAGAGGGCCTTAGCAAGGCTCTTCTTCATGGCCTTGGTGTGGCTCGCATCGGTGCCGAGCTTCAGGCCCTTCTTAACGTTGTGACGCATGGTCTAGTTTCTCCTCAAATATGCGAAGCATTAAGCCTTCAGGCTCAGGCCCATGGACTCAAGCTTGTCCTTCACTTCCTCGATCGACTTAACACCGAAGTTACGGATGTTGAGCAGATCGTTCTCCGAGAACTCAACGAGCTGACGGACCGAGTGAATGCTGGCGCGCTTAAGGCAGTTGTAGGAACGGACGGAAAGGTCCAGATCCTCGATCTGCTTGTCCAGCTCGGCGTTGTCGTTGGTGACCTCGGGAGCGAAGATCGAAGCCTCCTCCTCGACCTCGGGGGTCTCGGCAAGGTTCATAAAGGCGGCCATATGCTGGTTGATGATATTGGCAGCCTGGACCACGGCGTCGCGCGGGGCGATGGAGCCGTTGGTCTCGATCTCGAGGACAAGGCGGTCGTAGTCGGTGTGCTGACCGACACGGCAAGCCTCAACGAGCTTGGCGCAACGGGAAACCGGCGAGTACAGCGAGTCGACGTGGATCACACCGATGGGATCGTTGTCGCGCTTGTTGGCCTCGCCAGAAACATAGCCGCGGCCATAGCCGATGCGCATGCTCATGGTGAGATGGCCACCCTCGGTGAGCGTAGCAATGTGCTGCTCGGGGTTGACCAGCTCAAACTCGGACGGAATAAAGAAGTCCGCACCGGTGACCTCGCAGGGGCCGTCAACCGAGATGGTGGCGGTCGCCTCGTCGGTCGTGCCGAGAGCCCTGAAGACAAGACCCTTGACATTCAGGACGATGTCGGTGACATCCTCGACCATGTTAGGGATGGTCATGAACTCGTGCTGCGCACCATCGATCTGAATAGCCTCGACGGCGGTACCCTCGAGCGAGGACAGAAGAACGCGACGAAGGGAGTTACCCAGCGTATCGCCGTAACCACGCTCGAGCGGCTCGACGGAGACACGAGCAGACGTCTCGTTGATCTCTTCGACCTGAACCTGAGGCCTAATGAATTCTGACATGTATTACCTCCAGCCTCAGCAGCCCGGATGGACTACTTAGAGTAGAGCTCGACGATGAGCTGCTCGTTGATATCACCGCTGATCTGCTCACGCGTCGGCAGAGCGAGCACGTTACCAGACAGCTTCTCGATATCGACCTCGAGCCAGCCAGGGACCTCAAAGCGCTCGGAGGAAATCAGGGCCTCCTTGATGGGGAGGAGGTCACGGAACTTCTCGCCGACAGCGACGACGTCGCCGGCCTTGACGCGGTAGGACGGGATGTCCACGCGCTTGCCGTTCACGGTGAAGTGACCGTGACGGACGGACTGACGAGCCTCTTTGCGGGTGCGGGCGAAGCCAAGACGGAAGACGACGTTGTCGAGGCGAGACTCAAGAATGATCATGAGGTTCTCACCGGTGACGCCGTTCATCTTACGGGCCTTGTTGAAGTAGCCGTGGAACTGCTTCTCCAGAACGCCATAGATGAACTTGACCTTCTGCTTCTCGCGCAGCTGCATGCCGTACTCAGATTCCTTGCGACGGCGCTTGGGCTGACGGATAGATTCCTTCTTGCTGCTGTAACCGAGCTCAGCGGGATCGATCCCGAGCTGACGGCAGCGCTTAAGAACAGGAGTCCTGTCGATTGCCATATTGATACGATCCTTTCAGTTACACGCGGCGACGCTTCTTGGGGCGGCAGCCGTTGTGCGGAATGGGGGTCTTGTCCTGGATGCTCGAGACCTCGAGGCCAGCAGCCTGGAGGGAGCGGATGGCGGTCTCACGACCGGAGCCGGGGCCCTTGACGAAGACGGAAACCTTCTTCATACCGTGCTCCATGGCCTGCTTAGCAGCAGCCTCGGCAGCCATCTGGGCAGCGAACGGCGTGGACTTACGGGAGCCCTTGAAGCCCACCTGGCCAGCCGACTTCCAGGAAATGACGTTGCCCTGGGGATCGGTGATCGAAACGATCGTGTTGTTGAACGTAGAACGAATGTGAGCCTGGCCCACGGAAATGTTCTTACGGTCCGCGCGCTTCAGACGGGCAGCGCGAACGTTCTTCTTAGCAGTAGCCATCTATCTAGCGCTCCTTATTTCTTCTTCTTAGCACCGATCTGACGCTTCGGGCCCTTGCGGGTACGAGCGTTAGTGTGGGTGCGCTGGCCGCGGACCGGGAGGCCCTTGCGGTGACGAAGGCCGCGGTTGCAGCCGATGTCCATAAGGCGCTTGACGTTCTGGTTGCGCTCACGGCGGAGGTCGCCCTCAACCATGATCTGGTTCTTATCGATATAATCGCGGATGGCGTTAACCTCATCCTCGGTGAGGTCCTTAACGCGCGTATCCACGTTAACGTTGCACTCGACGCAAATCTTCGTCGCAGTGGTGCGGCCGATGCCGTAAATGTAGGTCAGACCGATCTCAACGCGCTTCTCACGCGGGAGGTCGACACCATTAATACGGGCCAACGTAGTCTCCTCTCTTAACCCTGACGCTGCTTATGACGGGGGTTCTCGCAAATGACGAGGACCTTGCCATGGCGCCTAATGATTTTGCACTTATCGCACATCTTCTTGACCGAAGGACGTACCTTCATCGTTCTTCCTTTCGGTAGCGCTCAAACTACTTCCCTACTATCTACTCGCCCAGCCGCAGGCGTTTAAAACTATGGCTGGTCTTCACACACAATCCGACCGTAGGTTGAGCTAAGCCTGCAGTCGGAAATGGAGTGCGTGTATGCGTGCCGCTATTTGTAGCGATAGGTGATGCGGCCGCGGGTCAGGTCATACGGGGAAAGCTCCACGACAACCCTGTCACCGGGGAGAATACGGATGTAATTCATTCGGATCTTGCCAGAAATGTTGCACAGAACCGAATGACCGTTCTCGAGCTCGACCTTAAACATGGCGTTGGGCAACGGTTCCTTTACCGTACCCTCGAGCTCAATTGCGTCTTCCTTCTTCACAAGCAATCATCTTTCTCTAGAAAACGACAGCGATTGAGTATTCTACAACACGTATGCACGCATCGTAATAACTTCGTAATGGCTCCACAACTAAATGGAACTTGTTACATTTCTCCGCCTTGGAGGGAGCACCAAGCACCTTGGGCATCCGTGGTGAGAATCACCGGACCGTCATTGGTAATGGCGACGGTGTTCTCGTAGTGCGCGGCGGGCAGGTGATCGTTGGTCGTAACAATCCAACCGTCGGAGCCCGTGCTCACATGGTTGGAACCCATCGTAACCATCGGCTCGATGGCAATGACCATGCCGGCCTGGAGGCGAACGCCCCTCCCCTTCTTTCCATAGTTAGGAACGTTGGGGTCCTCGTGCATCACGCGGCCAATGCCATGGCCTACATAATCACGAAGCACACCGTAACCGTGAGACTCGGCGAGGGACTGAACGGCATAACCGACGTCCCCGATATGGTTACCGGGAACAGCCTGCTCGATGGCAGCCTTAAGGCAATCGCGCGTGACCTCGCACAAAGCCTTGGCTTCGGGCGTGGGGGTGCCGACGAAAAACGTCCAAGCGTTATCGCCGACCCAACCGTCGACAACGGCTCCCGTATCGATGGAGATGATATCGCCATCGCGCAGGATCATGTCGGGGTTGGGAATACCGTGGACCACGGCATCGTTGATCGATGCGCAAATGGTCCCCGGGAACCCGCCGTAACCCTTAAAGGCCGGGGTGCCGCCATGCATGCGGATAATCTGCTCCGCGAGCTGATCGAGCTCAAAAGTCGAAACGCCGTGGCGCACCATGGCTCCAACGTGGCGGAGCGCCATCTTAGATAGCGCTCCTGCCTTCTTCATCTGCTCGATTTGCGTTGCAGACTTAATCTTGATCATAGACCGAGAGCCTCTTTGACATCCCCGTACACGGTCTCGCGAGCCTGGTCACCGTTGACCGACTTGAGCAGACCCTGGCCACGATAGTAGTCGACGAGCGGGCTCGTGGACTTCTCGTAGACGTCGAGACGGTTCTTGATGGTCTCGGGCTTGTCGTCGTCGCGCTGATACATCTCGCCGCCACACTTGGGGCAGGTAGCATCGGCAGCGGTGCCGGTGTAACCGCATGCGCGGCAGGTGCGACGCGAAGACAGACGATCGATAATGACCTCGGGGGCCACATCGACCAGAAGGGCGCAGTCGATCTCGCGACCCATGGCGGAGAGCTCGGAATCGAGCGTCACAGCCTGGGCGGTGTTGCGCGGGAAGCCGTCGAGGATGAAGCCCTGCTGGGCGTCATCGGCGGCAAGGCGCTCCTTGACAAGGTCGATCACGAGCTGGTCGGGAACGAGCTCGCCAGCGTCCATGTACTTCTTAGCCTGAATACCAAGCTCGGTGCCACCCTTGACGGCAGCACGCAGCAGGTCGCCCGTGGAAATGTGGGCGACGCCAAACTCGGCGACGAGCTCCTGTGCGACGGTGCCCTTACCGGCACCCGGAGCTCCGAGCAATACGAGGTTCATGAGCAATCCTCCTCTAGCCTATTTAAAGAATCCATCGTAATCATACATCTTGATCTGGCCTTCGAGCTTATCGACCGTGTCGAGCACGACGCCGACCATGATGAGGATGGACGTACCGCCAAATGCCTGGATCAGATGGTTACCCGTGAAGGAGAAGATGATCGAAGGCACGATGGCGATGAGCGCCAAAAAGACAGCGCTGGGAAGCGTGATCTTGTTGAGCGCGTTCTTGATGTAGGCCGCGGTAGCCCTACCCGGACGCACGCCCGGAATAAAGCCGCCCTGCTTCTTAAGGTTATCGGCCGTGTCATCGGGGTTGAACACCATGGAGGTGTAGAAGTACGCGAAGAACACGATGAGGACAACGTTAAGCACCCAGTTGAGCCAACCGGTCGAAAGCGCGGAGGCAACTGCCTGAATCCAGCCGATGCCAGGGAAGAACACGGCAATCTGAGCCGGGAAGTACAGCAGCGCCGAAGCGAAGATGATCGGCACGACACCCGCGGTGTTGACCTTGATGGGCAGGTAGGTGGTCTGGCCACCCATCATGCGACGGCCCACGACGCGCTTAGCGTAGGAGACCGGGATGCGGCGCTGGCCGCGCTCAAGGAAAACAATCAGCGGGATAACCAGCAGGATGATGGCGCAGATGATCACCATGGTGATGATGCCACCGGCATTGCCCTCGGTGCTGGAGAAGATAGCCTGCGGCAGACCGGCCATGATGTTCGCGAAGATGATCAGCGACATGCCATTGCCGATACCGCGCTGGGTGATGAGCTCACCAATCCACATGATCAGCATGGCGCCCGCGGTGAGCGTACCGACGATCATGAGGTCGAAGATGATCTCGGGAGCGCCGGCGCCATTGAAGCTGATGCCGAAGCTCTTAAAGAGGAAGAGGTAACCCACGGAGTTGAGGATTGCCAGAGCCAGGGTGAGGTAACGCGAATACTGCGTAATCTTGGTCTGACCGACCTCGCCCTCGCGGGCAAGCTCATGCAGGGAAGGCACGACGGCCTGGAGCATCTGGAGGATGATCGAGCTGGTGATGTAAGGCATGATGCCCAGCGAAAACACCGACACATAGCTCAACGCGCCGCCAGAGAAAAGATTCAGGAGGGCCATAGCACCTGCGGCGACCGAATTGTTATCGGTCGAGAAAAGGCCCAGCATCCCCTGGAAGGGAATGCCGGGCACAGGAACGTGCGCACCAATGCGGTACACGACGAGCATAGCTATGGTAAAAAGAATCTTTTCGCGCAATTCTTTGATGCGGAAAGCATTCTTAAGACCATTTAGCACGGCAGCTCGACCTTTCCGCCGGCGGCCTCGATCTTGGCCTGCGCAGAAGCGCTGACCTTGTCGACCTTGACCGTGAACTTCTTGGTGAGCTCACCATTGCCGAGCACCTTGACGGGCTCGAACTCGCTCTTGGTGATGCGAGCGGCCTTAAGAGCGGCACCGTCGATCACAGCGCCATCCTCGAACTTACGCTCGAGACGCTCAACGTTAACGGCGGTGTACTCGATACGACGGGGGTTGCGGAAGCCCGGAAGCTTGGGCAGGCGCATAGCCAGCGGAGTCTGGCCACCCTCGAAGCCGGCACCCTTGGTGCCGCCAGAGCGGGAACCCTGGCCCTTCTGGCCGCGGCCAGAAGTGGTGCCGTGACCCGAAGAATTGCCACGGCCGACGCGCTTGCGGTTCTTGGTGGAACCGGGCGCGGGAGTAAGATCGTGAAGCTGCATTTGCTACTCCTCTACAATCTCGACAAGGTGCTTGACCTTGAAGATCATGCCGCGGACGGACTCGTTGTCAGCAATCTCGCGAACCTCGCGGATCCTGTGGAGACCGAGGGCACGGACAGTACGGACCTGGTCCTGCTTGCAACCGTTGGTGCTGCGGACCTGCTTGATCTTGATGGTGTCAGCCATGCTTAGTTCTCCTTACCGACGAACATCTCGGAGACCGTCAGGCCACGGCGAGCCGCGACGTCCTCAGGGCTGGAGAGCTCCTTGAGGCCCTCGACGGCAGCCTTGATGATGTTGAGGCCGTTGTCGGTACCGAGGGACTTGGACAGGACGTTCTTGATGCCAGCAAGCTCAAAGAGGGGACGCACAGCGCCGCCGGCGATAACGCCGGTACCCTCGACAGCGGGCTTGATGATGATGCGGCCGGCACCAAAGTGGCCGAGAACCTCGTGCGGGATGGTGCCCTGCTCGGTCACCGGCACGTGGAACATGTTCTTCTTGGCATCGAGAGATGCCTTGGAGATGGCCATGGGCACCTCAGCGGACTTGCCCATGCCAACGCCGACGTTGCCCTTGCCGTCGCCAACGACGACGAGAGCGACGAGGCTCATGCGACGACCACCCTTGACGGTCTTCGACACGCGGTTGATGTAAACGACGCGCTCCTCGAACTCGGAGGCCTCGCGCTGCTGCTTCTGATTACGAGCCATGTGCTACATACCTCCTAGAACTCGAGACCGGCGGCACGAGCACCGTCGGCGAGGGCCTTGACGCGGCCATGGTAGATACGGCCACCGCGATCGAAGGCGACCTTGGTGATGCCGGCCTCGATGGCGCGCTTGCCAACGAGCTGACCGACCTTCTCCGCAGCCTCCTTGTTCGAGGTGTGGGTGCCCTTGAACTCAGCCTCGAGGGTCGAGGCAGAGACGAGCGTCAGGCTGGAGCCCTTGCTGTCGTCGATGATCTGGGCATAGATGTTGGCGTTAGTACGGGTCACGCGAAGACGCGGACGCTCGGAGGTACCCGAGACCTTGCCGCGAACACGACGCTGACGACGCTTGAGGCCTTCCAGCTTCGCCTTATGCTTGTTCATACGTAAACTCCTAAAAAGGTTGATCTTGCCAGCACCTGACGGGGTGCTGGTCTTATGCGAGTGAGTCGGTTACGACTACTTGGCGGCCTTACCCAGCTTGCGGCGGATGTGCTCGCCAACGTAGTGGATACCCTTGCCCTTGTAAGGCTCGGGAGGACGATGGCCGCGGATCTCAGCGGCGATCTGACCGACCTGCTGCTTGTTAATACCCTTGACGTTCACGTGGGTGTTGTCGGGAACCTCGAAGGTGATGCCCTCGGGAGCCTCGACGATCACGGGGTGCGAGAAGCCCAGGGAGAACTCGAGGTTCTTGCCCTTCTGCTGCACGCGGTAACCGACGCCGGCGAGCTCGAGCTTCTTCTCGAAGCCCTCGGAAACGCCAACAACCATGTTGTGGATGAGGGCGCGGGTGAGGCCGTGGCGGGCACGGGTCTCACGCTCGTCGTCGGGACGGGAAACGGTGAGGACGTTGTCCTCGACGTTGATAGCGAGCTTCTCAAAGACATCGAGCTCGAGCTGGCCCTTGGGGCCCTTGACGACAACGTTGTTGCCGTTGACTGCCACTTCGACTCCGGCGGGAATCTGGACAGGCTTATTACCGATACGAGACACGGTGATCTCCTTTCCTTCTACCTACCGAGCGAATTACCAGACGTAAGCGATGATCTCGCCGCCGACGTTGTGCTTGCGAGCATCGCGGTCGGTCATGACGCCATGGCTGGTGGAAATAATGGCGGTACCAAGGCCACCGCGGACGCGGGGCATGTCGGCAACGCCGGTGTACTTACGCAGGCCCGGCTTGGAAATGCGGCGGATGCCGTTGATGACCTTAGCCTTCTTGGGACCATACTTAAGCGTGATGTGCAGAGTCTTCTGGGGAACGGTGTCCTCGACATCGTAGCCCTCGATGTAGCCCTCCTCGTGCAGAACACGAGCGATCTCGACGAGCTTCTTGCTGCTCGGCATGGAGACCGTGGCCTTGTTCACAGAGTTAGCGTTACGGATGCGCGTAAGCATATCTGCGATCGGGTCTGTAAGGTTCATACAGATTCTCCTTCGTTCTTGATGAACACGTGCTCTTGGTTCTTCGCCGCCCTTAACGGCAAAGCCTTTTTAGCGCGTTTTCCCTGTTCCAAACTGATGCTTGAAACGCTGGTAGTGACTTACCAGCTGGCCTTCTTAACGCCGGGAAGCTCGCCCTTGAGTGCAAGCTCGCGGAAGCAGACACGGCACAGGCCGAACTTGCGGTACACAGAGTGCGGACGGCCGCAGCGCTGGCAGCGCGTGTACTCACGAGTAGAGAACTTCTGCTTGCGATTGCACTTGACGATCATCGATGTCTTAGCCACTTATATCCTCCTCACATAGAGTATTGTTCGCCCCAAGCGCCGCCCCCTTCTGGGAACGGCGCTCATAGGGCAGGTGAACCTATTTCTTGAACGGGAAACCGAAGGCGTCCAGAAGGGCCTTGGCCTCCTCATCGGTGTTGGCGGTGGTCACGAAAGTGATGTCCATACCACGCTGGTGATCGACGGAGTCGAAGTCGATCTCGGGGAAGATGAGCTGCTCGGTGACGCCCATGGAGAAGTTACCACGGCCGTCGAAGCTCTTGGCGGAGATGCCGCGGAAGTCGCGGATACGGGGGATCGCGACGGAGGTCAGACGATCGAAGAACTCCCACATACGGTCGCCACGCAGGGTAACCTTGCAGCCGATCGGCATACCAGCGCGCAGGCGGAAGGTAGCGATGGACTTGCGGGCACGGGTGATCATCGGCTGCTGACCGGTGATGGCGCGCAGGTCGCGCACGGCACCGTCGATGGCCTTGGAATCGGTAGCGGCCTCGCCGACACCCATGTTCACGACAATCTTCTCAAACTTGGGGATCATCATGACGTTCTCGTACTGAAACTTGTCCTGAAGCTGCTGCTTGACCTCGTTGTTGTACTTGGTCTTCAGACGTGGCACATACTTCTCTTCTGCCATTGTTCACTCCTTCTTGGGGTTTTAAGCACGGGGCGTGGCCACGGTGGGTTGTCCTCGTGCCTCCTGACTGCATCCGCGCCGCTCATGGCATTTTGCGGTTTGGACTCGACGCAGCAGGAGCCGACAAAACAATCGGTACTATACGCGCATTGGGTGTGTATTTCCAGAAAAACCTCGTCTGCCTGCACAACTCCACAACTCCCCCGCACAAATGGGTCCCAAAAAGCAGTTGCGGTGAAATAGGGACTGTTGGGCGGCCTAACAGGCTTAAACAATCCGCATTTCACCGCAACTTATTGGTGGGGATGCGATTAGCGCTTGCGGGGGACGAGTTTGGTGCGGCGCAGGTGGATCATCTCGGCGGCGATGGAGATGGCAATCTCCTCGGGATCCTCGGCCTGAATGGCAACGCCGATCGGCAGGTGCAGCTCGTCGATCTGGCCCTGCGTAAAGCCCTCCTGCTCCAAACGGGCGCGCACAAAGGCCGTCTTGCGGCGCGAGCCCAAGCAGCCCAGATAGGCGGGTTTAGCGCGCATGGCCTGAATCACCACGTCGATATCGGACTTGTGGCCTGCTGTGGCCACGACCACCAAGTCGCGCGGGCCGATGGGGCACTGCTTGCTCAGGTTCTTGTAATCGACCAGGCGACGATCGTAGACACCGGGCACCCATTCGGGCGTCAGCGTGCCGGGGCGGTCATCGCACGCCACAACGGCAAAGCCCGCCGCCGTGAGTACGCGCGCCGTCGCAGCGCCCACGTGTCCGCAGCCAAAGATGTAGGTCAGGCCCTCGGGGCAGAGCGTCTCGATGTGCGCCGGGGGAAACTCGGAGGCGGCGTTGGTGTAGGTAACCTTACTCCCCTCCTCCACCAGCGAAAGCCCAGGGCAGCCCGCAATGGTGCGGCGCGATTCCTCGCCATGGTACTCGGCCACATCGCCCTCGAGCGCGCTCGCGATAAACGGCTCAAAGTCGATGACGAAGTCGCCGATGCGGCGATACGCCAGTACATCGGCAATTTCCTGGAACAACGGTGCCTGAGTCGCGTCCAGATGCAGGTAGCACAGGCAGATGGCCCCGCCGCAGATCATGCCGGTATCGGAGTTCTCGCCGCCCATGGTGTAGCGGACCAGACGCGACTGTCCCGCGCTCAGGATCTCGCGCGCCTCATCCAGCGCAAAGAGCTCAATCTTGCCGCCGCCGATAGTGCCCGCCTGGCTGCCATCGGCAAAGACGGCCATCCAGGCGCCCACGCCGCGCGGCGACGACCCCGCTGTGCCGGCCACTACCACCAGTTCGCACGTCTCGCCAGCACGCAAGGCGGGAAGCGCCGCATTCACAACATCGAGCTTTTCCATTACCGCCTTCTATCCTCTAAAGACATCGGTGAGCATAGCGAGTGCCTCGAGCACGCCGCCGCCGACCGACGTCGCCTTGTCCGAAATGTAGTTGATATAGCTGGCATCGCCGCGCGGATCGACATCGGCGCATTTAAAGCCCTCAGTCACCTGCACGCCGTTCGCCAAAAGCCCGCGCAAACAGCCATCGATCTGCGTGCACATGGGCGTATCGCCCGCATAGCCAATCACGTCTCCGGCGCTCACGATGTCGCCGATTGCGCGGTCGGACCGAAACACGCCGGCGGCGGGACTGTGGATAACGCGCTCCTTGCCATAGCCGCCGATCAAGCCCGGCACACCCGTGTTGGGCTGGGGCGAACCTTGGGTAATGACACGTCCGAGAAAATGCCCGCGCATGGTCTCGACCACGGCGTCGCAGTCAACCGGCGCGGTAAAGCCCGGCCCCACGGCGATGACGGCAGGCGCCATGTCGCGCGTGGTGCCCAGGTTGCGCTTGGCCAAAATCGCATCGACCACAGCCGCGGGTTTAAGCTCATCGAGCATCTTGGCCTGGGGGTCCACCACAACGGCGACGTCTCCAGCCTCGGTAATCGCAAGCACCTCAGCCGGCGTCTGTGCCAAGCGAGCGCGAATGCCTTCGACCTCGACCTCACCCAGGCGAATGGCCTCGCAAAAACTGATTGTGCGGCGGATGCACGTGGGAACCGCGATATCGGCCATAACGACCGACACGCCGGCGCGCACCAAGCGAGCGGCGACGCCCGTGGCGATATCGCCAGCGCCGCGAACATAAACGAGCATTCCCGGGACACCTCCCTGTGCTACGGTTTGATCAGAGCAAAAGCGGTTCGACCGCTACTCTGATGATTATTTATTATCACAGTATTATACGGCGGTGAACAGATGGAAACGACGAGCGGAAACCTTGCCTCCGCGCTCAAGATCGAGCCGGGCATTACCGCAATTATCGGCAGTGGCGGCAAGTCGACGCTGCTGAAGACGCTGGGTCTCGAGCTCATGCGCACTGGCGGCCGCGTGCTCCTCTGTACCACCACGCACATGTTTCCCGTCGCCGGCGTTCCGTGGGACGGGTCGAACCGTCGCCTGGATGCCGCGCCTTGGAAGCCGGGTGCCGCGCATACCCCCGGCTGCACCTGCAAGGTATGCGCTGGCATGAGCCGCGGAAGCATCTGCCAGGCGGGTGTTTTGGACCAGGAGACAGGCAAGCTCTCCGCCCCCGCTGAGCCGATCGACCAGCTGGCGCAGCGCTTTGACTATGTGTTGGCCGAGGCAGATGGCAGCAAGCGACTCCCGCTCAAGGCGCATGCCGCCTGGGAGCCGGTAATTCCCGCCGCCACGGCAAACGTTGTCTGGGTCGTCGGCGCCTCGGGGCTGGGCAAGCCCGTCGCCGAGGTTGTCCACCGCCCCGAGCTCTTCTGCGAGCGCTGCGGCTGCGAGCCCACCGACGCTGCCACCCCAGAGCGCGTCGCCCAGGTGCTCAATGCCGAGATGCAGGCGCTGGGACTCAGCACCGCACGCGTCATGCTCAACCAAACCGACACGCTCAGCGACCCCACGATGGCCGACCGCTTCGAGGCCGCCCTCGGCCGCCCCATCGTCGCCAGCAGCCTCAAGTAGCCGGCCCCATCTCCTCAGTTGCGGTGAAATACGGACTGTTTGGCCGCCCGACGGCCGCAAACAGTCCGTATTTCACCGCAACTGAGGAGGGGACACGGCATCTTTGCTGCTAGCGGGGCACGTAGCGGCCGGGCTGGGCTCCGGTGGGCTCGCCATCGCGTGCCGCCAGCACGCCGTTCACAAACACGGCCTTGGCGCGGCCATGTGCCTCAAAACCCTCGAGCGGCGTGTAGTCCACAGCCTGATGCTGCGTCGCCGCGCTAATGGTCCAGCGCGCCTTGGGATCCCACACGCACACGTCGGCATCGGCGCCCTCGGCAAGACAGCCCTTACGCGGATACATGCCAAAGATGCGCGCCGGGTTCTCGCTCATCAAGCGGCACAGATCCTCGGGACCCAGCTGTCCCTCAAAGCTCGTAGCGATCGCGACAGGACGATGCTCCACGCCGGGTCCGCCGTTGGGAATCGCGCGGAAATCGTCGCGTCCGCGGTCCTTTTGCCCGTGCAGGTTAAAGCTGCAATGATCGGTCGCAATAGTATCGATCTCGCCGGCCACAAGCGCCTCGCGCAGCGCGGCACGGTCACCGGCATGGCGCAGCGGCGGGCTCATCACGTACTTGGCGCCCGCAAAGCCGTCCTCGCCCTGCTCCAGATAGCAAGTATCGTCGAGCATCAGATACTGAGGGCAGGTCTCGACATAGATATTCTTCTGCCCGCGCGCCTTGGCGGCACGGATGGCCTCAAGACCCAGCTTGGTCGAAAGGTGCACCACATTGACTGGAGCGTCCCCGGCTAAGTGCGCCAGATACAGCAGACGACTCACGGCCTCGGCCTCGCACACGTCCGGACGGCTGAGCGCATGCCCCTCGGGCCCATGAATCCCCTGCTCGTACACGCGCTTCTGCAGTTCATTCACCAGCGTACCGTTCTCGCAATGCACGCAGAGCATGCCGCCCACGCGCTTGAGTTCCTCCAGCACCTCGAGCGTCTCGGCGTCGTCCAGGCGCAGGTGGTCATAGGCAAAGTAGGTCTTAAACGACGACACGCCCGCCTCGCGCATGGCCGAAAGATCGGCGCGGTTGCGTTCATTCCACTCGGCGAGTGCCATATGAAACGCGTAGTTGGCCGTGCAGGTTCCGTCGGCGCGGCGATGCCACTCGGCCAAGGCATCGGGCATGGTCACGCCGCGATCGGCCGTCGCGTAGTCCACGATGGTCGTCGTACCGCCGCAGGCAGCCGCACGCGTACCGGTCTCAAAGCTATCGGCCGTCCAATCCATGCCAGTCCAGCACTGCATGTGCGTGTGGCCGTCGATAAAGCCGGGGAACACCCAACAGTCGGTGGCGTCCTGGACGGTATCGCCCTCGCCCGGCTCGATTGCCGCGGCAATCCGCACAATCTTATCGCCCTCCATGGCAAGATCGGCGCGGCGAAGCCCCTGGGGCGTCACGAGCGCGCCGTTTTTGATGATGATCATAATTGCTCCTTATTGATTGATGCAGTTGGCCACGCGATCAAAATACGAGCAGGCGGCGATATGCTCCGTTATGCGTCGCTGTCCCTTGACGGTATCGACGTCCCACAGCTCGTAGGCACGCGCCTCGACCAGCACCACGTCGGTACGGTCCTTGAGGATCGAACCGCCGCCGTCCTTACCCTCAAGACACATAAGTGCATCGAACAGTTCCGCCGGAAAGAGCACCGGGCTCGAAGGCTCACCGTTGCACGCAAGACGCACCGGATGCTTGCGGCCACGCTCGTCAAATGCACGAACCATAGCCTCAAAAGAATCCGAACTCACGAGCGGCTGGTCGCCCGGCAAAAAGAGGCAACCTTTCCAGTTGCGTTCGACTCCCCACGAAAGGCCCGCACGGACGCTTTCGCTGCGCAGCTCGCCATCGTGCAGCACGCACGGGCAATGCTTGTCATCACAAATCTGAGCGACCTCGGGCCAACGCGTCGAAACCACAACGTCAAAGCCCCGGGGAACCGAATCAATGGTCCGGGCAATCAGCGGCTCGCCATAGATATCAGCGAGCATCTTGTTAGAGCCAAATCGCTTGCCCTCGCCCGAAGCCATAATGACGCAACCAAGTTTCATGGCGATACCTCCCCTGAAACCATCGTACCCATAACTCGCGTCGCGGGGCATCTACATCGAAAGCGCTTATCCCGCACGCCCACGATGCAAAAAGGGGCACCCCGCCGGTTGGCAGAGCGCCCCCTTTACATGGCTTACCTCAGCCCGGCTTTAGGCCTGGAACCAACGGGCGGTGTTGCGCTCGTCGAGGGCCTTGAGGGTAGCGGCGGGATCGGCAACCTTCTGCAGGAACATCATGGCTGCGATGGCGTACGGCTTGTAGCTGGCCTCCTTGTACATGCCCACGCGGTGCATGTCGAAGACGTCGGCGTTGACCTCGCCGTGCTCGCAGGAGACACCGGAGATGTCGGCGGGCAGCGGATGCATAAAGATGGTGTCCTGGCCGTTGGCAGTCTTCTCCATGAGCTCGGTCGTGGAGCACCAGTCCTGATGCGTAGCGTTCTGGGCGAGCAGCTCCTTCTCGAGCGCGGCGATGCCGGCATCGTCGCCCTCGGCGTACAGGTTGGTGCGCTTCTCCATGGCGGCAAACGGAGCCCAGCTCTTGGGGATCACGATGTCGGCGCCCTCGAAGGCCTCGGCCATGGTGTTGACCTGCTTAAAGGTGGTGCCGGACTCGGCGGCATAGCCCTTGGCGCGCTCGACGACCTCGGGCATGAGGTCGTAGCCCTCGGGGTGAGCCAGGGTGACGTCCATGCCAAAGCGGGGCAGCAGGCTGATCAGCGACTGCGGACAGGACAGCGGCTTGCCGTAAGAGGGCGAGTAGGCCCAGGTGACGGCAACCTTCTTGCCCTTGAGGTTCTCGAGGCCGCCAAACTCGTTGATGAGGTAGAGCATGTCGGCAGAGGACTGCGTGGGGTGGTCGGAATCGGACTGCAGGGAGATGAGCGTGGGACGGTGATCCAGGACGCCATCCTCGTAGGCCTGCTGGACAGACTCGGAGACCTCGGCCATGTAGGCGTCGCCCTTGCCGATGTACATGTCATCGCGGATGCCGATGACGTCGGCCATGAAGGAGATCATGGTAGCGGTCTCGCGGACGGTCTCGCCGTGAGCGATCTGGGACTTCTTCTCGTCCAGGTCCTGCAGCTCAAGGCCGAGCAGGTTGGCAGCCTTAGAGAAGGAGAAGCGCGTACGGGTGGAGTTGTCGCGGAACAGGGAGACGGCCAGGCCCGAGTCGAAGATCTTGGACGAGACGTTGTTCTCGCGCAGCTCGCGCAGGGCGTCGGCGACGATGTAGAGAGCCTTGAGCTCATCGGTGGTCTTGTCCCAAGTGTGCAGGAAGTCGCTGCCGTACATACCCTTAAAATCGAGGCCGTTCAGCTGCTCGACGAGCTCGGTAAACTTAGCGTCCATGGAAATGTCCTTTCTAAAGATGAAACGATCGCAATGAGTAGATGTGCTCCGGCATGCGCGTGTGGCCAGAACATGCAGAGCACCATGACGAGGACCCGCCACCGTTGAGGAAGCATGGGAGATAACGACCGCGGGCCCCAAGTCAACAGGGGGTGCCGGGGACACGAGCGGCCCCCGGCTCAACAAAATCGAGGAATGGGACTAATCGATCTTGTTGTTGGTCAGACCGGCGCGGAACACGGTGGCGTCGCCATCGGCCTGGCTCGGATCGTAGAGGTTCAGGGCAGCCACGTACATGGCGGCAGCGGTGACCAGGTCGTCCTTGTAGGTGACCTCGTTGGGAGCGTGAGCCTGAGACTCGGCACCCGGGCCAAAGCCCACGCAGGGAATGCCGTAGCGGCCCTGGATGGAGACGCAGTTCGTGGAGAAGGTCCACTTGTCGCACAGCGGGCGACCGGTGCGCTTGTCCATGCTGGGCTCGCAGCCGATGCGCTCGTCACCAAACATGGCCTTGTGGGCGTCGACGAGGGCCTTGACGTGCGGAGCGGTCTCCTTGTTGATCCACGTGGGGAAGTAAGCCTCGGTCTCGTAGACCTCGCCGGTCCAGGACGGACGGTCGTACATGTACATGGAGACCTTCACGTCGTCGCCGTACTTCTTGGCGGCCGGCAGGTTGCGGATCTCGTCCAGGCAGGACTCCCAGGTCTCACCGGCGGTCATGCGACGGTCGATGGAGATGGCGCAGGAGTCAGCGACAGCGCAGCGGCTGGGGCTGGTGTAGAAGATCTGGCTGACGGTGCAGGTGCCGCGGCCCAGGAAGCGGGCATCCTCGAAGTGCTCGGGGTTGTACTTGGGGTCGAGCATCTTGACGAGACCCTTGATGTCGGTCGACTCGTCGCAGCCGTTGTTGTTGAGGGCGCGGACGTCGGCGATGATGTCGGCCATCTTGTAGATGGCGTTGTCGCCGCGGTCGGGAGCGGAGCCGTGGCAGGAGGTGCCGTGAACGTCGACACGGATCTCCATGCGGCCGCGGTGGCCGCGATAGATGCCGCCGTCGGTGGGCTCGGTGGAAATGACGAACTCGGGCTTAATGCCGTCCTTGTTGTAGATGTACTGCCAGCACATGCCGTCGCAGTCCTCTTCCTGGACGGTGCCGACGACCATGATCTTGTAACCCTCGGGGATGAGGCCCATGTCCTTCATCATCTTGGCAGCGTAGGTAGCAGAAGCCATGCCGCCCTCCTGGTCAGAGCCGCCGCGGCCGTAGATGATCTCGTCGGTCTCGTAGCCCTCATAGGGATCGGCGTCCCAGTTCTCGATGTTGCCGATGCCGACGGTGTCGATGTGGGAGTCGATGGCGATGATCTTGTCGCCTTCGCCCATAAAGCCCATGACGTTGCCCAGGCCGTCGACCTTGACCTCGTCATAGCCAAGGCTCTCCATCTCGGCCTTGATGCAGGCGACAACCTCACCCTCCTCGCAAGACTCAGAGGGGTGGCTAATCATTGCGCGAAGAAAACGCGTCATATCAGCACGATGAGACTCAGCAGCAGCCTTGATAGCGTCGAAATCGAGTTCTTTAGCCATTGTTCATAACCTTTCAAACGAAGGAATCTACCTGTGAGGTGGCGGAGCGATACCTATTTACTCCGCCCTAACGATTAGCAAGTGGGATATTCGCCTTCCCAAACAATACGGCGATACTGGTCGGGATCCGTATCGCCCTCGGTGGAGAAGCAGAGCACGGAGCTCGTCTTGTCCAGGCCGATGAGCTCCTTGAGCTCGGCGTACTCGGGATCGAGCATGAGAGTCTCGACCAGGCCGGTGGTCACAGCGCCGGACTCGCCGGAGATGACGCGCGGGTCGCCCTTCTCGGGAGCGCCCAGGGTGCGCATGCCGCGAGCGGTGACCCAGTCGGGACAGGACACGAAGGCAGTGGTGTGGTTGCGCAGGATATCCCAGCCCAGGATGTTGGGCTCGCCGCAGCACAGGCCGGCCATGATGGAGGGCATGTCGCCGTCCACGATGCGCGGATCGCCGTCGCCGGCGGCAGCGCCCTTGTACAGGCAGGCGGCAGGCGCGCACTCAACCACGACGAAGGTGGGCGGGTTATCGGGATACAGGTTGGTAAAGTAGCCCACCACGGCGCCGGCGAGCGAGCCTACGCCAGCCTGGACAAACACGTGCGTCGGGCGGTTGATGGCCATCTCGCGCAGCTGCTCGGCAGCCTCGGAAGCCATGGTGCCGTAGCCCTCCATGATCCAGGACGGGATCTTCTCGTAGCCCTCCCAGGCGGTGTCCTGAACGATGACCCCGCGCTCGCAGGCGTCGGCCTCGGCGGCGGCCATGCGCACGCACTCGTCGTAGTTGACCTCTTCGATGGTCACCGTGGCACCCTCGGCGGCGATGTTATCGAAGCGAGGCTTGGTGGAACCCTTAGGCATGTGCACGACGGCCTTCTGGCCCAGCTTGTTGGCAGCCCATGCCACGCCGCGGCCATGGTTGCCGTCGGTGGCGGTAAAGAAGGTGGCCTGGCCAAAGTCCTTGGCAAGCTGATCGGAGGTCAGGTAGTCGAAGGTGCAGTCGGCAACGTCCTTGCCGGTCTCGTCGGCAATGTAGTTGGCCATGGCAAACGAGCCGCCCAGGACCTTAAAGGCGTTGAGGCCAAAGCGATAGCTCTCGTCCTTAACGCACAGGTTGGACAGGCCCAGGCGCGCGGCCTGGCCGTCCAGGCGGGCAAGCGGAGTGACGGTATATTGGGGGAACGACTGGTGGAAGGCGCGGGCCTTCTTCACGTGGTCGAGGCTCATGATTCCCAAGTGCTTGTCATCGCTCTTGGGCATCGTGTTGCCCGCCCACTGGATCTTATCGGCCATACGGTGAACTCCTTAAGTCCTCTCTTGCCGGCCCCCGCATACGCGTTCCAACCCGATCCCATTCACACGGCTGAACTTTTATGTGGATGCCAAACAAAAAGTTTGTTAGCACTGTTCTATCACACTTTTTGATTGGTAAACCTAACAAATTGTTTGTTGCCGTAATCGGTACCTTTTCGCCGCCGAACGGTCACCAATTAGCCTGTCTATGTATTTGTTTGCGAACAAGTGGGGTTTATGGCACAGTGAGCCCAAACTAATTTTTAGGAAGGCACCCATGACCCCCGCACAGATTGAGTTCTACAAGCGCCTTGCACACGGCCTAGCGCTCCAATTTGGCCCCAACTGCGAAGTCGTCGTCCACGACCTGGAGACCGAGGACGTGGACCGCTCCATCGTAGTGATCGAAAACGGCCACGTCAGCGGGCGCAAACTGGGTGACGGCCCCAGCCATATTGTGCTTGAATCCATGCACGAGGGCACCGCCGACGTGCACGACCGCGAGCCGTACCTCACCAAAACCGCCGATGGCAAGCTGCTCAAGTCCTCGACCATCTTTATCCGCAACGATGAGGGCAAGCCCGTCGGCATTTTGGGCATCAACTTTGACATTACGCTTATGAAGGCTTTTGAGCGTTCGCTCGACGCCTTTACCGGCACCGGCGGCACGGGCTACACCGAGCCCGAGCCCATTACCAAGAACATCGGCGACCTGCTCGAGGACCTGCTGCACGAGTGCGAGCAGTTTGTGGGCAAGCCCGCGGCACTTATGACCAAAGATGAGCGCATTCGCGCCATCGGCTACCTCGACCGTCGCGGCGCCTTCCTCATTTCCAAGTCGAGCGAGCGCGCCTGCGAGTTCTTTGGCATCTCTAAGTACAGCTTCTATAGCTACCTCAATGAGGCCAAGGCGGCGGCCGGCGACAAGTAGGCACTCGCCTGGATTGCCCCTCCCCTTTTGGGCGCGAGTTCTGGAAAGCACGAATCCAAGACCGAGCCACTTGGGAAGTTCCATATAATCGATGTCATTAGTATTTCGAAAGGGTGGAACAGAATGGCGTTGAGCAAGGCATCATGCACCGGTCGCGGATTGATTCCGGCAATTGGTGGACATGTGCACCGCATGTTCGATGAGGGTGAAGACGACCTGTTTTCGCTGAGCCTTGACGACGTGATGGATGATCGCCCGTGGACCGCCGACGAACTCATGGGCGGCGGGGCTCGCCCGTCAAACCCCAATCCCGCACTTGCGCCTAAGACCGCATCTGCGCCGACTCCTGCGCAGTCGGCTGTTTCGACGCCCGCGCCTACGCCCGCACCCACTTCGGCGCCCACGCCCGCTCCCCGCCCCGCAAGCGACCCGTCCGAGACGGCAGCATTTCTCGCTGCAGCGACGCAGGGCAAATCGGCCGACAGCACCGTTATGTACAGCGCCCAGCAGTTGCCTGTTCCTGCGGCACGCAAGCCTCCGGTCGCAAGGCTCGACGAGCCCGTTGCCCATCAAGTTGCCTACGATTCCTGGGCTGCAACCGATCTGGATGAGACCTCTACCGGCATGCCGGCGCTCGATGTTCCAGTTAACCCGCTTTTTGCCGCCAACACGAGCGCCGCGGACTATGAGGGCGGTGCGGCATATTCCGATTATTCCGATGGCTATGCTGGCACCGGTCGCATCGAGACCGAGGATTATGGCACCGCATCGAGCGATTATCTCAACGATCCGTACGCTGCCACGCCTGCACCGGAATATGACCCGGAGGCCGCGTCCGCGCCGGCGTATACCAAAAGCACGGGCGAAGAGCGCTTTGCCGATTATTACGCCGAGGAAAAGGCGCTGCGTTTCTCGGAATTTCCGCAGGCAGTCAAGGTTGCCTTTATCGCCATTATCATTGCCCTGCTCGGCGTCATTGCGTTTGAGGGATTCCAGCTGTTCCGCGGCCCCACCCAAGCGGAGTCGGAGACCCAGCAAAAAGAGGACGATAACCAGTACCTGGACATCAACACCCTCAAGGGCGACCCCAACGACGGAGACGATGAGTAGCGAGAGCTGAAGGCGGCCGCAGGATCCCGCATCCAGCACCGGCTTCTAAGTGCTGTTTTGTCATCCAGCTACACTTTTCCGAAGTTTTAAGGTGCCTATTTCGACACTTTTCCGTACTTTTACACGGCTGATTTCGACACTTTTCCGGATGAAAGCCGAATAATCACTTGGGAAACCAACGCCGTTCACGCGTCATTTCGCAGGCGGCGCTTGATTTCTGTCCGTACACGTTGATAGACTTCCTCTTGCCCGCAAGGAGCGGGCGCATTTTATCCAGAGTCGGGGTAGAGAGTTGGCTCCACGATCCCGACGCCAACCGGCCAAGAGGCACGGTGGCCCTGCCAACATCGATGAAAGGAGTCCGTATGGACAATTTCTCCGTGCGCAGCGAGCGTAACTTCCACAACCTGACCGTCAAACCGAATCACATGCATCTTCTGGATAAGCCAAATGGCTACGCCTCGGCCATGATCAAGAGCAGCCTCTCCCACCAGATGCGCTTTACGGTGCAGGTGCTCGAGGAAGAACTCTGCGCCGCCGGCAGCCCGCACGTGCTGCAGATCAAGCTGCTTGGAGACGACTCTCGCGAGCCGTCTAGCTGGAAGCTCTTTGCTGACGGCGTATGCGTTGCGGACGGATCCGGCGCCTTTGCCCGAGAGTGCTTCTGCGAGGGAGCCGAGGCATTCCTGGACCTGTGCCGCGACGCCGTACGCACGGCCGAGCTGTACTAGTGGAGCCAGAGGGAGTATGAGCTGTTGAGTGCGGCCCGCGGGATTGCGGGGGCGTAGGAACAGAAGCCTCATGATGGTGGCCTCGGCTGGAATGACGTATCGCTCGATAAATGATCTCAACAACGTAGCCGATGCGCCACATTTCGCCTCAAAGGCATTGAGCGATCGGGCGGCGTCCAGCATTTCTTTGATATCCCCAATTGATTGTTCCGAGAAAGTCTCTTCATGCCCTCATAATCGCCCTTACGAGAAACTTGGACGAGACGGGCGTCCATACGCCGTCTCTAAACTAACGAGCCGTTCGCGGAAAGAACGTCAGGCTAGCGTGGGCCAAAGATATACTGGTATCGTTGCAACAATTATGGAAGATCGGCATCGTCAATGACCTCCTTGAAATTCTCCAGGCGCTTCGCGCTTAGTCTGCTCGTCCCGCTGTCCGCCGCCGTAGCGCTAGCTTTGCCCTCAACCGTCCTCGCTGCGTCGGACCCGAACCCGCCCAGCATCTCCAACGTGACGTTATCCGCGACGACAGTCACGGCCGGCTCCACGCTGCATGTCGGCTACGATGTGGACGACCCCGATGGGGTGCGGTCAGTCACGCCGATAGTCGAGGTCGTCGTCGATAGCGATGACGGGGACCAGGGCAACAGCTCCCGCCTCGCCTTCCGGTCGACCGGCGACACGACCGCGGGCTTCGATATCCCCACCTCCCCGAGCGACCGGCCCTGCAGGTACCGGATCATCGGCCTCGGCGTGACCGATAGCCTTGGATGGGTTACCGATGTCTACGACGCGGCGTATGCCGAGGAGAAGGGACTCAACTCTCCGACCTTCGCCACCAGCCCCCTCGTCTATGAGGTGACCGAGGGGCCCGCGGACCAGAACCCGCCGACCGTGTCCTCCGTGTCGCTCTCGAGTAGGGAGGTCGCGACCGGTGCCGACTTCCACATCTCTTGGTCCGTCGCGGACCCGGACGGCGTTCGCTCCGTTTCCCCCATACTGCAGCGGGGCTGGGAGGATAAGGACGACGGCTGCTCCGTTTCGTCGGCCTATTATCACGGAGGCTCGTCTATCGACGGGTTCGACCTCACATTCGACAGCAATAGGATCGGAAGGCACAGGCTGATCGGCCTTTCGGTCACCGATGACCTAGGGTTCGAGACCGATGTGTACGAGAGTTCCTACGCCAGGGCCAACGGCATCTCGGGCGCGACTTTCTCGGTTGCCGACCCGAGCGAGCTGTGCTTCGAGGTGACCGGCAGCGCGATCGACCGGAACCCGCCCACGGTCTCGAACGTTTCCATCTCCGCGAAGAGAGTCCCTGTCGGCGGGCTCCTCCGCATCTATTGCAATGTAGGCGACGCGGACGGCGTGAAGTCTGTCTCCCCGATTCTCGGCGACCCCGGCTATGTCGAGGACCCGAACTCTGTAAAGGCCCGTAAAACGTTGAGCTGCAGCTACGATGCGGCAAGAGGCTATATCGAAATCGAGTTCCCCACGTCGCTCTCGATGGGCTCGTTTGAAATCCATGCCCTCGCGGTCCTCGACAAGGCGGGTCATGAGACCTTCGTCTACAGCTCCGCCTACGCCGAGCGTAACGGCAAGACCGGCGTCCGGACCTTTGATGTCGACGACGCGGAGGACGTTACCTTCGACGTGACCGCCCCGCTGTATGCCGCCACCAAGGGCAACGGGCAGGCATATGCAAAGGGCAACGAGGACGGTCTGACCTTCCGCTTCAGCGGTCCTCTCGATGAGTTCACGCGTCTCCTCGTGGACGGAAATGAGGCCTCCGCTGAGAACTACACCGCAACCAAGGGCAGCACGATTATCGAGCTCAAGCCGGCCTACCTGGACACGCTTGCCGCCGGCGGACACACCGTCACGGCCGTCTGGAAGGACGGGACGGCGACCGATGCATCCTTCACCGTGGAGGGGAAGGCCCAAGGGGAGCAGGCGGGCGGCAAGACCGATGTAGATTCACCCGGCGACAACAAAAGTGATCCTGCCACTCCTGAAAAGGACGCCGACGAGGCGTCTACAAAAAGGTCGGGACACACGATAACCGATGAACCAAAGCTCGCCGTAACCGGCGACTCCGCTTGGATGGCCAGCATCGCATTAGCCATGGCGGCCACGGCCTGCTTCGCGGCAGCGAGAAGGCTTGAGCCCAAGCAGCATAGGCACGAACAGTAGCTCAAAGCGAACTCAACTGGGAAGGGCAGATGGATAGCCGTCCTTCTCTTGCAATCAACCCAATCCGCTGAAATGCAATCAGTTAACGAGTTTTGCCAGACGCTCGGTCTCTACCCCGCTCTGGCAAGCCACCTAGCAATGAGATAATGCCCACGGCGATCAACGCAAACAAGGAGCACGCTATGGCAGACAACGAGATCAAACCCTCAACGGACGGCGGCCGAGAGGAACTCGTGGCAAAACAGCTCGCATCGACCAAAATCCACCTCGCGCTCACCCAGGAGCGGGCGGACATCTCCGGCGCCATCAAGCTGCCGCTCGAGCGAATTCCCCAGCTCGGCGTGGCGTTCGCCTCGCTCCCCTCGATGTTTCGCACCGTCACTAACACGGTGAGCGTACCCACGCTGCTCCAGGCGACTGACAAATTTGGCAACCCGCTCGATCCGTCGAAACTCAACTCGTTCAAGGACGGCAGCGGTCTCACAGGGGGCTACCGCGACGCAGTCAAGGGCTTTGGACAGGCGCGCTTCCACGTAGTCGAGGGCGACATCGCCACGAGCGTCACTCAAGTGCCTTACGACCCGACGTCGTTGTTCATGGCAGCCGCAATCGCGCAGATAAACCAAAAGCTCGACTCCATCCAGGAGTCCGTCGACGAGATGTTCGAGTACATGCGTCAGCGCGACAAGGCCAACATGCGTGGCAACCTCAAGACGCTCGCAGACATCCTCAACGGTTACGGCCTCAACTACGGCAACGCCACCTACATGGCAAACGCCCATATGAAGGTGCTCGACATCAAGCAGTCGTCCGCGCAGGACATGGAACTCTTCCGCTCGCAGGCGCAAGCGGATCTGAAAAAGAAAGGGTTCATCGAGGTGCGAGACGGCTTGGGCAGACGCCTCGACAAGGCGCTCGACTACCTCAAAGACTGCCAGCTCGCCACCTACATCCACGCGTTCTCACTGTTCCTCGAACCCATGCTCGCCCAGAACTTCGAGCCCGCAAAGCTCGCGGACGCCACCGCGAAGATCGAGGCCGATTCGATTGCGTATCGCGAGCTCTACACCGAGTGTTACGACGCCCTCGAGGCGGGAACTGCCGACACCGTCGATGCGGCACTGCTGGGCGGCATCGCGTCCGCGGGCAAATTGCTCGGTCACGCCATCGCAAAGACCCCCGTGGGCGAACATACGCTCATCGACGAGGCACTCGAGGGTGCAGGAGAGGACATCGGCAGGTTCAACGATAGGCAATCCGAGAAACTCCTCGAGAAGCTCCATCGGGCAAAGACGCCTGACGTCGCACCGTTCAAGCAGAGCGTAATGGAAGTAGACACCCTCTACAACCGCCCCACGCAGATCGCCGTGGACGCCGAGAACGTCTACATCCTGCCTGCCAAGCGGCAGGAAGAGTAGTGATACGCGACAGGCCACGCGCCATGCAGACGGCCAACGCCGCCTATCTCCCCTCCGCCTTCAGCTTCAGCAGCAGGTCGCCCAGCTCGGGGCACTTGCTGGAAAGGCGCGTCTGAGCTCGCTCGCCCATCCCCCACCGTTGGCGGACTTCCTGGGCGCGCGGACTCACGTGATAGTCCCCCTCCATCATCTGCTTGAGCAGCTTAGCGGTCACGCGCGCATCGGCCAGGGCGCTGTGGGCGTGACCCGTCGACTCGTCGAACTCGATGCCGAACCACGTTGCCGCGTCACTCAAAGAGACGCACCCGTGGCTGCCCACGTCCATGATCGAGGTATAAAACGCCTGCAGATCGGCCCAATCCGTAGGAAATGCGGAAAGATCGATATGCTTTGCCTGGCACTCGGTCAAAAGCTGTCGACGATCCGCCCCGCTCCAACAGACCACCTGGGCGGAGTAGCGACCGATCCAATCGCTGAGCCTTTTGATCGCCACATAGAGCGGATCGGTCATCGCGGTATCCACAGCCGATATCCCTGTGAGCTCGCGGACGGGAAACGCAACGCCTTCGGTAAATTCCGTCTGCACAAACTGCGAGAACTCGCCCATAACGTTGCCGTGGTAATCGAGCTTGACGGCGCCGACCTCGATGATCTCATTGCGCAGTCCACGGCGCTGGCGCTGCTTTGGCACCGGCGCAAACTCAAAGTCCAGCACGATCTGGCGCGCAAAGTTCGTCGTATCGATAGCCGAGATACACGGCGTCTTTTTGTCTGACACGGTGAGGGCCTTTCTCCGTCAACTGCCGCCTGTTTCACAGGCAGCTACATTGCCGTAAGGATAAGTGTCCGTGCGGACATGAAATCGCACAGTGCAGCTTTCCGGCATCTTTGCGTAAAGCCACACTTTGAGAGAATCACGTCACTGTTATTATCGAACATATATTCGTATTTATAGCAGTACTTTGATAGAATTGCAGTTGTTGACGGCAGTTCCATGTGCCGGGCAGCGCCCTCCATGCGACGGGAGGTGATGCCCATGACCGATCTGACTGATTTTGTGAAGCTCCTGACCGCTTTGGTCTCGCTCCTCACGGCGCTTATCGGACTTACCGAGGCACTCAAGCAGCGTACGAAGCATAAAAAGAGGGGTCGACGCCGCTAAGGCGATGACCCCTTAATCCAAGCAACGGCGCTGCCCAGCTCTTCACTACTTGGGCTGCCGTCGACTTTATTCTATCCGCGAGCATCTGGTTTACCAAATGGATTTTCGGTAAAGGAAGCACGGCACGCCCGCAAAACCACTACGCCCCAAGTGCCGCCATGGGGATCACCGCCACGCCGTCGTCGCGTGTGTAGGCAATGCTCCCCTTTCCAACCACGACCGCCAAAAACGCCGGCGCGGCATTCTGGGCGGCAGGATTGGAGAGCACTTTCCTCTCCAGCGCCTTGAGATTTCTCGCTCCATCGTCTGCTTTCGCATCACTCAGCTTGACCTCGATGGCTCCCCAGCGCCCGTTGTGCTCAACGATCAGATCGACCTCAAGGCCCTTCTCATCTCGGAAATAATGGACACTGTTGTCGACACCGCCGTAGGTGGAAAGGAACACGCGCACGTCGCGCAGAACGAGGTTCTCAAAGAGCATCCCCAACGTTTGTATATCGCCAAGCAGCCGCTCAGGGGTAGCCCCCAGCAACGCCGCCGCAAGTGACGGGTCACAGAAGTAGCGCTTGGGGCGCACGCGAACGCGGGCCTTCGAGCGCATGGGCGGCTCCCATCCGCACAGGTCCTCGGTCAGCTTGAGCCTGTTGAAGAGGTCCAAGTACGCAGCGATGGTCCTCTCGTCGGGGCCCGCCTCACCGTACGAGGCGTCCTTTATGAGCGTCTTGTACGTGACAGCCTGGCTCTCGTTCATGGCAAGAGCTCGCAAAAGGCCGTGTGCAAGCTCGGGCGATCATGCGATATACGAAATTACGCCATTCTCAATGCGGATTTTACGCTACTTCCAATGTAGTTTTTACGCCGTTGCGGATGTAGTTTTTACGCTATGTTCATTGAAGGTTTTACGCTTGGCATCCTTAGCGCGACGCTCGCTCAACCCCTGACCACCGGATTGCCCGAATTCCGGGATGCTGCCTCCGCTCCAAACAAAAGGCCCCGGCTCGCGATGGAGCCGGGGCCAAAAGCGCAGCATATGCAGTTGATGTTGAGCGCGAACAGCTCGTCAGCGATGGCCGTCCGCGCTCTACTCTACCCGCGGTGACGAGCGCGGCTGTACGGCGTATCCACCATGGGCAGATCCGGACGCAGCTTGCCGTCGAATGCGTGGTAGGCGTTCTGCACGGCGGGCGCCGTGGGGATCGTTGCGATCTCGCCGATGCCCTTACCGCCGTATGCCACGGGCAACAGCTCGTCCTTCTCCACGTAAATGGCGTGGATATCCGGAATCTCGGGCGCACGGAACAGCCCGAGCGTGCCGTACCTTGCCTGGGGTACGCAGTCCTTGAGCGGCCAGTCCTCGGTAAGCGCATAGCCCATACCCATGAGCACGCCGCCTTCGATCTGGCCCTGGATGGAGATGGGGTTGACCACCTTGCCGGAATCGTGCGCGGCATAGACCTCGCTCACGCGGCCGTCATCGTCCAGAATGACCACATGCGTGGCAAAGCCGTAGCAGATGTGGCTCTTGGGGTTGGGAACGTCGGCGCCCAGTTTGTCGGTCGGCTCCAGATACACGTAGCCAAACTCGCATCCCTCGAGCGCCTTGATGGCAGCCGCAGGATCCTGAGGATGCATACCCTGGCCGGCGACGAGCTCCTGCGTGTGCAGCTGATAGGCGCGACCGTCGTCATACTCGATCTTGACGCCGTCGCCATGCGCGCTCACGGGAGTATCGGGTGCGGGCTTGCCGGCCTCGATGTCAAGCATGGCATCGCGCAGCAGGAAGGCGGCACCGCGCACGGCCTCGCCGGTCACGACCGTCTGACGCGAGCCAGACGTGGTGCCGGAGTCGGGAGCATTCTCGGTGGAGCACTCGCCGTTGGCGATGCAGCGAAGCGGCAGACCGCAGGCCTCGGCAACGTCCTGCAAAAAGACGGTGTTGCAGCCCTGGCCGATGTCGGACGTGGCGGCATAGACCACGGCCACGCCGTTCTCGATGCGAATCTTGCAGCGGCCGGCATCGGGCAGGCCCACGCCCACGCCGGCGTTCTTCATGGCGCAGGCGATGCCGGCGTGGCCGGGATGCGCATAGTAGGCATCCTTGACCTCGAGCAGTGTCTCCTTAAGCGCCGTGGAGCAGTCGGCAATCTGGCCGTTGGGCAGAACCTCGCCCGGCTCGATGGCGTTGCGGTAGCGAATCTCCCACGGATCCAAACCGACCTTTTCGGCCAGCAGGTCGATCAGGCTCTCGAGCGCAAACTCGGACTGGCAAACGCCAAAGCCGCGGTACGCACCGGCGGGCGGGTTGTTGGTGTAGTAGCCAAAGCCGCGAATGTCGGTGTTCTGGTACTTGTAGGGGCCGACGGCATGCGTGCAGGCGCGCTCGAGCACCGGGCCGCACAGCGACGCGTAGGCGCCGGTATCAAAGTTGATCTCGCAGTCCAGGCCGGTAAAGTTGCCCTCGGCGTCGCAGCCCAGTGTAAAGGTGCCGTCCATGGCGTGGCGCTTGGGATGGAAAGCGAGCGACTCGGCACGCGTGAGCTTGCACTTCACAGGACGCTGGAACTTATATGCGGCGAGCGCAGCCAGGTGCTGGACCGAAACGTCCTCCTTACCGCCAAAGCCGCCACCCACGAGCATGGTCTCGACGACCACGCGCTCGGGCTCGTTGTCCCAGCCAAACATGTGGGCGCACTCTTTGCGCGTGTCGTAAGCACCCTGGTCGGTCGACTGCACCTTGACGCCGTTCTTGTACGGGAAGGCAACGGCGCACTCGGGCTCCAAGAAGGCATGCTCGGTAAAGGGCGTGGTAAAGCGCTGCGTCACGGTGAACGCGCTCTCTGCCAGCGCCTTGGCGGCGTCGCCGCGCGTCACGTGACGGCTCTGGCACACGTTGTCCTTGAGCTCCACCGTGTTGCCGAAGGCAAAGAAGCTGTCGTGCAGGCGCGGGGCGTCAGCAGCCCTGGCCTCGACAATGTTACGCACGGGCTCCAGCGGCTCGTAATCGATCTTTACGAGCTTCTTAGCCTTCTCGAGCGTCGCTTCGTCCTCGGCGACCACCAGCACGATGGCATCGCCCACGCAGCGGGTGATATCGCCCTGGGCGATCATGACGTCCCAGTCCTGGATAAGGTGGCCGACTTGGTTGACCGGCACGTCCTCGGCGCGCAGGATGCCCACCACGCCGGGCAGGGCCTCGGCCTTGGAAGTGTCGATGGAGAGCACGCGGGCGCGCGGATACTTGGAGCGCACGGCGCTGGCGTAGGTCAGACCCGGCTGATCGAGCTCGTCGATGTCGTCGGGATACTTGCCCTCGCCGAGCACCTTCTTGCGCACGTCGATACGAAAGGCGCGCTTGCCTACGCCGTAGTTGTCGCCGCGCTCCAGATCCTCGTCGATCTGCTTTTCGCCGCGGAGCACCGCAGCGGCCAGCGAAATGCCCTCGATAATCTTCTTGTAGCCGGTGCAGCGGCAGACGTTGCCGCGGATGGCGTACTTGATCTGCTCCTCGGTGGGCTCGGGGTCCTCGGCGATGAGCGCCGCACCCGCCATGACCATGCCGGGGATGCAAAAACCGCACTGCACGGCGCCCACGGCACCAAAGGCGTACACAAAGGCCTCGCGCACGTCCTGGGGCAGGCCCTCGACGGTCACGATGTTGCGGCCGGCGGCAAGAGCGGTGGTCAGTACGCATGCCTTGACGGCCGCACCGTCCACATGGATGGTGCAGGTACCGCAGGCGCCCTCGGAGCAGCCGTCCTTAGCGGAATGGATGTGCAGGTCGTCGCGCAAGTAGCGGAGCAGCGGCTTGTTCTGAGTCGTCGTGCGCTCGACGCCGTTAACGGTAAAAGTGAATTCCTGTGCCATGGTGATTCCCTTCTACACGCCGGCGGCGATGCCGGTGCGGTCGTGGATGGCGCCATGCGGGCAGACGACAGCGCACATGCCACACGACAGGCAGTCCGCGCCGTCGATATGGGCGCAGTTGTCCTCGATGCGGATAGCGCCGGCAGGGCACTTTTTAGCGCACATGCCGCAACCGATGCAGCTCGTGTCGCAGATCTTGCGCGCAATGGCGCCCTTGTCGGTGTTGTTACAGCGCACCAGGATGTTCTGGTAGCCGGGAACGAAGGCAATCACGCGCTGTGGACACGCCATGCCGCACAGGCCACAGCCCGTGCACTTGGAGCGATCCACGCGGGCGATGCCATCGACCAGCGCAATGGCACCGTGGGGACAGGCCGTGACACAGGCGCCACAGCCAATGCAGCCTTCGCTGCAGCGGGCGTCGCCACCTGCGGAGGCGCAACCGCTTCCGCAGGCAACGTAGGCCACGTTATGTTGAATGGATTTGGCCATAAGAGACTCGCCTATTTCTTAAGGAGATACGGATAGCTGTCGCGCACGGCCTTGATGGTCAGGCGGACGGCCTCGGGCAGACCGGTGTTGACGGCATCGACCGAGACGGTGCGGACCGTGCCGGCGACGCGGACTTTAAAGTGGTCCTCGTCCACAGCAAGGAAGCCCTCGTTCTCGGAGTTCTCCATGTCCTGATCGCTCCAGAACAGGGTGAGCTTGTCCTTGTAGGGACGACCCTCCTGGTAGGGGCAGAACACGGCGCAGTTGCCGCACTCGTTGCACATGCCGTCGACATGGACGACCTGATGCTTGGCCAGGCCCGGCACCTTAATTGCCACGTTGGCGCGGTTGGGGCACACGTCGCAGCAGACCTCGCACACCGAGCCGCAGCCCAGGCAGCGGGTCTTGGTGCAATTGCGCTTGTCACGGCATAGCGACCCCTTGCGCTCGTAGCAGGTGTCCTCGCGGCCGGCCTGCTCGTTGCAGTCGACGTACTTGTTAAAGTCCACGCCGGCGATGGCGCGGGCGACTTCGGCGGCGTCGGCAATAGCCTCGACCACGGTGGCAGGACCGCGACGGCAGTCACCGGCAGCCCAAACGCCCTCGACGCCGGTGGAGGTGGCGGCAAGGCGGCCGCGACGGTCGTGCTCGACGCCCGCGGCGTCGTACAGGCTGGCATCGATGCCCTCGCCCACGGCGCAAATCACCGTGGTGGCGGGAAGCTCGACGGTCTCGCCCGTGGCGATGGGGCTGCGACGGCCGCTTGCATCCGGCTCGCCAAGTTCCATGACGTCGCAGGTCAGCACGGCGCCGTTGAGCGCCTTGGGCGCCAGCAGCTCGCAGAACTCAACGCCGTCGGCAAGAGCAAGATCGAGCTCTTCCTCGTCGGCGGGCATCTGCTTCTTGGTGCGGCGATACACTAGGCGCACGTTCTTCACGCCAGCAAGGCGCTTGGCCACGCGGGCCGCGTCCATGGCGGTGTTGCCGGCGCCAATGACCACGACGTCCTCGCCCAGCTCGAGCTTCTCGCCCTTCTTGGCGGCCTCGAGGAACTCCAGCACGTCGAACTCGGCACCCTCGCCCAAGCCCGCAGAGCCGGGCATCCAGGCACCAGTGGCCACGACTACGTCGGTAAAGCCCTGGGCCTTGAGCTCGTCAATGGACTCCACGCGGGCGTTGAGCTGCACCTTGGCGCCAAAGGCCAGACAGAGCTCGGCATCGTGGGAGATATCGTCGCTCGCGATACGGAACTCGGGGATCACGTGACGGACCACGCCGCCGAGAGAGTCGCGGGCCTCGAAGATAGTAACGGGCACGCCGGCGCGCGTCAGGAAGAACGCCGTCGCCAGGCCGGCCGGGCCGCCGCCGATAACGGCAACGTTGCGCTCGCCGTCGTTGGCGATGGCCTGGGCGCGCAGCTTGGGCAGCACGGCGGTCATGGCCTCGCGGGCGGCCTTGAGCTTGCTGGCGCGAATCTGGGCGCCCTCGGGCTCGTAGAATGCACGCTCGCAGGCACGGCCGCAGGGATGCGGGCAGATGGTACCGGTAATGAACGGCAGGGCGTTGCGCTCGATGATGATGTTGAGCGCGTCCTCGTAGCGGCCCTCGTCAACAGCCGCCAGATAGGCAGGGATATCCTGCTGGATGGGGCAGCTCGTACGGCACGGCGTGGTAAAGCAGTCGGAAAGCGGGCTCTTGCCAGCGACCTTGCGGTCGGGCAGCGGACGCAGCGGCTTCTTGTAGAGCGGGTTGGTGAGTGAGTCGGTCTGGATCGCGGTCACGGCCTCGAGAGAGACGCCCGCGAACGGCTTGCCGTCCAGATCGGTAAACTCGCCGGCCATCTGGCTAAAGCGCTCGTAGCCACCGGGCTTGAGCACGTCGGTCGCCAGGGTGACGGGCCAAATACCGGCATCATACAGGGCGCGGATGTTGTAGACCGTGGCACCACCGGAGTAGCTGATGCGCAGCTTGCCGTCAAACTGCTCGGTAATGCGGCGGGCGGCCTCGATGGTCAGTGAGAACAGCGAACGGCCGGACATGTACATCTCGGTGGAAGGCAGCTCGTTCCTCGTCACGTCGACGGGGAACGTGTTGGTCAGCTTGACGCCAAACTCCAGGCCGCGCTCGGCGCACAGGGCAATCAGGCGCTCGAACATGGGCACGGCGTCGGCCCACTGCAGGTCCTCGCGGAAGTGCATATCATCAAAGACGATGTAGTCAAAGCCCAGCTCGTTCAGACGCTGGCGGGCAAACTCATAGCCCAGCAGCGTGGGGTTGCACTTGATGTAGGTGTTGAGGCCCTTCTCGGTGATGAGGTAGGTCGCGATGCGCTCGATCTCGGCGGGCGGGCAGCCATGCAGCGTGGACTCGGTGATGGAGTTGGAGACGCGTGCCGGGATGGACTCGACAAACGCGGCGTCGACATGCTCAAACTTGTCCAGGTTGGCGAGTGCCCAGGCACGGCACTCGTTCCAGACGTCGGAGCCGCTGGCATCCTTCATGCCCTCGATGTAGGCGTCGACCTTGGGGCTCTTAATGCCCTCCAGGTCATAGCCCACCGACATGTTGAAGACAAAGCCGTCCGGGCTGCCCAGACCGTACTCGCGAGCGATCAGGTGGCAGGCAAACCATGCCTTCACGTACTCGGCAAAGGCCTGCGGAACCTCGAGCTCGGTAGACCATTCGCAGTTGTAGCACTCGTCCTGAGCCACGATGCAGGGCTTGTTGACGCACTTGGAGAGCTCCTCGCCGTCCATAACCTGGACGGTCTTGAGCTCAAAGAAGCGAGAACCGGCCACATAAGAGGCCACGATGTTCTGGGCCAGCTGCGTATTGGGACCGGCAGCCGGGCCAAACGGAGTCTCGATGCGCTCGTCAAAAATGGGAAGCGCACCCTCCTGGTTGGTCGCGACCATCTTACGCACGCCAAAGATGGCGTCCTGGGTCTTGTGCTCCTCGATGATCCAGTTCATCAGCTGCGAAAACGGGATCGGCCTCATGATGTCGCTCATAGTGAGCTCCTCTCTGTAACGCCCGGCGAGACCGCGCGGCGGGCGCAAATACGGTGTAGCGCTAGCACAGCGCCGGCGACCCCGCGGAGGCCGCCTATGCGCGCGTCGGATGCGGCGAAACATCCGACGCGCGCGAATCTCCAATTGGAATTAGTACACGCGATCGTTGAGCGTGCTCCAGAGCTTCTTGGACTCGGCCATGGTCCACGCGTTGATCTTGTCCTCATCAATCCCAACGAACTCACGATCCTTGTACAGGACGCGGCCGTTGATGATGGTGGTGCGGCAGTTTTTGCCCATCATGCCAAAGAGCATGTGGCCGTCGATATTCTCCTCGCTCAGCGGCGTAAAGGGCTTGTAGTCCATGACGATGACATCGGCGGCAGCGCCGGCCTCGAGCACGCCGAGCTTGCGATCGAAGTACTTGCTCGCCATCTTGGCGTTGTTCTCGAACAGCATGGTCATGGCCTCGCACCAGCCCACGTTGGGCATGGCGGCGTTGTGGCGCTGAATGATCAGGAAGACCTTAAGGCTCTCGAGCATATCGTGGGTGTAGGCGTCGGTGCCCATGCACACGGGGATACCGCGGCGGAAGAACTCGAGCACGGGGGCGCAGCCCACGGCGTTGCCCATATTGGATTCGGGGTTGTTGACGAGCCAGGTACCGGACTCCTTGACGATATCCATCTCGGCAGGCGTCACGTGGATGCAGTGGCCGAGCATGGTGTCGGGACCCAGCAGATTGTGCTGCAGCAGGCGCTCGACGGGGCTGATGCCACCGCGGTTGAGGCGGGAGTCCCACACGTCATTCATGCCCTCGCACACATGGATGTGGAAGCCGGTCAGGCCGTTGTTGGCCTCGGCCATCTTATCCATGGTCTCGTCCGACAGCGTAAAGGTGGCATGTCCGCCAAACATGGCGGCGATCATGTGGTTGTCGTTATCGCGACGCTCCTTGGCGGCCCACTGGGCAAACTCGGCGTTCTCGGCAATGGCCTGGTCGCATTTTTCCTGGCCGCGGCGGTCGGAGACCTCGTAGCACAGGCACGAACGCATGCCCAGCTCCTGAGCTGCATCCTTAATGGTAAAGAGGCTTCCCGGGATTTCGCAGAAGCTCGCATGGTGATCGAAGATCGTGGTGACGCCATCGCGGATGGAGTCAAGAATCGTGGCATAGGCGCTGGCCTTGGTGCCGTCGAGCGTCAGGTTGTCGTCGATCTTCCACCACTGCTGCTCAAGATTCTCCAGGAAGTTGGTGGGGTTGCAGCCCTTAATGGCAAGGCCGCGGGCCAGACCCGAGTAGATGTGGGTGTGGCAATTGATGAGTCCGGGCATGATGAGGTTGCCCTGGGCGTCGACGTACTCGGCATCCGGGTACTTGGCCTTGAGCTCGCACTCGGGGCCCACTTCGACGATCGTATCTCCGTCAATGGCGACCGCACCGTTGGGAATGAACGGGGTCTGAGCGTTGCGAGTAAAGACGGAACCGTTAGCGACCAGAAGCATGAATGCTCCCTTCAACATCAGGGGCGGGGTTTGACACCTCTGACATGGCGGAGTGCGAAGCGCCGGCCTACACCGGAAACGGGCCCTCTCCCGTCAACGCTTCACCAAAGGGACAAACCCTTTGAAGTGCGGCTTGGCGCCGCATGGCGTCGGCGGACGAGGCGATGCGCCCGCCGACGAATAGCACCGAATTGGTTACTTCTTGCTCTCGGGCAAGACCAGATCCACGGCAGCGTCCTTGGCAGCATCGATGTGCTGAGCCACGACCGGCGTCTGCGGAAGGATCAGGTTAAGGACAATGGCCATGATGGCGGTGGGGGTTACGGCATTGGAGCCGATGACGGTGGACACCCAGGCGGGCATACCCTCGCCGGCAAGGCAACCGCTGGCCATCCAGATACCCAGGCCAAAGACGACGGAGGTGCCGACGATGGTGGTAGTGCGCTGCGTGAGGCCCTCGCGGGTGAACATGCGCACGCCGTTCATGGTGATGGTGCCAAAGACGCCGACGGTCGCGCCGCCGATAACGGGCTGCGGGATAGCGGAAAGGACGGCAGAGAGCTGCGGGAACAGACCGGCGATGGCAAAGACGGCCGCGATGATCACAAAGACCCACTTGTTGACGACCTTGTTGGAGCAGATGATGCCCACGTTCTGGCCAAGGGCGCTGGTGGGAAGACCGCCCAGCAGGCCGCCGACCATAGAGGTAAGGCCCTGGGACACGATAGCGCCGGAGAGCTCGCGCTCGGTGGGCATACGGTCGATGGAGCCCAGGCAGGCGGCGGAGACGTCACCGATAACCTGGATGGCAACCATGGGGAACACAACAGCGAGGGTAATGCAGACTTCGGGATCAAACTCGAGCGCGTAGGGCATGAGCTTGGGAAGGGCGAAGACCTGAGCGGTGGCGACGCTGGAGAAGTCGATCATGCCAAAGGGGATCGAAACGATCATGCCAACGATCATGCCAAAGAACACGGATCCCAGCTTGAGCGTGCCCTTGCCAAAGTTGGCGAGCGCAAAGACCACGGCGAAGGTGATAAGAGCGACGCACCAGGCCTGCGGAGTGCCCCACAGCGGCGTACCCATACCGCCGGCCATATACTTGACGGCCGTGGGATACAGCGAAACGCCGATGGAGAAGATGACCGTACCGGTCACGACGGGCGGGAACAGCCACTTGATCTTGCTGTAGGCCAGACCAAAGAGGACCGCGACGGCGCCGCCGACGATCTCGCCGCCCAGCAGCGCACCAAAGCTAAAGCCCGAGGCACCCATGGCCTGCAGAGCCGGCAGGAACGCGAACGAAACGCCCATGACGATGGGCAGGCCGCCGCCGATGCGACGGAAGGGAGCGAAGGCCTGAAGGGCCGTATCGATCGCCGAAAGAATGAGCGCGACCTGGATGATGTCGGTGCTCTGCTGGCTATTAAAGCCGTAGACGCCGGCCATGATGACCGCCGGGGTAATGATGCCGGCAAACGATGCCAGTACGTGCTGAAGGGCACACGGGATCATTTCCTTAACGGGAGGCATGCCTTCGCGAGTGAACAGGGCTTCAGTGCCGTTCGTAACCGTCTCCTGGGTCATTTGACCACCAATCCTCGAAGTAGTTGTTTTCGCATCTAACGCTCTATTGTGACGCAGTGCGGGGTTGAGGTTGTGCCTTCGTTGCATATCGTATTAAAGATGATTCTCATTCTCAATAATAATTTTTTGTTATCATACTATTCTTAAGCTGAAATAACGCATTTCCGCAGGTCAGGAAAGTGTCTGGTCAAAATAACATCTAACTTTTCTTTTGGTCAACCGTTTACCGCTAAATTCCTACCGTTCGTCTGCATTACGCAATGTACCTGCGGATATACGAGATGATGGGCAGCGTGTTACCATGAGAAAAAATTGTTATGAACATTTCCGATTTCACCCAAAGGAGTTGCCCGTGAACGAGACCGTACGTCGCTTTTTGCCGATGGTCGATTTTCTGGAGCAGATACTCGGCAAAAACAGCGAGATCGTGCTGCACGATTTCTCGGATCCCGACCACGCCATCGTCGATATTCGCAACGGCATCGTGAGCGGCCGCAAGGTCGGCGGTCCCGCTACCGATCTGGCACTCAAGATCATGCACGATCCCAAGTATCGCGACCTGCCGTTTATTACGGGCTACGAGGGGCGCGGCGCCGGAGGCAAGACGTTGGAGTCAGCGACGTACTTTATCCGCGAGAATGACGAGATCGTCGGTATGCTCTGCGTTAACACCGACCTCTCGACTGTGCGCTCCATCAACGCCATGGCTCAGCAGCTCATGGCCTGCTTCGACGCTGTGCCGAGGCAGGCGGAGCCCGCGTCTATCGAAGTCGAAAGTCTTTCGGAGTCTACACAGGAGCTCATTGACCGCAGTATTTCCGAGTTGCTGAGCGCGCGCGGGCTGGATGTAGCGTCGCTTGGTCAGAGCGACCGCGTGGACGTCATTCGCCACCTCAACGGCAACGGGGTGTTCATGCTCAAGGGCGCCGTGGCCTGCGCCGCCACCGCGCTGGGCATCTCGGAGCCCAGCGTCTACCGCTACCTGCAAAAAGTTCGCAAGGAGGGCTAACGAGCAAAATGGAGCGCGGCTCCACAAGCGATCCGTCACTTAACAAAAGACCCTGCAGCTCGCACGCGCTGCAGGGTCTTTTTGCATGTCATGTTTAGTTGTTGCCAACGCCTTAGAGAGCGGCGACGACCTCGATCTCGACCAGACCGCCAGCCGGAAGGGCGGCAACCTGGAAAGCGCTGCGCGCGGGGAACGGGGCCTCGAACTTGGAGGCGTAGATCTCGTTCACGGCAGCGAAGTCGGCAATGTCGGCCAGGTAGACCGTGGTCTTGACGACATCGGCAAACGTAGCGCCGGCGGCAGTCAGCAGGGCCTCGACGTTAGCAAGGGACTGCTTGGCCTGGGCCTCGACGCCCTCGGGCATCTTGCCAGTTGTGGGGTCGATGCCCAGCTGGCCGGACAGGAACACCATGTTGCCGGTCTGGATACCGGGGGAATACGGTCCGATGGCTGCGGGTGCGTTATCGGAAGACACGACGGTCTTGCTCATGTTTTTCTCCTTACGATCAGATAGAGAGCGTGAGCGCGGCGTTCGCACCGGGAGGCACAATTCGGTCTGAACACCGCGCTTGATTTGGGATAGTACTCAAGGTTTCTGTTTGATGCAAGAATATTATCAGCTGGAGAGAATATTTTATCGCCCAACGGCGCCCGTTGGCAGCTGAACGGTTCTCCACGGGGTCAGCCAGCCTAAGCTGCTGAAGACTTTATCCCGCTTGGAGCACGGGCATCGCCTGCCGCAACGGCACCACTATACTTTTGAATATCTGAGCATTTTGAAAGGCAGGATATGACCGCAACCGCCAGTCGAACCACCAACCGCAGACCCGAGCTTTTGGCGCCCGCCGGAGGGCCCGAGCCCTTTGCCGCCGCGCTCGCTGCCGGGGCAGACGCCATCTACTGCGGCATGGGCAGCTTCAACGCCCGCCGCAAGGCAACCAACTTTACCGACGAGGCCTTTGAGCAAGCCTGCCGCGCCGCGCATCTAGCCGGGTCGCGCGTCTACGTCACGGTAAACATCGTCATCAAGCAGTCTGAGATGGGCGATGCGCTGCAACTCATCCATCGCTGCTCCACGCTGGGCGCCGACGCCTTCATTATCCAGGACTGGGGTCTGTTCTTTGAGGTCAAGCGCACCATGCCCGGCATCGAGACACACATCTCGACCCAGGCGAACATCCACGACGACCGCGGAACCCTTTGGTGCCGTGAGCAGGGCGCCGACCGCGTGACTCTCTCGCGCGAGCTCTCCATCGACGAGATCGCCGCCATTCACAACGCCGCGCCCGATGTGGACCTTGAGGTCTTTAGCCACGGTGCCATCTGCTTTTGCTACTCGGGTCTGTGCCTGCTGTCGAGCTTTGCCATGGCTGGCCGCTCGGCCAACCGCGGCATGTGCGCCCAGCCCTGCCGCCTACCCTACAAGCTAATTGACGAGAACGGCCGCTCGCTCTCCCCTGCCGGACGCGAGCGCGCGCTGTGCCCGCGCGACACCAACACTTCGCAGCTTGTTCGCCGTCTGTATGACGCCGGCGCCGCATCGCTCAAGCTCGAGGGCCGCATGAAGGCCCCCGATTACGTGTATTCCATCGTCGACGTGTATCGTCATCAGATTGATGACATGCTGGCCGATGTTTCGACCTCTAAGGATGAGGATGCGGCCCGCCAGCGACAGCTCAAGCGCTGCTTTAACCGCGACTTTACGCACGCCTACCAAGACGGTACCTCGGGTGACGAGATGATGAGCTACGAGCGCTCCAACAACCGCGGCCAGATCGTGGGCACGGTGCTGGGCAGCCGCCCGGCCAACCGCGATGTGCGCGGCCTCAAGCCCGACGACCGCCGTCGGCGCGCCGCCATCGCCCGCATTGAGTTGTTTGAGCCCGTGGGCAAGGGCGACCTGCTGGAGCTTCGCCACGATATCGAGTTTGACCAGTTCCTGACCACCATTGCCGCCGATGATGCCGCCGCCGGTGACATCATCGAGTGCCGCGTGCCTCGCAGCATGCCCGAGGGCTGCCGCGTGCGCGTGATTCGAAGCCAGCGCGCCATTGACGCTGCCGGCGCCGCGCTCAAGCGCGATGTGCTGCGCCGCCGCGCCGTTGATGTAACCGTTGTGGCGCGTTTGGGCGAACCGTTTGCCGTCACGCTTACTTGCTGCGACGCCCCTTCGCTTACGGCCACGGCCACGGGCTTTACCGTCGAGGCCGCCAAGACCCGCGCGGTCGAGGCGTCCGATCTGGTAGAGCATGTGGGCCGCATGGGGTCCTCGCCCTTTGAGTCCGCGAGCTTTGATGTGGCGCTCGATAAGGGCTGCGGCATGGGCTTCTCCGCTGTGCACAAGGTGCGCGCCGCCGCCTGCAAGGCGCTGGAGGAGGCCATTCTGGCACCGTATGACGAGCGTGCCCGCACGCTCGAGCTGCCGGTGCTCGACAAATGTACGCGGCCCATGCCCGAGCACTACCGCGACGAGCCGCAGATCTGCGCCACCGTCACCTCGCTCGAGGCCGCCGAGGCAGCGCGAGCGGAGGGTGCAACGCGCATCTACATGACCACCGACGCGCTCGATGCGGCCGAGCTCTCCCCCGCCGATGCGTTTGAGCAGGGCATCGTGCCCGTGCTCGACGAGGTCTGCCGCGCCGTTGACCACGAGCGCGTCGACCCGTGGGTTGTTGCCGGCGCCACGGTCGCTATTGGCAACATCTCTGAGCTTGCCCTGGCCGCCCAGGTTGGCGCCACGGCCGAGATTCGCTCTTGCCTGCCGGTGCACAACACGCCCTGCATGGAGGCGCTTGCCGAGCGCGGGGCCGGTGCGTTTTGGCTCTCGCCCGAGATCACGCTCGACGAGATTGTCTCGTTCGGCGCCGCCGCGCCCGCGACTCTGGGCATCACCGTCTTTGGCCGCCCACGCGTCATGACAAGCGAGCATTGCATTCTGCAGGTTGCCAACGGCTGCATCCACGATTGCGCCAACTGCCGCCTGCGTGCCCGCAAGCTCTCGCTCAAGAATATCGACGGCAAGGTCATGCCCGTACGCACCGACATCCATGGCCGCTCTCGCTTGTACGATGCTTACCCCATCGACCTCACGCCGCAGGTACCGCAGTTGCTCGACGCCGGCGTCCGTCGTCTTATGGTCGACGGAACCTTGCTCGAGGCCGATGAGATTGGCCGTGCCGTCGCTCGCGTCCGTCGCGCCGTCGAGGCGGCTCAAGCCGGCCGCAAGCCCGCCGCCCGCCTGCGCGGCGCCACCTCGGGCTGCATGTTTGTGGGAATTAGCTAATCGAAAGGCTTACACGTGAACGAAGAACCTCAAGTCCTCTACTGCGACGCCTGGCTCATGGCTATCGATAAGCCTGCCGGCATGATCGTCCACGGTGACGGCACCGGCGAGCGCACACTTACCGACTACGCCAGCGACCTGCTGCTGGCGATGGGCGACGGCTTTGCCGCGACCGACATGCAACCGCTCAACCGCTTGGACCGCGACACCACCGGCGTGGTGTTGTTCTCGCTCGACAAGCGGACGCAGCCCGCTTTTGACCAGATGGTCATCGACCACGCATTCGAAAAGCACTATCTGGCGCTCGCCGAGGGCAAGATCGACTGGAACGAAAAGCTCATCGACAAGCCCATCGCCCGCGACCGCCACGACAGCCGCAAGATGCGCGTCGGCGCCAGCGGCAAGCCGTCTCAGACGCGCGTGAAGGTGCTCAAGCGCCTTAAGAGCCGCCGAGGCCTGCCCACGCGCTCGTATATCGATGTCGAGCTGCTCACCGGCCGCAAGCACCAAATCCGTGTGCACCTGGCAAACGAGCATCATCCCCTGGTTGGCGACGACCTATACGGAACGCCGCGCCCCTGCGGCCTGATGCTCCACGCCCACAGCGTGTCCTTCACGCATCCCGTAACCGGCGAGCACATCCACATCGAAGCCCCCTGCCCCTGGGAGCCCTAAACCACCACAATGGGGACAGGCACCTTTGTGGTGGTTTTGCCGCAATGGCCCAGCCACGGTCCCAAAACGTCTCGATCTGTAACAGTTAGAACCCATTTTCCGGCCTATCTGTTACAAATCGAGACATTCGAATCCCCCTTAAGGGAAAATCTCAATCTGTAACAACAACTCGGCAAAATCGGCCCAAGATGTTACAGATCGAGACAAAGGGACGGCGCGGTTCGGAAGAATCTCAATCTGTAACATCTAGCCCACTTTTAACGGTCCAGTTGTTACAGACTTAGACAAAACCGGTAGACAACGAAAGCGGCAACGCCCGTGATAGACGTTGCCGCTTTTCTATTGAGAAAACTACTCGGTTTTCGTTACTAATCGCCGCAGCGGGGACAGGCACCTTTGTGGTGGTTTTGGCCTTGTCCCATCGCTAGACCGTGATGACGTTGTCCATCGACTGGTACTTGGCGGGTACTTCGCCCGCAGTGATGATCGTTGCATCGCGAAAGTCCGCGAACTTGACGGGCGCCACCATGCCAAATTTGCTGGCGTCCGAGATTACGAAGCGTCTGGCGGTATGACGCATCGAGATACGCTTGACCTGCGCTTCCTCGATATCCGGTGTGGTGAGACCTTGCTCGGCGGCGATGCCATTGGAACCCCAAAAACCGCAGTTGAAGTTATAGCGGTCCAGGGTTGCCAAGGCATCGGGACCGACGAGCGCCTCGGTCTCGGGTTTGAGCTCGCCGCCCAACACCACGGTACGCATGCCGCGCAAAGCAAGGTGCTGAGCATGGAGCACGGAATCGGTCACATAGGTGACATCTTCAAGGTGTGGAAGATGCTCGATGAGCCTCAGCGTCGTCGAGCCCGAGTCGATGTATACAAAGCTCTCGGGCTCCACAAGCGCCGCCGCACGGGCGCAGATACGCTCCTTGTCGTCGTTATGGAGGTCGCTGCGCTCGCTGATCGTCAGGTCGCGCGTCACGTGCGCGCGCTCCAGACTTGTCGCACCTCCGTGCACCTTGGCGATACGGTGTGCTCGGTCGAGCGTCTGCAGGTCGCGCCGAATGGTAGACGCCGTCACGCCCAGGGCTTCGGCAAGCTCCGGCACGGTAACCGAGCCGGCCTGCTGCACCATCGACACGATCGCGTTGAGCCTATCTTCCGCAAGCATCGCTTACTCCTCCTCGGGGTACACAACTCCCCAGTCGGCGCGGAGCTTGGTCATAAGCTCCATAACATCAGAAGCATAATCCAGCAGCTCGCGCTTGGAGTCGTCGCCGGCAACGGCCTTCTCCAGGTCGGCCATCTCATAGCACAGGGCGTAAGCCTCGGTGCCGGCGTGGACCTCCTCGCGGTGGCCGTCCGCAGTCCACACGATGGTCGCGTGATCGGCACGCGGATAATCGTTGACCTCGATGTAGCACTTATCGAAGCTGATGACCGAGCGCTTGGGCTGCTTGGAGTGGAGCGTGAGGCTCACCACGCCCAGCTGCTGTTCGGAATTACGGCATACGATGCCGCCCGCAACGTCAACGCCGGTCTCACAGGTATTGCCCAGCGAGACAACCTCAGCGGGCTGGCTCGCCATAAAGAGGCGCATGACAGACAGGGCATACACGCCAATATCGAGCATGGCACCGCCAGCAAGGTTGCGGTTGTAGAAGCGGTTGGTCAGGTCGCCGTACTCCTTATAGCTGCCAAAGTTGAGTTGGGCGAGATTCATGCGGCCGAACTCACCGTCATCCATGCGGCGACGCAGCTCTTGATATAAGGGCATGTGAAGCACCGTGGTGGCGTCCATAAGGACGACGTTGTGATCACCGGCAATGGCGCGGGCCTCGTCGAGCTCGGCGGAGTTGAGGGTAATAGCCTTCTCACAGAGCACGTGCTTGCCGGCTGCCAGAGCGGATCGCAGGTAGGTGATGTGAGTGTTGTGCGGCGTGGTGATATAGACTGCGTCAATGTTCGGATCGGCGTAGAGGTCCTCGACCGTTTCATAGACCTTCTCGATGCCATATTGCTCAGCAAAAGCCTGAGCCTTGGACAGCGTGCGGTTGGCGACGCCCGCAAGCTTGCGACCGGCAAGAGCGAGAGACTGGGCCATCTGGTTGGCGATAACGCCGCACCCGATCACAGCCCAACGAAGCTCGGGAGCCGTAAAGATATCATCGGGGAATGGCTTGTCCTGGACCGAAGTGAACGCTGCTTTTGCGGCTGCTTCGGCGTCGAGCGGAGCCTGTTTGGAATCTGCCATTATGTGCCTCCTGAGTCATCGGAAGTCCTTCATTTCCAACAGCCTTATAATCGCACAAATGCGCGCGCATTTGCTTGTATTTGCGTGTTTATTTGTTTATCGGTCATTATTTAACCATAGTTAGCAGATATTTGCGCGGCCATGCGCATCATCGCGCAAGACTCTGCGCGTAAATGCGCATGCGACAAACCTTGTGAAACATATAGGGGCGGAGCACCATAGCCCTAAAGACAGAGCCAGCTGCATTACTTCACCCCTCTGGGGGCACCAGACATCAAAGGACTGTCCCTAGGTGCCGCTTTCGTTGAAGCCTATCCCAGATGGCCAGATATACAAATCTAAAGACTGTCCCCATCAACTAGCCGTTTAAGAACATCCCCAACGACAAGTCATTTAAGTCTGTCCCCAATGAGTAGGGATAGAAAAAGGCCCGGGTGCCTTGGGGCATCCGGGCCTTTGCTAGCAACTTGATGTTGCGGGCAGCTTAGAACTTGTGGCCGCACTTCTTGCAGACGCGCAGCTTGTTCTTGCCGTCCTTCTCGTGACCGACGCGGGTAACCTTACCGCACTCGGGGCAAACGAGATTGACGTTGGAGGCGTCGATAGGAGCCTCCTGCGAAACGATGCCGCCCTGCTGGTTGGCAGCGTTGGGCTTGACGGCCTTCTTGACGACCGAAACGCCCTCGACAACGACCTTGTTCTCGGCGGGGAGAGCACGCAGGACAACGCCCTGCTTGCCGCGATCCTTACCAGAGAGAACCTGGACCTTATCGCCCTTCTTGATATACATATATCTCCCCTAACTACAGGGTCTCGGGAGCGAGCGAGACGATCTTCATGTACTTCTTGTCACGAAGCTCGCGAGCGACGGGCCCGAAGATACGGGTGCCGACGGGCGAACCATCGTTGTTGATGACAACGCAGGCGTTCTCATCAAAGCGAATGTAGGAGCCATCCTTGCGGCGGATCTCCTTAACGGTGCGAACGACGACGCAACGGACAACGTCCTTCTTCTTGACGTTGGCGCCAGGGGTAGCCTCCTGGACAGCACCGATGAACACATCGCCGATGCCTGCATAACGACGCTTGGAACCGCCAAGCACCTTGATGCAGCGAATCTTGCGAGCGCCGGAGTTGTCGGCGACGTTCAGCATGGTTTGCATCTGAATCATGGTAGATGTTCCTCCGAACTAAGAACCGAAGAGAGGTGCGCAGCCTTTATACGGCCCGTGGTATGCAAGCCAGGCATACGCACATCTTCGGAAACGTACAAGTCGTAAGAGCGACTGCTTATTTAGCGCGCTCGACGACCTCGATGAGGCGCCAACGCTTCATCTTGGACATAGGACGGGTCTCCATAACGCGGACGGTGTCGCCCACGCCAGCCGTGCACTCCTCGTCGTGAGCGTGCAGCTTCTTGGAGCTGGTCATCATCTTGCCGTACTTGGGGTGACGCTTGCGCTCGGTGATGGTGACAACAATGGTCTTGGCACCGGAGACGGAGGTAACGACACCCGTACGGACCTTACGCGAGTTACGCGAATCAGTCATGTTCTCTCCTTAGGTCCTACTCGGCGACAGCGGACTTCTCCGCTGCGATCTCGCGGGCGCGCTGCTCCGTGAGGACGCGAGCGATGTCCTTCTTCACGGTGTTGACGCGAGCGGTGTTGTCCAGCTGGCTGGTGGCCATCTGGAAACGAAGGTTAAAGAGCTCGGCGCGCATTTCCTTCAGCTTCTCAACGAGCTGAGCGTCCGAGAGCTCACGAATCTCTGCGGGCTTCATTAGTTCTCCTCCTTGGCGGCGGCGGCGTCCTCAGCAGCCCACTTGGCCTCGAGAGCGGCCTCCTCAGCCATCTCCTTCTCGATGCGCTGCTCAGCGTTCTTAGCAGCAACAATCTTGGTCTTGATGGGAAGCTTGTGCTGTGCAAGACGCAGAGCCTCGCGAGCGACCTCCTCGGGCACGCCCTTGACCTCGAACATGATGCGGCCGGGCTTGACGACGGCCACCCACTCCTCGGGGTTACCCTTACCAGAACCCATGCGAGTCTCGGCAGGCTTCTTGGTGATGGGCTTATCGGGGAAGATCGTGATGTAGACACGACCGCCACGCTTCATGTAGCGGGTCATGGCAATACGAGCGGCCTCGATCTGACGGTTGGTGATCCAATGGGCCTCGAGAGCCTGGATACCAAACTCGCCGAAATGCAGCTCGGTATTACCCTTGGCCTGGCCCTTCATGGAGCCACGCTGCACCTTGCGGTGAAGAATACGCTTAGGGGCAAGCACTACTGACCCCTCCTCTCGGAGTTACGACGACGAGGACGGGAAGAGCCCTCGAGTGCAGGGTTGGGAACAGGCTGGCCCGGGAGCTTCTCGCCCAGGTAGATCCAGACCTTCACGCCGCAAGCGCCCATGGTGGTGCTGGCGACAGCCGTGCCGTAGTCGATCTTGGCACGAAGGGTGTGCAGAGGCACGCGACCCTCGCGGTACCACTCACGACGGCCCATCTCGGCACCGCCGAGACGACCGGAGCACTGGATACGGATGCCCTTGGCGCCGGCCTTGCGGGCGGACTGGACAGCCTTGCGCATAGCACGACGGAAGGCAACGCGGCCCTCGAGCTGCTCAGCAATGGACTGAGCAACGAGGTTGGCGTCGAGCTCGGGGCGCTTGATCTCGACAACGTCGACGGAGAGCTGGCCCTTGGAGACGCCAGCGACCTTCTCGAGCTCGGTGCGGAGGGTATCGATCTCGGCACCCTTCTTACCGATGACAACGCCGGGGCGAGCGGTGAGGATGATGACCTTCACCTTGTCGCCAGCGCGCTCGATCTCGACGCGGGAGACAGCTGCGCGGGAAAGACGCTTCTCGAGGTACTTGCGGATCTCGAGATCGTTACCGAGGGTCTTAGCGTAATCCTTCTCTGCGAACCAGCGGGAGCGCCAGTTCTCGGTGATGCCAAGACGGAAGCCGGTGGGGTAGACTTTCTGACCCATACAGCTTTACGCCTCCTTTCGAGGAGCAACGACGACGGTGATGTGGGAAGTACGCTTCAGAATGCGAGAAGCGGAACCCTTGGCGCGGGGACGGATGCGCTTAAGCGTCGGACCCTCGTCAACATAGGCAGCGGCGACAACCAGGTTGTCGGCACGCAGACCATTGTTGTTCTCGGCGTTCGCAACGGCGGAACGGAGAACCTTCTCGACATCCACGGCGACGGCGCGGTCGCAGAAGTGGAGGATGTCGAAGGCCTGAGCGACAGGCTTGCGGCGGATCAGATCGACCACCAGGCGGGCCTTGCTGGGGGAAACACGCACGTACTTAGCGACGGCGCGAACCTCGGTGGCCTCAGTTTCAATAGACTTAGTTGCCATTTACGGTTAACCCCCTATTTGGCCTTGTGGCCACGGAACGTACGAGTCGGCGCGAACTCGCCGAGCTTGTGACCAACCATGGACTCGGTAACATACACGGGCACATGCTTGCGGCCGTCGTGGACGGCGATGGTGTGACCAACCATCTCGGGGAAGATGGTGGACGCGCGGGACCAGGTCTTCACGACGTCCTTCTTGCCAGCCTCGTTCATCGCGGTGATACGCGAGAGAAGGCGAGTCTCCACGAACGGGCCCTTTTTGAGACTTCTGCTCATAAGTGCTTTCTCCTAAAACTCGGTATCCGAAATTACTTCTTACGGCGACGAATGATGTGCTGGTTCGAGACCTTCTTCTTCTTGCGCGTACGAAGGCCCTTCGTCGGCTTACCCCAGGGGGTAACAGAGGGACGACCAGAGGTGTGGTTCTTGCCCTCGCCACCGCCGTGCGGGTGGTCGACAGGGTTCATGACGGTACCGCGGACGGTCGGGCGCACGTTCATGTGACGCTTACGGCCGGCCTTGCCGATGACGATGTTGGAGTGATCGGCGTTGCCGACCTCACCGACGGTGGCGCGGCAGGTAACGAGGATGCGGCGCATCTCGGAGGAAGGCATACGGACGATAGCGTACTTGCCCTCCTTACCCATCAGCTGGCAGGAGTTACCGGCGGAACGGGCGATAGCAGCGCCCTTGCCCGGCTGGAACTCGACGGCGTGGATGAGCGTACCGACGGGGATGTCGGCGAGGGGCAGAGCGTTGCCCGGCTTGATGTCGGCGTCAGAACCGGACATGACGGTCTGACCGACCTCGAGGCCCTTGGGGGCCAGGATGTAGCGCTTCTCACCGTCAGCGTAGTGCAGCAGAGCGATGCGAGCGGAACGGTTCGGATCGTACTCGATCGTGGCAACCTTGGCGGGCACGCCGTCCTTGTTGCGCTTGAAGTCGATCACGCGGTAACGACGCTTCACGCCGCCGCCCTGGTGGCGGGTGGTGATGCGGCCGTTGTTGTTACGACCGGCCTTCTTGGGCAGGGGCTCGAGAAGAGACTTCTCGGGCTTGGTGCAGGTGATCTCGGAGAAGTCGGAGATCGTCTGCCAACGCCTACCAGCGGAGGTCGGCTTAAGGTGCTTTACAGCCATTACAATCCCTTTCAATAGGAATCCGTTAGCCATCGCAGACAGGGATTCGAGGTTCTGCCTCGGGTGCGATGACACCGGACGTATACACGGCTCCGGGCGTGTCCATTTTATACGCCCAAAACCTTGAGCTCTCGCCTCCCCTATTTGGGAGGCATGAGCTCACTCAACAGCAGCGAGTCTTAGGCCTGGTTGCCAAAGACCTCGATGGTGTCGCCCTCGGCCAGCGTGACGATGGCCTTCTTCCAAGAACGGGTCTTGCCGGCGACATAGCGCACGCGCTTGGTCTTGGGCTTGACCGTCAGGGTGTTCACGCGAACGACCTTGACGCCGAAGATCTCCTCGACAGCGTCCTTGATCTGATACTTGTTAGCATCCTTGGCGACCTCGAACGTGTACTTGTTCTGCTCCATGCCGGAGAAGGAACGCTCGGACACGATCGGACGGATGATGATCTCGTGGGCGGTCATTTAAGCAAGCACCTCCCCGAAGTGAGCGGCGATGTCGGCGGGCATCAGCACGGCGTTGTTGTTGACGAGATCGTAGGTGTTGGCCTCGTCGGCAGTGATGATGAACGTCTTGGGAATGTTGCGGAACGACAGGTAGGCGTTGACGTCCTCATCGCGAACGATGATGGTCAGACGCTTGCCCTCAAGGCCGAGAGCCTTGAGCATGGCAACGGCAGCCTTGGTGGAAGGCTTCTCGAAGCCGTAGTCGTCGACGAGCACGAGCTCGCCATCGGCCAGCTTGGCGGACAGCGCGGAGCGCATAGCCAGCTTGACCTCCTTGTTGTTCATACGCTTAGCGTAGGAACGGGGCTTGGGGGCGAAGACAACGCCACCGTGACGCCACTGGGCAGCACGGATGGAACCCTGGCGGGCACGGCCGGTGCCCTTCTGACGCCAAGGCTTCTTGCCGCCACCGGAAACCTCAGAGCGGCCCTTAGCGGACTGGGTGCCCTGACGCCAAGAGGCCATCTGGCACTTGACGATGTGGTGCATAACGTGGATGTTCGGCTCGATGCCGTACACCTCAGCGGCGAGCTCGGCCTCGGCGACCTTCTTGCCCTCGCTGTTCTTTACTTCAAACTTTGCCATTTAAGTGTTCTCCTTGGTATGACGCTGGGCTAAATGGGCTGGGCCCTTAGGCCATACGGATGGCGACGAGACCATTCTTGGCACCCGGGACAGCGCCCTTGACCAAGATGAGGTTCTGCTCGGCATCGATGCGGACAACGGAAAGGTTCTTGACGGTAACGCGCTCGTTACCCATGTGACCGGCCATCTTGACGCCCTTGAGGACGCGCGCAGGATAGGCGCACTGACCGATAGAACCGGGGTGACGCTGGAAGTGAGAACCATGCGTCATAGGACCGCGGCGCTGACCCCAGCGCTTGATGCGACCCTGGAAGCCCTTACCCTTGGAGGTACCGATGACGTCGACCTTCTCGACATCAGCGAAATCAGCGACGGTGACGACCTCGCCGACCTTGTGCTCCTCGCCGTTCTCGACGCGGACCTCACGAAGGAAACGGACAGGCTCGACGCCAGCCTTGGCGAAGTGACCAGCCATGGGCTTGTTCACGTTCTTGGCCTTGATGTCGCCGAAACCGATCTGGACGGCGTCATAGCCGTCGGTTGCCTGAGTTTTAACCTGCGAGACAGCGCAGGGGCCAGCCTGGATGACCGTGACGGGAACGACGTTGTCGTCCTCGTCCCAAACCTGGGTCATGCCAATCTTGCGGCCGAGAATCATGCTGATCAAGATATGATCCCAACTCTCGCGTGGTCTTGGGACAATGCGTACACCACCGAGCGTACGCCCCTAGAGGACCACTACTTACACGACGTGCTCCCCAGCCTTGTATTTCGCCCGGACTACCTGACAACCCTATTAAGCAGGCATTTTGTCCAGCCAGAATACTCCCCTGGTTACACACAGCTGTTTAGTATACACGGCTGCGGGCGTATCCATCGAGATTCATATTTCACTCACATTGTTTACGCAGGTAAAGTGCGTGGCACGTTCCCAGTGTGCGGCGGAGGGGGCGGGCCTGAGACATATTAAGGTTGCTGCTCTACAGTCCTGCTCACGACGGAGAGCACATTAAGTGCTCTCCTGTTCGTGCGGAACTCGCGACAACCTTAATATGTCTCAGGCCCGCCCCCTCCGCCGCACACTGGGAACGCCACGTTGATGTCTGCTTAACTCTGCTCGCTCAGACTAATGACTTTGTTGGGGGTCCACTATTTGCTGGAGGGTGAACTTACATTGATGAGGCTCGCCTTCTGCTTGTGGCTTTGCCTCATCGAAATCGAAGATCATGATGGCGCAGTTGGGGAGTTTTGCTGGGAGCTCGAAGCCCTCTGGGGCTGCAGCCTTGATGAATTGGCGGCTGGCGCTGCCGTGGCTTACTGCTAGAAGGGTCTCGATGCCCTCGGAGCCCATGAGATTGGTGAGGGTGCCTAACATGCGTTCTTGCAGCGCTTGGCTTCCTTCTCCTCCGAAGGGGACCAGGTCCTCGCCCGGATCCCAGACGTCGGTGGGTAGCGCGCCGTGCGGGCCTTCTTCGAAGGAGCCGTAGCAGCGCTCGATAATGCCTTCGCAGGGCTCGGCTGCTGCGTCCGGGCCGAGGAGCTCGCATGCGACGAGCTGAGCTGTGTCCATGGCTCGGCCTAAGGGCGAAGAGACCACTTTGTCGGGGACAACGTCGTGGCTCTTGAGCCATGCGGCTGCCATTCCCGCTTGTTTGCGGCCCAGGTCGGTCAGCGGTGAATCGCAGCGGCCCTGGACCAGCTTTTTGACGTTGAACTCCGTCTGGCCGTGGCGGAGTAGATACAGCTTCTTCATGCTCTCCCCTTCTGCATAACCTGCTTTGCCGGCACAGCCTTACTCGTGGGTATGCCCTACGTAGTCTTCGTCGATCGTAATCTTGGCAATCGACTTGGGATATTCCGATTCGACCCGTTGTGCCAGCGCGTGCTTTAAGTCTTCGGCACTCATCTGCAGATCCGAGGGACGCACGCAGTCAAAGATCACGTTGGTGTGCGTAGGACCCGGCACACAGCGTAGGTCATGAATCGAGAGGCGGTTATCGATCTCCTGAGCCATTGCGTTGATACGCAGGCGCATGCTCGCCACCTTTGGATCGTCGGTCACGATGGGGTCGTAGTGAAGTGTGACAATCATGCCGTCTTCGTTCCTAAACGACTGCTCGATGTTATCGAGCGTGTCGTGGCTTTCCAGCGGGCTGGCCTCGGCCGCCATCTCGGCGTGCGCACTTGCAAACTTCCTGCCCGGGCCGTAGTCGTGAACCATCAAATCGTGAACGCCCAAAACGCCGGGATAGCTCATGATCTTGTCTCGGATGTGCTTGACCAGCTTAGGATCGGGTGACTGGCCCAAAAGCGGGCTCACCGTATCTTGAATAAGTTCAAGGCCGCTCCAGCCAATATAGGCGCCAACGGCAAGGCCAACCCATGCGTCAAGATTGACATGCGTCACTTGAGAAACAATCGCGCACGCCAGCACAGCACCCGTGGCCAGGACATCGTTCTTTGAGTCCTGAGCCGTCGCATGCAGTGTATCGGACTCAATACGGTCACCGAGCTTTTGGTTGAGGGCCGCCATCCAGAGCTTTACGACCATCGAAAGCACTAGAACTGCCACCAGGGCAAGCGAGAACTCGACAGGTTCGGGGTGGATGATGCGCTCAACCGAGGACTTCACCAGCTCAACGCCGATCAGCAGCACGAGCGCCGCCACGACCAGACCCGAGAGATACTCGTAGCGGCCATGTCCGTAAGGATGCTCGGGGTCCGCCGGCTTGCTCGCCAGCTTAAAGCCCAGCACGCTCACGATATTCGAGCTGGCATCGGACAGGTTGTTCATGGCATCCGCCACAATCGAAACCGATCCCGACAGCACACCAATTGCGCCCTTCGCAGCACAAAGCGCAACATTAGCGAGAATACACACCATGCCCGTCAACGTGCCCACGCGCGCACGGTCGCCCTGCGCACGACGAACGATCCACTCGACCATCTTCATCAGCCCCCACGGTACTGCCTATATATATCTATTGCTCAAACGGATTGTAGTGTAGCCACTTTGTCCTTCAGATACAAAAAGGCCGCGACCCACACGGGCCACGGCCTTGGAGCATGGCAAAGGAATCGTCCTTGTGTCGCACAGGTTTACGCGCTTACTTCGGCCACGCTCTTCGAGGTTTCGGGTGAATCGGCTCCGTCCTCCGTCGCCTGCCCCTTCGCCGGCACCACGCCAAAGCAGTAGCTCAGCGCCGCAGACACCGCAAATGCCACGCCGCCGGCAGCGCAGCACCACAGCAGGTTCGAGATGCCGCCCGTGGCAAAGCCAATGACCATAAGGACATTCGTCATGCCGATGGTATAGGCCGTAACGTGGCCCACGGCCGCAACAAGGCCTCCGACGGCGCCGCCAATGGCCATGCACGTCAGACACCTGCCATATTTAAAGCCGCAACCGTACAGCGCCGGCTCGCTTACGCCACCAAGCACGCCCGAGATCGAATAGCCCAGCATGAGCGCCTTCTCGTCCTTATCCGCAACGCGAAGCGACGCACCAAAGGGCATGCCCCAAACGGCAAACGTTGCCATCGTCGCGGCGATCAGAATGCACGAATCCGTTCCCACACTCATAAACTGCGCATAAGCGAGCGATAGGACAACGTTGCTGACGCCGGCGATCTTTAGGAACTCCCAGCCCGCGGCAAGCCCCATGAGCGTGAGCAGCGACACGATGCCACCGGAATTGCCAAGCATAAACATAAGCTGGCCCAACAGCATGCCCAGATAGCTGCCCGCCGGCGCCGTAATACACAGCGAAACCGGAACCATGACGAGCATGGTTGCAAACGGAACGAACGAAAACGCCACGGCCTTAGGGATAACGCGCTGAAAGAAACACTCCACTCGCCATAGCACGGGCACCGAGATGAGAACCGGAATAACAGTCGTCGTGTAATCGTTGACCGGCGCAGGAAGCAGACCATACACGGAAGTCATCGATGCCCCCGTCGTCGATGCGGCATCGAAGAGCTTAAGCAGATCGGGCGCAATCAATACGCCGCCCAGCATCATGCCCAGCTGCTCCGAGCAACCGAGCTGGCAGGCGGCCGCCCAACCAAGATAAATGGGCAAAAAGTAGTAGCCGGCGTTATAGAGCCAACTGTAGAACAGGCGATAGATATCGGAATCGGCAGACCACAGGCCCAGCATGCCTTCGCCCATAATGACGGCGACGGTGCGGAACAACGCCGCGCAGACAATAAAGGGCAGCGCTGACATCATGCTTTTGGACAGATAGTCCACCACGGCCATGGCGTTTGATGAAACCGACGTTGTAAACGAGGTGTTAGAAACTTGTGACATGGAACGCCTTTCCCAATGTGACATGCGAGCTTTCCCTTTGTCACATCGTGCGGTACTGACCGATTGCGCGGTACTTTTCGTAGCGGAGGTTTGTGAGGGTCGCGTCGTCGAGCTGCCCAAGCGTATCGAAGGCATCAAATGCCGAGGACATGACGGCACCGGCGATCTCCTCATGCGACAGGCCCCTATCGTCAACAATGCCGTCGATGATGCCGAGCGCCAACAGATCGGGGGCCGTGAGCTTAAGCGCCTCGGCGGCCTCATTCGCGCGCTCGGTATCCTTCCACAGGATCGACGCACAGGCCTCGGGGCTCACGACCGAATAGGCCGAGCTCGAGAGCATCAGGATGCGGTCGGCCACGGACAGCGCCAGCGCGCCACCAGAGCCGCCCTCGCCTGTCACCACCGAGACAATCGGTGTCTTAAGGCCGCTCATCTCCATGAGATTCTGAGCAATCGCCTCGCCCTGGCCGCGCTCCTCGGCACCGATGCCGCAAAACGCGCCCGAAGTATCGACCAGGCACAGAACCGGTCGACCAAACTTTTCGGCCTGGCGCATAAGGCGACGCGCTTTGCGGTAGCCCTCGGGATGTGCCATGCCAAAGTTGTGACGCATGCGCTCTTTGGTCGTGGTGCCGCGCTCGATGGCGATGACCGTTACGGGGCGCCCGTCTTTCCAGCCAATGCCAGCCACCACAGCGGCGTCGTCGCCAAAGTAGCGGTCGCCGTGCAGCTCCACAAATCCATCCAGGCCCAGCGAGATCATCTCGCCTGCCGTGGCGCGATCTGCCGAGCGGGTCTGTTTGACAATCTCGAGCGCGGTTTTTGGTGCGCCCGAGCGCTTGAACAAGTGTCCCAACTTTTTGCCGTGGCGACCCGTATGCACAATCTCGTGCGGTGCCCCCAGGCCGGGCACGTGCCCTTCGTGCAGCGCCAGCAGCTCGCCCACCGTGAGCGCAATCTCGCCACGCGGAACGACGGCATCGCAAAAGCCGTGCTCCAGCAAAAACTCGGAGCGCTGGAATCCCTTGGGCAGGCGCTTGTGCATGTTCTGCTCGATCACGCGCGGGCCGGCAAATGCCGTCAGGGCATCGGGCTCGGCCAGGATAATATCGCCCTCCATGGCAAAGCTCGCGGTTACGCCGCCGGTCGTGGGGTCGGTGAGCACCGTGATATACAGGCCGCCCGCCTCGCTGTGGCGCCTAACCGCCGCAGAAATCTTGGCCATCTGCATAAGCGATGTCACGCCCTCTTGCATGCGTGCACCGCCCGAAACGGTAAAGCCGACAACTGGCAATCCCAGCTCGGTCGCATGCTCAAATGTGCGACAGATCTTCTCGCCCACCACGGAACCCATCGAGCCCATCATAAAGTTGGCGTCCATAAAAAAGAGCGCCGTATCGCAACCGCAGATTTTGCCCCTGCCGCACACAACGGCATCGCGCTCGCCCGAACGCTCGCTCACGCTCTTGAGCTTGCCGGCATAGCCGGGAAACGAGAGGAAGTCCTCCGACGCCAGATTGGCATCCCATTCCTCAAACGTGCCCTCGTCGACCGTCATGCGCATGCGCGCGCGACCGCTCACGCGAAAGTGTTTGCCGCAACGAGGGCAGACCTCGAGGTTGTCGTGCAGGCGTGCCTCATCGATCACACGGCGGCACTCCGGGCACTTGATAAACACGTGGCGCGCGGGAAACTCGGCGCACGACTCGGTTATCGGCCCCTCAAGGACATTGACCGTCTTCGCTTTTCTATTCATCAGCATAGAGATGCCCCATTAGATCGGTGTGATACATGCCCGACAAGAACTCGTCGTTTGCCAGCACGTCGAGCTGAAGCTCGCTGTTTTCGCTCACGCCCTCAATCACGAGCTCGCCTAGGGCCGAGCGCATCTTGCGAATGGCGCCGTCACGCGTGGGCGCACACACGATGAGCTTGCCGAGCATGGAGTCGTAGTACGGCGGAACTGTCGCACCGGTGAACATGGCCGAATCCCAGCGCACGCGCGGACCACCCGGTACACGCAACGCGGTGACCGTTCCGCATGACGGCAGAAAGTCCGGCGTTTCGGCATTGATGCGGCACTCCATGGCGTGGTTGCGGACCGGCATGTCCTCCTGCTCAAAGGGCAGAGGCTGGCCGGCCGCCACGCGCAGCTGCCACTTGACCAAGTCGGTATCGGTCACAAACTCCGTAACCGGATGCTCCACCTGCAAGCGCGTGTTCATTTCCATAAAGTAGAAATTGCCGTCGTCCGAATACAGGAACTCGATGGTACCGGCTCCTTCGTAGCCGACGGCACGAGCCAGGTCACGCGCTGCCTTGTGCATGCGAGCACGAATGTCGTCGTGTCCGTCGAGGCACGGCGCGGGGCTCTCCTCGATCAGCTTTTGGTTGCGGCGCTGCACCGAGCACTCGCGCTCGCCGAGCGAAAACACATGGCCCTGCTTATCGGCCATAATCTGCACCTCAACGTGGTGCGCCGGCGCAACGAACTTCTCCATGTAGCACTCGCCGTCGCCAAAAACGGCCTCACCCTCGGCACGCGCCTCGATGAACGCCTTTGCCGCATCTTCCACGCGCTCGACCTTGCGAATACCGCGACCGCCGCCGCCCGCGCGCGCCTTAATAAGCACGGGGCAGCCGATGCGCTCGGCCTCGGCCGTCGCCTCCTCGGGGCTTTTGAGCAAATCGCAGCCCGGCACGATGGGCACGCCCGCAGCAGCGGCCGTTCGGCGTGCGGCGTCCTTGTCGCCCATGCTGTCGATCACCTCGGCCGAAGGACCGACAAACGCCAGACCGAACTTGTCGCAGTCGCGCACGAAGCTCGCCTTCTCGGAAAAGAAGCCATAGCCGGGATGAATTGCCTTAGCTCCCGACTTTACGGCACAGGTGAGCACGGCATCGTCGTTGAGGTAGCTCTCGGCAAGACGCGGGCCGCCGATGCAATATGCCTCGTCGGCAAGCTGCACGTGCAGCGCGTCCGCATCGGCCGTGGAATAAACGGCGACGGTCTTGATGCCCATATCGCGGCACGCGCGGATAACACGGACCGCGACTTCGCCGCGGTTGGCGATGAGCACTTTGTCGAACATGAAGCCTTCCTTAACTTTCGTGCATGAGTGCAAAAGACATATCGGCGCGGCAGCAAACCTCACCGTTGACGCTCGCAGTACCCGTCGCAAAGCGGAACGGCCCGCGCGCACGCGTGATGGTGCACACCAGATCAACCGTGTCGCCCGGACGCACCGGACGCTTAAAGCGCACCTTATCGAGGCTCGTATAGAACGGCGTCGCGCCGCGCGCCTCCTCATCGCCCATCAGCAGCACGCAGCAGTTCTGGGCGAGCATCTCGCACTGGATCACGCCGGGGACGACCGGGTTTCCCGGAAAATGCCCCTGCAAAAAGTACTCGTCGCCCGTAATCGTGATCTTGCCGTGGGCCTCGTCGCCCACTAGCTCGGCTTCGTCGAGCAAAAGCATCGGCTCGCGATGCGGCAACAGCTTCTTGAGCTCTTCTTTGTTCATGGATATCACCTATCCGATCCTCATGAGGCAGCTGCCAAACTCCACGAGGTCGCCGTCGGCCACGCAGATCTCGAGCACCTCGCCATCCGCCTCTGCCGTCACCTCGTTGAGAACCTTCATGGCCTCGATGATGCAGAGGGTCTCGCCGGCCTTGACCTTGGAGCCCACGCGCACAAACGGTTCGTCGCCCGGCGCCGGGGCAGCATAGAAAACGCCGACCATGGGAGCGGTCACCTCGGTGCCCTTAGGCTCCGGTGTGGCGGCAGGCGCCTGCGCGGCGAGCTCCGGCGCGGCAGGCGCGACTGTGGGAGCTGCAACTGGAGCGGCCATGGCACCCGGCATAGGCATGGGCACGGCAACCGGCTGCGCTGCACTCGCGCGCTCGAGCTCGACCGCGGTGCCATCGGGCTCCTCAACACGCACGCGTGTGAGGCCGCGGTCTTCCATAACATCGGCTATCTCGGCAAGTCTTTTGGAATCCATGCTCTAGCTCCTTGCATATCTACGCAGTGCGATGGCGGCATTGTGTCCGCCAAAGCCCAGGTTGGTCGAAAGCGCCCAGGTGAGGTCGGCGCGAACCGCTCGATTTGGCGTGTAATCAAGATCGCAGACGGGATCGGGCGTGTGGTAGTTAATGGTCGGGGGCACCACGCCCTGCTCGAGCGCCATGGCACAGGCCATGACCTCGATGGCGCCCGTAGCACCGATCATGTGGCCGGTCATCGACTTGGTCGACGAGACGTGCGCGGCGCGTGCCGCGTCCTCGCCGAGCGCACGCTTTATGCCCGCCGTCTCGGACGAATCGTTGAGCTTGGTCGAGGTGCCGTGAGCGTTGATGTAGAGGCCCTCGGAAGGCTTAACGTCGCCCTCAGCCACCGCCAGCGATATCGCACGGGCAATGCCGGCAGCCTCGGGATCGGGGCTCGTGATGTGATAGGCGTCATCGGTGTTGCCGTAGCCCACGACCTCGGCATAAATGTGCGCACCGCGCGCCTGCGCATGCTCCATGCTCTCGAGCACCAGCACGCAGGCGCCCTCGCCCATCACAAAGCCGTCGCGGTCTGCATCGAACGGGCGGCAAGCCGTCGCGGGATCGGGGTTGGTGGTCAATGCGCGGCAGGACGTAAAGCCCGCAACGGCATCGGGGATAATGGCGGCCTCGGCGCCGCCCGCGAGGATCGCGTCGGCATAGCCGTGCTTGATGGCGCGGAACGCCTCGCCCACCGCATGGGCCGAGGTCGCGCACGCAGTCACCACGGGCAGGGTCGGGCCCTTTGCCTTGTGGCGGATTGCAATATTGCCCGATGCCATATTGGGAATCATCATCGCGATCATATAGGGCGATGCGCGGCGGGGCCCACGGTCGGCAATCGTGTGAACGTTGTCGACGAGTGTCTGCATGCCGCCCACGCCCGAACCCACGTAGACGCCCAGGCGCTCGCGATCGATGGCGCCCTCGACATCAAAGCCCGCATCGTGCATGGCCTCGTCCGACGCTGCCAGGGCAAACTGAACGCAGGGGTCCAGGTGCTTGGCGTCACGCTTGCCAAAGTACTCGTTGCCGTCAAAGCCCTTGACCTCGGCCGCCACCTTGACGGTAAACGCATCGGTATCGAAGTGCGTGATCGGGCCGATGCCGCACGTGCCAGCACACATTGCCGCCCAGGTGGCAAGCGCGGTGTTGCCGAGCGGCGATATGGCACCTATGCCGGTAATTGCAACTCTCTGTTCCATCATGGTCTCCTCATCCAAGCCGTTCTTCGGCCCTGGTTTCTACATCGCCATTCCGCCGTCGACGCGCACGACCTCACCCGTAATGTAGGCAGCCGCATCGCTCGCCAGAAAGCGCACTACGCCGGCCACCTCCTCGGGGCGCGCCATGCGCTTAAGGGGAATCTGCTCCTCGGTTGCCGTACGCACCTTCTCCGAGAGCTTTGCCGTCATATCCGTCTCGACAAACCCGGGGGCAACCGCGTTCACTCGTACGCCGCGGGGCGCAAGCTCGCGCGCCACCGCCTTGGTCAGGCCGATCACGCCCGCCTTGGAGGCAGCGTAGTTAGCTTGCCCGGCATTGCCCATCAGGCCCACGACCGAGCTCATGTTGACGACGCAGCCGCCGCGCTGGCGCATAAAGGTCTTGGTGAGCGCGCGCGTCGTGTTAAACGTTCCCTTGAGATTGACATCGAGTACGCGATCGAAGGCGTCATCGCCCATGCGCATGAGCAGGCCATCGTGGGTGATGCCAGCGTTGTTGACGAGCGCCCAAATGGAGCCAAAGTCGTTGAGGACCGCTTCCACGCACGCGTTGACGGCAGCGGGGTCGGCCACATCGCATTGATACGCGCGTGCCGCGGCGCCAGCCGCCTCGCAGGCCTCGCACGTCTCGCGCGCCGCATCGACGCTGCCGGCATAGACGACGGCGATATCAAAGCCGTCCTCCGCCAGACCGACAGCGCAGGCGCGGCCGATACCACGCGAGCCGCCCGTGACCAGTGCCACGCGACGTGAGTCGTTGCGCTCGAGCGTGCCGTTGTTCAAGTTGCCCATGTCATTCCTTTCGGGTTACAGCCCTATGGACTATGCGAGCTCGTCGGCAATAGCTGCGACCTGCTCGGCCGTTTCGCACGAATACACGCGAACGTCGCTCAGCGTACGCTTGACCAGGCCCGACAGCGTTTTGCCAGGTCCGACCTCAATAAACGTATCGATGCCCTGATCCTGCAGAGCGTGCAGCGTGTCGACCCAGTGCACGGCATGGCTCACCTGGTTGGCCAAGACATCCGATGCTGCTCGCGGGTCCGTCGGATAGGGCGCCGCCGTCATGTTTGACATGACCGGAATTAGCAGCGAAGACGGCGCGTGGCCGTCTTGGATATACGTCGCCAGCCCCTCAGTCGCCTCGACCATATAGGGGCTATGGAATGCACCTGACACCGCGACTTTCATAGCGTGGCCGCCGGCCTCTTTTACTAGGACGTCGAGCTCCTGCAGCGCCTCGGGCGCTCCGGCCACAACCGTCTGCTGCGGACTGTTGTAGTTGACTGGCCAGCAGTCCTCGCCGGCCTGTTTTGCCAGGCCCTCGACCTGCGCCGCATCGAGTTTGATGACGGCGCGCATGCCGCCGGGGTGACGCTCAGCCGCCGTGGCCATCAATGCCGCGCGCTCACACACAAGCTCAAAGCCCGCTCGCGTATCGAACGCCCCCGCAAAGGTGAGCGCGGCGACCTCGCCCAGCGAGAATCCCGCACAGGCGGCAGGCACCACGCCGCGCTCACGCAGGGCGACGGCGACAGCCAAGTCGTGCACGAACACGCAAGGCTGCGTGTTCTCAGTCTGCGAGAGCTCCTCCTTGGAGGCGCTCCGGCACTGCTCACTGGTTCCCGGACGCACCTCGTCGGCGATCGCAAACACCTCGGCAGCCGCCGGTGATGCCTCGATGAGGTCGACGCCCATCGCGGGATGCTGGGCACCCTGACCGGCAAACAGAAACGCTACGCTACCCATGCGGACGCACCCTTCAGGACATGCTCGGCGCCATCGACCAGATCGTCGACGATTTCGCGTGCGCTCTGGCGTTCGTTGACCATGCCGGCAATCTGTCCGCACAAATACGAACCCTCTTCGTAATTACCGTCCTTTGCGGCTTTACGAAGCGCGCCCGTGCCCATGGCCCCAAGCTCCTCGGGGCTTGCGCCCGCCGCCTCGTTCTTGGCATACGCGTTGGTGAAGGGGCTCTTGAGGGCGCGAACCGGATGTCCCGTCGAGCGACCGGTCGCACGCGTCGACGTGTCGCCTGCCTTGAGCACCAGCTCTTTGTACTGTTCGGATACGGTGCACTCGTTTGCGACCAGAAAGCGTGTTCCCACCTGGACGCCGGCAGCGCCGAGCATAAAGGCGGCCGCCACACCGCGGCCATCGGCGATGCCGCCAGCCGCAACCACGGGAATATCGACCGCATCGACAACCTGCGGCACCAGCGCCATCGTCGAGGTCTCTCCAATATGGCCGCCTGATTCGGTGCCCTCGGCAACCACGGCAGCTGCTCCGCGACGTGCCACGAGGCGCGCCAGCGCCACCGAGGCAACGACCGGGATGACCTTGATGCCCGCCTCGTTCCACGCCTTCATGTACTTGGCGGGATTGCCGGCGCCCGTCACGACGACCGGCACTCGCTCGTCAATCACGACCTGTGCAACCTCGTCGGCAAACGGGCTCATGAGCATGACGTTCACGCCAAAGGGCTTATCCGTCCTGGCGCGCAGCTCATGAATCTGGTCGCGAAGCCAGTTGGCGTCGGCGTTCATGGCCGCGATGATGCCTAAGCCACCCGCCTCGGACACTGCGGACGCCAGCGAGGCATCGGCAATCCAGGCCATACCGCCCTGGAACACGGGCTTTTCGATGCCGAGCAGATCGCAGAGAGGAGTCTTGAGCATCTCTACTTCTCCAATGCCGCCTCGACCGTATCGGCGAACTCGCCGACCGTCTTGGGGTTCTCCTCGGTATCGAGCTGGATGCCAAACTCGTCCTCGACGGCAACGAGGATCTCGACGGTGCCCAGGCTGTCGAGACCAATCTCCTCGAGCGTGGACTCGGGCTTCATCTCGACATCGTCAAGACCGGCGGTCTCGCGGATAACGTCGCAAACGCGCTCGAAGGTCTTCTGATCTGCCATGGTAGTTCTCCTTTGGTTGTGCCCTAGGGCGTTTTTATTTCCTATGTGCGACTACTTCCAACGAAGCAGATAGCCACCTATATCCAGGCCGGCGCCAAATCCAACCAAGGCGATGGTGTCGCCTGTGTGAAGTGCACCGGCGTTTGCCAGCCGGTCGAGGGCAAGCGGAATGCATGCGCTCGAAATGTTGCCGGTCTCGCGCAACGTGCGAACCACGCGCTCGTCCGGCACGCCCAGGCGCTTGACCGCCTGGCTCAGGATTCGTTCGTTAGCCTGATGGAATACAAAATGATCGATGTCTTCGACCAAAATGCCCGCATCGATCGCAAGCTTATGGACCGTGTCGCAGATGGCGTTGACGCCGAACTTGAACACGCGGCGGCCATTCATGGACAGCACGCTCGCGCTATCTGCGGAAGCCTTAAACGGCGAGGTACCGACCAGACCGGGAACGCGCAACGTCTCGACGTCGGGCGCCGTCGAAAGCTCAACGGCAAGGGGGTTGTCTCCCCCAGCTTCAATCACTGCGGCGCCTGCCCCATCGCCAAAAAGCACGCAGGTGGCACGGTCGGTCCAGTCGAGCGCGCGCGTCATCTGCTCGGCAGCAACAACAAGCACGCGCTCGGCACGGCTGCGAGCGATATAGCCCTCGGCGACATCGAGCGCAAATACGAAGCCGGCACAAGCCGCCGAGACATCGAAGGCAGGGCACGTCGCGCCTAGTCGCTCAGCAACGGCACACGCCTCAGCGGGAACAAGGTGGTCACCCGTCGTCGTCGAGCAGACGATCAGATCCAGCTGGCTCGCGTCGATTCCGGACACCTGGAGTGCCCGCTCGCTCGCCGCTACTGCAAGGTCGTCAAGTGACTCGGTGGTGCAGACGTGGCGGCTCTTGATACCTGTGCGAGTAAAAATCCACTCATCCGAGGTATCGAGGAACTCAGACAGCTCGTCATTGGAAACACTGCGCTCAGGAAGTGCCGAACCTGTTCCAAGAATCCTGAAACCCATCACTAACCTCCTTTGAGTTGTTGACGTGTTTACATCGACCAAGAGAGGATAACGCATTTCAGTCTTTGTTGACGTGTTAACATTAAATTGTCCAAATGCGACAAAGGCTTCACATTGTGTCTATCTCTCGACACCATTGCGTCATTCACTTATTCAATAAGGAGGTAGCAGCCGCTATGGATGCCCAATTAACGATTGTCGACGTAACCGGATCGACCAACGATGACCTGCTCGAGGCAGGAAAACAGGGTGCGCCGCACGGCACAGGACTTGCCGCCCGCGCGCAAACGGCAGGACGCGGCCGGCGCGGCCACAAGTGGGATTCAACCGCCGGCAACCTATTGCTTTCGATTGTCCTGCGTCCATGCGTTAATCCCGCAAAGTACTCTGGTCTTGCCGCCGTCAGCGGCCTAGCGGTGCTCGAAGCACTCGAAAAGCAGGGTCTTGCAAACGAGATTCGCCTTAAATGGCCCAACGACCTGGTCGCGCGAGGACGCAAGCTCGGCGGCATTCTGGTCGAGGCCGCACGCGATAACGAAGGCAAACCTTTCGCCGTCTGCGGCATTGGTGTCAACGTAAACTACACGCCCCAAGAGGTGCCCGATGGTGGCCTGGCGGCAATTGGCCTCTCGGACCTTAACGAAAACGTTCCTACCGTCGACATGCTCCTCGATGAGGTCTATCACGCCGTTATAGACGCCGTAGATGCCTGGGCAGAACGCCTCAACTCCATGGAAGAAAACACCGGACCGCTCGCGCCCGTCCACGGCGAATATGTCGCTCACCTCAATTGGATTGGAGAGCACGTTATCGCCCGCTCCCCCGCTGGAGACGAGCTGGCGCGAGGCATCTTTAAAACGGTCGATGGCTTTGGTCGCGCGTGCATCGAAACGAAAGACGGCTTGCGTTTCTTCCATTTTGAGGAGGCGTCTTTGCGCCACTTAAGCGATTAGGGCGCCGCAGCCATCGGCTCGGCAGCATTACCCGGCAGTCCAAACCATCATTCAAAACAAAAGGGCCCCGCTACCGTAACGGCAGCGGGGCCCTTTAAGCTATGAGCGATATCGCTTAGAGCTTGATGTCGATGTCGACGCCAGCGGGGAGGTCGAGACGCATGAGCGAATCAACGGTGCCCGAGGTGGGGTCGAGGATGTCGATGAGGCGCTTGTGGGTGCGCATCTCGAACTGCTCACGGGAGTCCTTGTTCACGTGCGGCGAGCGGATAACCGTGTACAGGTTGCGCTCGGTGGGCAGGGGGACAGGACCGGAAACGCGAGCGCCGGTCTTCTGAGCGGTCTCAACGATGAGCTTCGCGGACTGATCGACGACCTCGTGATCATAGCCCTTGAGGCGAATGCGGATCTTCTGGGTAGCCAACTTAAACCTCCAAAGAGTGCGAGAGATGTTCTCGCGGATTACGTAACAGGGAGCTCGAACTTAGGCGTTCTTGCTCATGACCTCGTCCACAATGGACTTGGGCGCGGGCTCATAAGAGTCGAACTGCATCGTGTAGGATGCACGGCCCTGGGTCTGGGAGCGAAGGTCGGTAGCGTAACCGAACATCTCGCCCAGCGGCACCTTGGCACGGATGAGCTTGCTGTTCTTGCGATCCTCCATGCCCTCGATCTTGCCGCGGCGACCGGAGAGGTTGCCCATAACGTCGCCCATGTACTGCTCGGGGGTCTCGACCTCGACAGCCATGATCGGCTCGAGCAGCTGCGGATCGGACTTCTTGAGGGCGTCCTTGATAGCCATGGAACCGGCGATCTTGAAGGCGGCCTCGGAGGAGTCGACCTCGTGGTAAGAACCGTCGAACAGGGTGACCTTGACGTCGAGGACCGGGAAGCCGGCGATAACACCGGTGTTCAGGGCCTCCTGGATGCCCTTGTCGATGGACGGGATGTACTCCTTGGGCACGACGCCGCCGACGATAGCGTTGACGAACTCGTAGCCGAAGCCCTCCTCCATCTTCTCGAGCTTGATGACGGCGTGGCCGTACTGACCGCGACCGCCGGACTGACGGACGAACTTGCCCTCAGCCTTCTCGACGTCGTGACCAGCGGTCTCGCGGTAGGCAACCTGGGGCTTACCAACGTTAGCGTCAACCTTGAACTCACGGAGCAGACGGTCGACGATGATCTCGAGGTGCAGCTCGCCCATGCCGGCGATGATGGTCTGGCCGGTCTCGTGGTTGGTGGACACCTGGAAGGTCGGGTCCTCCTCGGCGAGCTTGGTCAGAGCAAGGGACATCTTGTCCTGCTCGGCCTTGGTCTTGGGCTCGATGGCAACGTCGATAACGGGCTTAGCGAACTCGATCTTCTCGAGGACGATCTCCTTGCCCTCAGCGCACAGGGTGTCACCGGTGGTGGAGTTCTTGAAGCCGACGCAAGCAACGATGTCGCCGGCGGCAGCGTCGTCACGGTCGATACGCTCGGCGGCGTTCATCTCGAGGATGCGGCCGAGGCGCTCGCGCTGACCGTTGGAAGCGTTGACCACGTAGGAGCCGGACTCGGCACGGCCGGAGTAAACGCGGACGTAGGTGAGCTTACCGACGAACGGGTCGGTCATGATCTTGAAGACCAGGCCGGAGAAGGGCTCGTCGAAGGAAGGATGACGCTGGATCTCCTCGCCGGTGTCCGGATCGGTACCGGTGACGGCCTCGACGTCGAGCGGGCTGGGCAGGTAGTCGACGACAGCGTCGAGCAGCTCCTGGACGCCCTTGTTCTTATAGGCGGAGCCCACGAAGACGAGGTTGAGCTCGTTGGCCAGAACGCCCTTGCGCAGAGCAGCCTTGAGCTCCTCGACGGTGAAGTCCTCCTCCATGAGGATCTTCTCCATGAGCTCGTCGTCAAAGCTGGCAGCAGCGTCGAGGAGCTCCTCGCGCTTGGTGGCAGCGATGTCGGCAAACTCAGCCGGGATCTCGTCCATCGGCTCGGGGTAGGTCATGCCCTTCTCGTCGGCCTTGAAGTCCCATGCAGTCATGGTAACGAGGTCGATGACGCCCCAGAAGTTGTCCTCGGCGCCCATCGGGACCTGAGCGGCCACGGCGTTAGCGTCGAGACGATCCTTCATGGTCTCGATAGCGTTGAAGAAGTCAGCGCCCACGCGGTCATACTTGTTGATGAAGGCGATACGGGGGACGTTGAAGGTAGAAGCCTGACGCCAAACGGTCTCAGACTGGGGCTGAACGCCGGCAACGGCGTCGAAGACGGCGACAGCGCCATCGAGGACGCGCAGGCAGCGCTCGACCTCAGCGGTGAAGTCAACGTGGCCCGGGGTGTCGATGATCTGGATGCGGTAGTCCTTACCGTCCTTGTTCCAGAAGCACGTGGTAGCAGCGGAGGTAATGGTTACGCCGCGCTCCTGCTCCTGAACCATCCAGTCCATGGTGGCAGCGCCCTCATGGACCTCACCGATCTTGTGGGTCTTACCGGTGTAGTAAAGAATACGCTCGGTCGTGGTGGTCTTACCGGCATCGATGTGGGCCATGATGCCGATGTTACGGGTATCGGAAAGCTTGTACTTAGGCTTAGCCATGTTAGTTCCTTACCTTAACTTACCAACGATAGTGAGAGAACGCGCGGTTGGCCTCGGCCATCTTGAAGACGTCCTCACGCTTCTTGACGGAAGCGCCCAGGCCGTTGGAAGCGTCGAGAATCTCGTTGGCGAGACGCTCGGCCATGGTCTTCTCCTTACGAGCGCGGGAGAAGTTGACGATCCAGCGGATACCCAGAGCGGTGGAACGACGGGAGTTGACCTCCATCGGGACCTGATAGGTAGCGCCACCGACACGCTTGGGCTTAACCTCGAGCGTGGGCTTGACGTTGTCCATAGCCTTCTTGAAGGTAGCGAGAGCGTCGCCACCCTCGGACTTCTCGGCAACGATCTCGAAAGCGGTGTAAACGATGCGCTCAGCGGTGGCCTTCTTGCCGTCAAGAAGGACCTTGTTGATGAGCTGAGTCACCAGGCGGTTGTTGTAAACGGCGTCAGGCTGAACCTCACGACGATTAGCTGCTGCACGACGCGGCATGTGAAATCTCCTTAAGTGTCTACCGTGCGGCGCTTAGACGGCACACGGCGAAAGTATCAAAACGTTATCTGGCTTATTTAGCCTTGGGGCGCTTAGCACCGTACTTGGAACGGGCCTGCATACGGTTCTGGACCGGAGCAGCGTCGTAGGCGCCACGGATGACGTGATAACGGACACCAGGGAGGTCACGGACACGACCGCCGCGGACGAGCACGATGGAGTGCTCCTGCAGGTTGTGGCCCTCACCCGGGATGTAAGCAGTAACTTCGATGCCGTTGACGAGGCGAACACGGGCAACCTTACGAAGAGCCGAGTTCGGCTTCTTGGGGCTCGTGGTGAAGACGCGGGTGCACACGCCGCGCTTCTGGGAGTTGTGCTGCAGAGCAGCGTTCTTGGACTTCTTGGGCACGGAACGACGGCCCTGGCGAACCAGCTGGTTAATAGTAGGCAAAGCGTACTCCTTCTCGAATGATTCCAGCTTTCTGTAAAGTGCAACGGCTTGAATCGAGGGGTCAGCATCCCCCTACGAAACACGCAGTTCGATAGGATACGTGGCGTTAGCTGTGCCGTCAACAGACCACGCCGCCGGGCGTATCCCAAAATGGGCACATTTCCGCAAACCCTACACAAAAGGGATCCCTTCCTGTGCGCATGGGCGGATTCCCGGTCCAGGCGGCACAGGGGTTAAGTTTGCTGCTCTACAGTCCTGGCTCGCACGGAGGCCACATTAAGTGGCCTCCGGCTCGTGCGGAACTCGCGACAAACTTAACCCCTGTGCCGCCCGGCCCGGGAATCCGACGTGCTCGTCGGGGCAACGTTCCCTGCCAAAAAGGGACAGGTTTATTTTGGTCGGTTTTATCTGGGAAAACGCCACTCTTCACGGTGATCCGCATCCATTTGCTACGTTCTTCCGAGAATCAGACGAATAACGTCCAATCCACTCGTCCATATAACGCTAAAAAGGCCGCTTCCCCCCTTGGGAAGCGGCCCAGACTTTACGAATAAACGATGGTAAAGGGTACTTCTGTTTCGGTCTCTCCTGTTGATGTGTACCTCGTGCCCTCAAGGGTTACCGAGACCACTTGATCGACATTGATCAGTTTTGTCGGCACCGAGATGTTCTCTCCGCTATTGCGCGTCAGCGAGACATATAAATTGTACGCGCCCGCAGCATCATCTTCGATAATCTGCTCCGATCCATCCTTGTAGGTAACGGTCAACTTTTTCGTGACTGCGTCAATGCCCAGATCATCGATGTGTGTCTGGATAGAAAACGGGCTGATCTCGAGAGGCGAGTCATCGGAGCGGAGTTCCTTTGTATCGACGTAAGCTCCAACGCTAAACTCGGGCGTCGATGCCTCGAACGGCTTCGCATCCTCGCCTTCGCCCTCGGTCCACGAGATATTCCAGGTGACCGCATGCTGAAAACCTCGCTCGCGATCCATAGAGGCAAAGTACATCGTGCCATTAATGACCGTGTCGCTTGATGTGTCCTTATCAATGGTGCAGCGTGTGTCAGCCCATTCCTCGCCGAAGTTCATGCTGGGCGTGCCGATGCCTTGTTCTTCTTCACCATAGAGAACAAGTTCGCCCGTCTCTGCTGCCGGCTTGTAGTAGTTAACGCCATTTGGATTGGACAGCGTAAACGTCACGGCACCGCAACCGTTTTTATCGATAGCCATCTCATGGATATCAAGCGTATAGCCGTTACCCTCGACGGACAGATTAACCTTCTGGACTGTGCCCTCCAGGCTTTGGGGCGCAATGCCGTCACCAAACTCTCTGGTGTAGGTGTATTTAGCCCCCGATGAGCCGCCGTTGGTCCAGGTAATGGAATCCCCATTGCCGTGGTTTCCCCAGGCTGAGGCAAAATAGCTGGAATTGATAACGGCGTAGGCGACCCCTCCGGTCGCCAGTACTCCGGCAAGACATCCGATTACGGCAACATACAGAGGCTTCGCGTGACCCTTTCGACGAAGCGGCTCTCCAGCCGCAGCATCAATAACACGGTCGGCAAGGTCGCTATCGGCTTGGATGGACTCGAAGGCCTGCTTGATTTGATTGGATTTCACGGTCGCCCTCCTCTAGGATGAATTTGAGCTTCGATCGACCACGAGCTAAACGCGTTCGAACGGTCGCGGCTGGTACATGCATCAACTCGGCAATCTCTGAGGTCGAAAAGCCCAGATAGTAATAGAGCACGATGGGAACGCGGAATCGCTCCGGAAGTCGCATAACGTCTGACAGGACCGCCTTGGTCTCATCCTGCGCCGCCGAAAGCGAATCGGCCAGGTTCTCAATATCCTCCACACGCCTCCATGGCTTTCGAAAGAGCGATTTACATTCATTGATCGTGACCCGGATAAGCCAGCGGCGAAGATGCTCCCAACTTTCAAAGTGTCCATCGCTTTTAAGCAACTTAAGAAAGACGTCTTGGGCAACATCGTCGGCATCGGCGCGATCGCGCAGGTACGTCAATGCGATTCGAAACACGACATCCCGGTGATCTTCAACCGCCTGTCTAAATGCTTGTTCTTCCATAATCACCTCCCGGTGACGCTGATGGTTCTTGATGAGGTCCTCACCATAGATACGCTTTGGCCGAACGAAATGTTTCAAATCCAAGCAGGAAAAACCTACCAAAATAAACCTGTCCCTTTTTGGCAAAAGGAATCCCCTTCTGTGCGCGGGGTAGATTCCCGGAACGGGCCGCCCGCTGTTTAAGCTTGCTGCTCTACAGTCCTGCGCAAGACGGAAAGCACATTAAGTGCTTTCCTTTGCGTGCGGAACTCGCGACAAACTTAAACAGCGGGCGGCCCGTTCCGGGAATCCGACGTGCTCGTCGGGGCAACGTTCCTCACAAAAAAAGACCCGCTTCCCTGTTGGGAAACGGGTCTTTGGAAGGACGGTTAACGTACTTGGAAATTACTCCTCGTCGTTGTCCTTGGCCTCTTCGGCGTCGTCGGTGTCCACGAGCTGGTTGAGCAGCTCGTCGAGGGAAGCCATGTCCTCGTTGATGGCACCGTTGGCGGGAGCCTTCTTGTCGTCGATCGGGGCGCCCAGGAGCTCCTCGTCGGCGTCGGCGTGATGCGTCGGCGTGGCGGAGGTGCCCAGCAGGATGTCGTCCGGACCGTCGGGGCTAAAGACCATCTGCAGCAGCTGCGAGAGGTCTTCCTCGTCGGCAACGTCGTCGTTGTTCTCGAGGATGTAGAGCAGATCGTGGGCCTCGAGGCCGTCACGGAGCTCCTCGATCGCCTTGGCACCGATGCCGTCGATGCGCAGCAGATCCTCCTCGGACTTGCCGACCAGGTCGCCGACCGTCTCGATGCCGACCTCGCTGAACTTGTTGGTCCAGCGCTGCGACACGCCCAGGTCGTCGAACAGGTACAGACGAGCCTTCTCGGCGGAGATAGTGTGGCCGTTGCGGGTGAACGAACCGTCAGCACCACCGAACTCGTCGTAGCCGGCCCAGTCGAGCTGCTGCGGAAGCTGCTCGTCCAGGTCCTTGAGCTCCACAGGAGCCCACTCGGGCAGCGACTTGGCGTTGGGCGAAGCCGGACCGTCGATATCCACGTAGCCGTCGGCCGTGCGATACGTCAGCTTGGCGTTGGCGTACGGCTTGAGGCCGGTACCAGCCGGGATCTTCTTACCGACGATGACGTTGGACTTAAGGTCGAGCAGGTGGTCGACCTTGCCCTCGATGGCAGCCTCGGTAAGGACGCCGGCGGTACGGATGAACGAAGCGCTCGACAGCCAGGAATCGATGTTGGACGCGACCTTGAGCGTACCCAGGATGACGGGCTCGGCCACAGGAGCCTGACCGCCCAGACGGGCAACGCGCTCAACCTCGTCGGCAAACTCGTAGCGGTCAACGTACTGACCAAGCAGGTACTTGGAGTCGCCGGGGTTGGTGATCTGAACGCGACGCAGCATCTGACGTGCGAGCACCTCGATGTGCTTGTCGTTCAGGTCGACGCCCTGGCTGGTGTAGACGTCCTTGACGCTCTCGACGAAGGTGTGCATCGTCGACTCGATGTCGGTCAGCTTGCGCAGGTTGCGGAAGTTGACGAAGCCCTTGGTGATCTGGTCGCCGGCGCGAACCTCGCAGCCGTCCTCGATCTCGGGCATAAAGCGCACCGAAGCGGGGACGCGACGCTCGTCGAGGACACGGGTGTGATCCTCGGAGTCGGTGAGCGTCAACACGTACTCGGACTTCTCGGGCTTAATCGAGAGGTGACCGGAGTACGGAGCCAGCTCGGCCTCGCGACCCAGGATCTTCTCGTTGACGTTGCCGACGATATCGAACATACGGCTGACCGTAGGCAGACCCTGCGTAATATCGTCGACGCCAGCGACGCCGCCGGAGTGAATGGTACGCATCGTAAGCTGCGTACCGGGCTCGCCGATGGACTGGGCGGCAATAATGCCGACCGCGGTACCGATGGCGACCGGACGACGGGTGGAAAGATCCCAGCCGTAGCACTTCTGGCACACGCCGTACTTGGAGCGGCAGGTGAGCAGCGCGCGAAGCTTGACCTTCTTGAGGCCGGCATCGACCATCTTCTGGATGTCGGCGACCTTCTCGATGTAACCGTCCTGCTCAAAGAGCACGGTGCCATCGGGAGCCACGACGTCCTCAATGAAGCAACGGCCGACGAGGTCGGTGTTGAGGTCGGTGGTGCCGGGGATGATGAGGTTGTAGGTGACGCCCTCGTGCGTACCGCAGTCCTCCTCGCGGACGATGACATCCTGGGCCACGTCGACCAGACGACGGGTCAGGTAACCAGAGTCCGAGGTGTGGGATGCGGTATCGACCAGGCCCTTACGGGCGCCGTAGGTCGAAATGAAGTACTCGAGCGGCAGCAGGCCCTCGCGGAAGTTCGCCTTAATGGGAAGGTCGATCGTCTCGCCGGACATGTCCGCCATCAGGCCACGCATGCCGCCGAGCTGACGCAGCTGGGTCTTAGAACCACGGGCGCCGGAGTCGGCCATCATGTAGAGCGGGTTCTCCTCGTCGAACATGTCGAGCATGAGCGCTGCAACCTTATCGGTACAAGCGGTCCACTCGTTAACGACTTCGATGTGGCGCTCCGTCTCGTTGATGAAGCCCTCCTCGAAGTACTCGTTGATCTGGTCGACGTTGGCCTGGGCGCGGTCGAGCAGCTCCTGCTTCTCGGCAGGGATGAGAGCGTCCCACACCGAGATGGTGAGGCCGGCGCGGGTAGCGTAGTGGAAGCCGGAGTACTTGATGGCGTCGAGGATCGGGCCGACCTTGGCCTCGGGGTAACGATCGCAGCAGTCCGCAACCAGCTTGGCCACGTCGCCCTTGACCATCTTGTAGTTCATGAACTCATAGTCTTCGGGCAGGCACTGGCGGTTGAAGATGATGCGGCCGATAGAGGTCTCGAAGCGCGCGGTCTTGTTGCCGGTGACGTCGTAGTCGACAAACTCGTTCTTGCCGTTCTTGACGCGGAAGATACGGGTGCCGTCCTCGTTGATGACGTTGGCATCGGCAGCGGACACGCGGACCTGGATCTTGGCCTGCATGTCGACCTCGGAGCGGCAGTCATAGGCGTGCAGCGCCTCGTCGAAGCTCGAGAACACGTGGTTCTCGCCCGGCAGACCCTCGCGAACCTGGGTGAGGTAGTACACACCGATGATCATGTCCTGCGAAGGGATGTTGACCGGCTTGCCGGATGCCGGCGAGCGCAGGTTGTTCGCAGAGAGCATGAGCACGCGGGCCTCGGCCTGAGCCTGGCTGGACAGCGGCACGTGGACAGACATCTGGTCGCCGTCGAAGTCGGCGTTGAAGGGCGAGCAGACCAGCGGGTGCAGGTGGATAGCCTTGCCCTCGACCAGCACCGGCTCAAAGGCCTGGATGGACAGACGGTGCAGGGTCGGTGCACGGTTGAGCAGCACGACGCGGCCGTCGATGACCTCTTCGAGGATATCCCACACAAAGGTGGCACCGCGGTCGATAGCGCGCTTGGCGCCCTTGATGTTCTCGACCTTGCCAAGCTCGACCAGGCGCTTCATGACGAAAGGCTTGAAGAGCTCCAGCGCCATGGTCTTGGGCAGACCGCACTGGTGCAGCAGCAGCTTGGGGTCGGTAACGATAACCGAACGGCCGGAGTAGTCGACACGCTTGCCCAGCAGGTTCTGACGGAAGCGACCCTGCTTGCCCTTGAGGGCCTCGGCGAGCGACTTGAGCGGGCGACCGCCACGGCCAGAGACCGGGCGACCACGACGGCCGTTGTCGAACAGGGCGTCCACGGACTCCTGGAGCATGCGCTTCTCGTTGTTCACGATGATCGCAGGGGCGTCCAGGTCGAGCAGGCGCTTGAGTCGGTTGTTACGGTTGATCACGCGACGGTACAGGTCGTTGAGGTCGGATGCGGCGAAGCGGCCGCCGTCGAGCTGGACCATCGGGCGCAGATCAGGCGGAATGACCGGAATGACGTCCAGAATCATATTCGCGGGGCTGTTACCGCCCTTCAGGAAGGCGTCAACGACCTCGAGGCGCTTAACGGCCTTCTCGCGCTTCTGCTTCTGGGAGTCCTCGTCGGCGATGATGGCCTTGAGCTTCTCGGCCTCGGAGGGGAGGTCGATGGCAGCGAGCAGGTCGCGGACGGCCTCGGCACCCATGCCACCCTTGAAGTACATGGAGTAGTAGCGGGTCATCTCGCGGAACAGCGGCTCATCGGAAATGAGGTCGCGCTCGCTGAGCTTCATGAAGGCGTTGAAGGCGTCCGTGCGGAGTTGCTTCTCGTCCTTGCACTCTTCCTCGATGTCGACGATGCCAGAGGCGATCTCCTCGGGGGTCAGTGGCTCCTCGTCGGAGAACTCGTCGAAGTTCTCGGGGTTGCCCTGCTCCTTGAGGGACTCGATCTGGCGGGCGCACTCGGCATCGATCTCTTCCAGATCGGCGGCGAGCTCCTCGCGCAGGTCGTCAGCGTCGGCCTCGCGAGCCTTGTAGTCGACCTCGGTGATGATGTAGCTGGCAAAGTACAGAACCTTCTCGAGGTCCTTGGACTTGATGTCGAGCATACGGCTCATCGGGAAGCTCGTGGGGCTCTTGAAGTACCAGATGTGGGACACGGGAGCGGCGAGCTCGATGTGGCCCATGCGGTCGCGACGCACCTTGGCCGAGGTGACCTCGACGCCGCAACGCTCGCAGACGATGCCCTTAAAGCGGATGCCCTTGTACTTGCCGCAGGAGCACTCCCAGTCCTTGGCGGGACCGAAGATCTTCTCGCAGAACAGGCCGTCCTTCTCGGGCTTGAGGGTACGGTAATTGATGGTCTCCGGCTTCTTGACCTCACCGTGCGACCAGGAACGGATCTGGTCGGCGGAGGCAAGGGAGATCTTTACCGAGTCAAAATCAGTAGCTTCGAAATCTGCCACAGTCAACTACTCCTTATCAGTGGTCGTGGCGGCGACAGCCTCGGGTGCCTCGGCGGTCTCGGCATCCTCGGCCTCGACGTCGGCGTCAACGCCGGCGAGCGCTGCCAGGTCGTCGAGAGCGGAGGTCTCCTCGGCGGTCACAGGGGCGGAGGCGTCCTCGTCGGCATCGTGCATGGGCTCGATGTCCAGTGCGAGGGAGCGAATCTCCTTGACGAGAACCTTGAAGGACTCGGGGATACCCGGGACAGGAACGTTCTCGCCCTTGACGATGGACTCGTAGGTCTTGACGCGGCCCACGGTATCGTCGGACTTGACGGTCAGGATCTCCTGCAGGACGTTGGAAGCACCGTAAGCGTACAGTGCCCAAACTTCCATCTCGCCGAAGCGCTGGCCGCCGAACTGAGCCTTGCCGCCCAGAGGCTGCTGGGTAACCAGGCTGTAAGGGCCGGTCGAACGGGCGTGGATCTTGTCGTCGACCATGTGGCCGAGCTTGAGGATGTAGGACGTACCCACGGTAATGGGCTCGCGGAACTCCTCGCCGGTGCGGCCGTCGAACAGGCGGGTCTTGCCGCGCTCGTCAAGCTGGGTGACGAACTCGGGGCGCATGTGATCGCCAAACGCAGCGGTGGCCTTGTTGAGCATGTTCTTGTTGGCACGACGGATGACCTCGGCGATCTCGTCCTCCTTGGCGCCGTCGAAGACGGGCGTCGCGGTGAAGAACGGACCGGGGACGTACTTGTCGGAGTCGGCCTGCTCGGTATCCCAACCGCAGGCAGCAGCCCAGCCAAGGTGGCACTCGAGCAGCTGGCCGACGTTCATACGCGAAGGAACGCCCAGCGGGTTGAGGATAACGTCGATCGGGGTACCGTCAGCCATGTAGGGCATGTCCTCGACCGGCAGAACGTTGCAGATAACACCCTTGTTGCCGTGGCGACCGGCGATCTTATCGCCCTGCTGGATCTTACGACGCTGGGCGACGTAGACGCGCACCTGCTCGTTGACGCCGGGAGCCAGATCGTCGCCGTTCTCGCGGCTAAAGCGGACGACGTCGATGACGCGGCCGTAAGCGCCGTGAGGCATCTTAAGGGAGGTGTCGCGGACGTCGTGGGCCTTGGCACCGAAGATGGCGCGCAGCAGGCGCTCCTCGGCGGTCAGAGCGCTCTCGCCCTTAGGCGTGACCTTGCCGACCAGGATGTCGCCAGGACCGACCTCGGCGCCGATGCGGATGATGCCGTCCTCGTCGAGGTTGGCAAGCATGTCCTCGGAGAGGTTCGGGATCTCGCGGGTGATCTCCTCGGGGCCGAGCTTGGTGTCGCGGGCGTCGATCTCGTGACGGGTGATGTTGATGGTCGTCAGCAGGTCCTCGGCCACCAGGCGCTCGGACACGACGATACCGTCCTCGTAGTTAAAGCCTTCCCACGGCATGTAGGCCACGGTGAGGTTCTGGCCCAGTGCGAGCTCGCCGTGATCGGTCGAAGGACCGTCGGCCAGAGGCTCGCCCTGCTCAACGGTGTCACCGACGCGCACGAGCGGACGGTGGTTGATGCAGGTGGACTGGTTGGAGCGCTGGTACTTGGCCAGGTGATACTCGTCCATGCCGCCGGCATGCTTGACGATGATCTTGGCGGCGTCGGCAAAGATGACCTCGCCGGCGTTCTTGGCCAGGGTGACCTCGCCGGAGTCCAGAGCGGCGCGACGCTCCATGCCGGTACCGACATAGGGAGCGGCAGGGTGAACCAGCGGCACGGCCTGACGCTGCATGTTAGCGCCCATCAGCGTACGCTTGGCGTCGTCGTGCTCGAGGAACGGGATCAGCGTGGCTGCGACGGAGAGCATCTGACGCGGCGAGACGTCCATGTAGTCGACGTCCTCGACGGGCACGTCGGCGGGAGCGCCGAAGGAGCCGTCGAAGTCGCGGGTACGGGCGATCACGGTGTGCGGGCGGACAAGCTTGCCCTCGGCATCGGTCGTGATGAACTCGTTGGTCTTGGGATCGAGCGGCGTGTTGGCCGGCGCGATGACGTGCTTCTCTTCCTCGTCAGCGGTCATCCAGTCGATCTGGTCGGTGGCAACGCCGTTCTCGACGCGGCGGAACGGGGCCTCGATGAAGCCGTACTCGTTGACGCGGGCGTAGAGGGCAAGCGAGCCGATCAGGCCGATGTTGGGGCCTTCGGGGGTCTCGATCGGGCACATGCGGCTGTAGTGCGAGTTGTGAACGTCGCGGACGGCCGTCGGCACGTTGGTGCGTCGGCTGGAGCCGGACTTGTGGCCGGCAAGACCGCCAGGGCCGAGTGCGGACAGACGGCGCTTGTGGGTCAGACCGGTCAGGGGGTTCGCCTGGTCCATGAACTGCGAGAGCTGCGAGGAACCGAAGAACTCCTTGATGGAGGCCACGATCGGGCGGATGTTGATGAGCGACTGCGGGGTGATCTCGTCGATGTCCTGGGAGCTCATGCGCTCACGGACGACGCGCTCCATACGGCTCATGCCGATACGGAACTGATTGGCGACGAGCTCGCCGACGGTGCGGATACGGCGGTTGCCAAAGTGGTCGATGTCGTCGACCTTGAAGCCCTGCTCGCCGGCAGCGAGGGACAGGAGGTAGCGCAGCGTCGCGACGATATCCTCGTCGGTGAGCACCGTGACCTCTTCCTCGGTGGTGAGGTTAAGCTTCTTGTTGACCTTGTAACGACCGACGCGGGCCAGATCGTAGCGCTGCGGGTTAAAGAGCAGGCCCTCGAGCAGGCTGCGGGAAGCGTCCACGGTGGGAGGCTCACCCGGGCGCAGACGACGGTAGATCTCGATGAGGGCGTCCTCGCGAGTGAGGGCGGTGTCGCGCTCCAGGGTACGCTTGATCACATCGGAGTTGCCGAGCAGCTCGATGATGTCGTCGTTGGTGACGGCGATGCCAAGGGCGCGCAGGAACATCGTGGCGCTCTGCTTGCGCTTACGGTCGATGGAGACCATGAGCTGGTCGCGCTTGTCGACCTCAAACTCAAGCCAGGCACCGCGGGACGGGATGATCTGGGCCTTGTAGATCTGCTTGCCCGAATCCATCTCGGAGCTGTAGTACACGCCCGGGGAGCGGACGAGCTGCGAGACGACGATACGCTCGGTACCGTTGATGATGAAGGTGCCCTGATCAGTCATCATGGGGAAGTCGCCCATAAAGACGAGCTGCTCCTTGATCTCGCCGGTCTCCTTGTTGGTGAGACGGACGTCGGTCAGAAGCGGAGCCTGATAGGTCATGTCCTTCTCGCGGCACTCCTCGACGGTGTGCGCGGGATCGCCGAACTGATGCTCGCCGAAGGTAACCTCGAGAACATGGTTCTGGCTCTGGATGGGGCTGGATTCCTTGAACGCCTCACGAAGGCCCTCGTCCTTAAAACGCTCAAAGGATTCCCTTTGAACAGAGATAAGGTTGGGGAGCTCCATGGCCTCCGGGATTTTCCCGAAGCTGACGCGCTTGCGCTCAGTGGCAGTGTATGCGTAGGTCACCAGGTTTTTCCTCCTTCACGGAAATGCTCGGTGGGTTGGCGAGGCATAGCTTCGCCAGTTATCGCAACCTAATAGTTTATCAGGTACCGACCGTTGGGCAAGAAAAGCCTTGACGCGATTGAGTTTTTGGAGTAGCAAAGTTTTTCGACAGAAAACACGCAGGTAGATGTATGTGTATCGAACATCTGTTCATATATTTTCTGTGAACAGAGAGCCAGCAATCGCAGCTCTTATAAAAAACGGGCGCGAACCGAAGTCCGCGCCCGTAAATGTCGATGCCCGAAGGCTTACTTGCGCATCAATCCGCCGCGCTCGTCGATGGCATCCCAGAAGGCATCGGCAAAGCGGGGGTCGCTTGCAGCCATGAGGGCGTTGGTGGCCATCCAGCCAGAGGGAGTGCCGGTGTCGTAGCCCGACAGCGGGTCGATGACGACCGCATACATGGCCTCGCGATCGAGCGAACGGGCCATTGCGTCGGTGAGCTGGATCTCGCCGCCCTTGCCGGCCTGCTGATCTGCCAGCAAGTCCATGACCAGCGGGCTCAGCAGATAGCGGCCGACGATGTACAGGTTGGACGGAGCAGCCTCGGGAGCGGGCTTCTCGACCAGACCGCCGATGCGCCAGACAGCGCCCGGCTCAGCATCGGCAACGCCCTCGGCGCCCTCGAGCGAACCGACGCGCTCACCGGCGATAACGCCGTAGCGGCTAACTTCCTCGGGCGAGCAAGCAGCGACGGCGATAACCGAAGCTCCACCGTGCTCCTTGGAAACGGCGAGCATCTTGTCGCAGATGTCGCGGTTAGGCACAACGTAGTCGCCCAGAAGAACCAGGAAGTTCTCCCCTGCCACGGCGTCGGCAGCAGAGCGGATAGCATGGCCGAGGCCCTTGGGCTCGTACTGATAACGGAAGTCGACCGGCATACCGCCAGCGTGGGCGACGGCATCGGCATAGGCGTTCTTGCCGCGCTCGCGCAGCAGGTTCTCGAGCGAGCGATCGGGCTGGAAGTAGTTCAGTAGCTCAGGCTTGCCGGGAGAAGTAACGATGATGGCATCGTCGACCTCCTCGGGGTCGAGCGCCTCCTCAACGACATACTGAATGACGGGCTTGTCGAGCACCGGCAGCATCTCTTTGGGCGTGCACTTGGTGCCAGGCAGAAAACGCGTGCCAAGACCGGCGGCGGGGATGATTGCCTTCATGTTATTCAAAGATCCTTTCGCAGGCGCAAAAGCGCCCCATGCGTGCGGCACACAGCCGCAGACCAAATTGCGATACCCTAGCATCTTACCGCTGGAACTATATGTCGCTACAAGGCAGAGACAATTCTTCAGCAGGTCAACGCAAATTATTGCTCGAATGGTGTAATTTTATTGCCCAACGGCAGGGTACCCGATACGACGCAAATCACAGAATATGGCAGTTTGAGCTACCGATGTCGAGGGACCGAAAAACAAAAAAGACGGGGCTCGCAATGCGAACCCCGTCTGCAAAGAAATCTGGCGAGAAAGCCTGATTACTTGAGGGTGACAGCAGCGCCAGCAGCCTCGAGCTTCTCCTTGGCAGCCTCGGCGTCCTCCTTCTTGGCACCCTCGAGAACAGCCTTGGGAGCGCCCTCGACGACCTCCTTGGCCTCCTTCAGGCCAAGGTTGGTGAGCTCACGGACGGCCTTGATGACCTGGATCTTGTTGTCGCCGAAGCCCTCGAGCACGACGTCAAACTCGGTCTTCTCCTCGGCCTCAGCAGCGCCAGCAGCGGGAGCGGCGACAACAGCGGCAGGAGCAGCGGCGGAAACGCCGAAGGTGTCCTCGATAGCCTTAACGAGCTCGGAAGCCTCGAGAAGGGTCATTTCCTTAAGAGCATCGATGATCTCATCGGTGGTAAGCTTAGCCATTTCTAAGTCCTTTCGGTTTCCGTGCGGATGCACGGAGATCAGTTAAAACACGGCGCGAATGCGCCAGGGGTGCGGCGTTGCCGCCGCGGGTGAAAACAGCGACTAGGCTGCCTTCTGCTCGGAGACCTGCTGGATCGAACGAGCGAGACCAGAGGAAACGCCGTTGACGCAGACAGCGATGTCGCGAGCGAAACCGGAGATGAGACCGGCGATCTGGCCGAGAAGCTGATCCTTGGTGGGCAGCTCGGCGATAGCCTTAACATCATCAGCGGAAACGGCCTTGCCGTCGGAGATACCGCCCTTGATCTCAAGGACGCCCTTGGACTTAGCGGAGAAGTCCTTAAGGGCCTTAGCGGCCTCGACCGGCTCGGACTCGTAGAACACATAAGCGACGGGGCCGGCGAGAATCTCGTCGAGCTCGGGCTGCTCCTGGTTCTTGAGAGCGATCTTGACCAGGTTGTTCTTGTAGACCTTCATCTCGGCGCCGCACTCGCGAAGCTGATGACGCAGCTCCTGAGCCTGCTTAACCGTCAGACCGTTGTAGTTGACGACGAACAGACCGGCGTTCTCGGCGATACGGGACTCGATCTCTGCAACCTTGTCGATTTTGTACTGCTGGGGCATGAATTACACCTCCTCGAATTCTTTCCGGGCACGGTCCGCCACAAGGACGTGACGGGGGCATGTCCAAAAAGAAAGCCCCCGCGCTGCATGAGCGACGGGGGCGAGAAGACATATCTACTCGACCACCTCGGCTGGCGGGAAGTCCCATTAAGCTCGCGGGTAAGACCCGTTTGCGCCGGCTGTCTCTGGCAGCGGATTCGTGCGTGAACCGGAAGTATTATGGCGGGGACCCCGGCGTCGGTCAACGGGCGCGAGGATTCGTACACAAACCCTGCATACGCTCCGGTCCGAGGGGCCGGGTTGAGATTTTCGCTCGGTCAAGTCCTGGCTCGCACGAAGAGCACATTAAGTGCTCTTCGGCTCGTGCGGAATCTACGAAAATCTCAACCCGGCCCCTCGGACCGGAGCTGCGGTAACTTTGCTGCGAATCCTCGTGTCCGTTGAGCGACGCGCCCCACTCATAATGCTTGGGTCGGTGGGCTGATGTGTTGCATCCTTGAGGGCTACAAGGTTGAAATGAAGGTGGACAGGCGGTGGAGGCCTTCGTCCAGATCTTGGTCGGAAACGCAATAGCTGAGACGGACGTGGCCTTCGGTGCCGAAGCAGTTTCCGGGAACTAGGGCTACGTTTGCCTCTTTGATGGCTTTGATGCAGAAGTCTTCGCTGGTTAGGCCGAACTTTTTGATGCTCGGGAAAGTGTAGAAGGCTCCTGCGGGCTCTACTACGTCGAGGCCCATGGCGTCTAAGGCTGCGAGTACGCGTTCGCGGCGGGCTCGGTAGACTTTGAGCATGGGGGTTGGGTCGACGGTCAGGGCTCGGGCTGCGGCGTCCATTTCGAAGGAGACGGCACTCGATACTAAGTATTGGTGAGCCTTGGCGATCTCGGCGATGACGGGTGCCGCTGCCGCGAGCCAGCCCAGGCGCCAGCCGGTCATGGACCAGGGCTTGGAGAAGCTCTCGATGATGACCGTCTGTTCACGCAGCTCCGGGTGACGCTGGGCAAAGCGCTCGTAGCCATCCACATAAACCAGGCGGTTGTATACGTCGTCGCAGACCACGTAGATGCCCGCCTGCTCTGCCACGCGCGCCACGGCGTCGAGCGATGCCGCGTTGAGGATGCAACCCGTAGGATTGTTGGGCGAGCAGATGACGATGGCCTTGGTCGCCGGCGTCACGCAAGCACGAAGCGCATCCTCGTCAATCTGGAATTGCGCAGGCTCCGTATCCAAAAAGACCGCTTTGGCGTGATTGGCCACGACGATGCTCTCGTACAGGCCAAAGGCCGGCGTGGGGATAATGACCTCGTCGCCGGGGTTGAGCATAGCCATGAATGTTGCCGACAGGGCTTCGGTCGCGCCGTCGGTTAGGATGACCTCGTCGGCCGAAAACGTAAGGCCCGCGTCCCCCATGTAGGCAGATAACGCCTCACGCAGGGCGGGGCGACCGTTGTTGGGCGGATAGTGCGTGTCACCGCGGTCCAGTGCGGCGGTCACCTCGGCACTAATCACATCGGGCGTGGGAAAATCGGGCTCGCCAAGCGCAAGCGCGATGCACCCCGGGTGCTGGGCGGCGAGCGCGTTAATCCGGCGGATACCGGAGGGCTTGAGCGTGGCAAGCGAGGTATTCATGGGCAGTCGCATGGCGTTCCTTTCGTAAGGGTTGCACTAGGATAGCGCGGCGGGGCGCCGCCGGACGGTGTAACCTAAACGGAAACCAACCGGAAAGGAGGCAGCATGGAGCCGACCGCGCGCAGCGATGTACCAAAAACGCTGCAAACCATTGCGTATATCAGCATTCCCAATAGTGCCGATCTTGAGTTTTTGCTCTGGGACTTGCAGGATGCCATCGCCGCCTATGCACAGCTTTCCGGCACCGCACTCCCCCGCCCGGTCAACTTGAAGGCAAATGACGCCGGCAGCGTTGCCGATGGCATCGTGCTGGCCATTGAAGATGTGGCTGACGATGAGACGTTGACAGCCATCGAGCAGGCGCTTGAGCGCTTTGGCGGTACGGGAACGCGCGTCTATGCCGCGATTCGAGCCGCACAAGAGAGCACTGAGCAGGCGCGTGGGACCGCCGTTCGCCTGCACAAGGCATGTGAGCGCCATGACCAATTGTGGTGTGGCGGCGTTGCCATCTGCGCCGGCAGCGGCATCGCGGCGCTTCGTCGCTCCCCGCGCATGGGCCTCTTGCGCCGACCGTTTTCGGAAGCGATGGACAAGCTCGTGGGCGCTGTGCGCATGGGCTGCTCCGTCAAGCATGCACAGCGACTTGGCGGCGGCAATGCCGCCAACGTCGACGCCGACGGCATGGTTTGCGCCGAGCCAGCCGTGCCCGCGCCGATCTGGCGAGGCGTTCTGAAACGTCTGGGCGCCCACGCTCAAACAAAAATCTAAATTAAATAACAGCCCAGTCAACGGCTTCGTGCCAACGCTCGACAAGACGCTCCAGGCGCCAGGCGGCATTGGCGGGACTTGTCGAGGGCAGGACGATGGCAGGCAGCCCCGTCCGATCTTGCAAGTAGCGTTTGTAGAGTCGCCCTGCCGTGCCGCCGTTACAGGCAACGACCTCAATCGGCGCGGCATCGGTAATGCGCTCGATATGTGCCGGCACAACGTTGCGGATGCTCGCGTCGCTCGAGCCCTTAATGTCGCAGCTCTCGACCACATCCCACAGGGCCACGCCGCCGTTCAGCAGCATGGCCCGCTTGGCGGCAATGGAGGCATCGAGCGTCGCGGGCTCACCGCTTGCCAAAGGATCGCCCTCGTTGGGCGGCACAGGCATACCGAGGCACGTGGCCATCACACGCCAAAAGCGATTCTGAGGGTTGCCGTAATAAAAGGCATTGGCGCGCGAAAGCACCGAGGGAAACGACCCGAGCACCAAAACGCGCGAGTGCTCGTCAAACACGGGCTCAAACCCATGCTCAATATGTTGATAGCCCTCGTCAGACACGGCCATGGGCTAGGCTCTCAACAGATAGCGCACCTCGTAGGGTGCAAGCTCAAGGGTACCCGTCAGCTCGACCGTGGGCGCATCGTCGGCAAGCAGGTCGACGAAGGAGCCGTTGAGTTCGCCGGCGCCAAAGGTGTAAGGCTCACCCACGGCATTCACCGCCACGAGCACCGCCGCGTCGTCGCAGGCGCGCTCGAACAGCAGCTGCTTGTTCTGGATCACCACGTTGCGATAGGCACCGTAGTTGAGAGCACGGGCAGCCGCGTCGTCGGCCGAGCGAAGGTGCGCAAGCTGCGTGATGAACGCCGTCAGCTCGTTGGGCGCAGGCTCATTGAGCGCAGGTCGCAGCGCCCAGTCGCCATCGGGGCCGCCCTTTTCGCCAGCAATTCCCCACTCGCTGCCATAGTAGACGCACGGGATGCCCGGCATGCCAAAGAGCATGCCATAGGCGGGACGCAGGCAGGATTTGTCGGTGAGGATACTTGCCAGGCGCGGCACATCGTGGTTGTCGACAAACGAAAGCAGATGTTTGCCGCGGTAGATGCACCAAGGGTCGCCGCCAAACTGACGGTGCAGCGAATGGGCGATCTCGAACATGTTGACCGAGTTAAAGCTGGAATACAGGCCCTTGTAGCACTCGTAATTAGTGCACGAGTCGAGCATCTCGTCGTTGACGATCTGATTGTAGTCGCCGTGGAGCGTCTCGCCGATGAGCACAAAGCCGGGCTTGAGCTCACGGGTAAAGGAGTGTAGGCGGCGCATAAAGTCGCGGTCGAGCATGTAGGCGACGTCCAGGCGCAGGCCGTCGACGCCAAAGACGTCGGCCCAACGGCGCACAGACTCGAGCAGGTAATCGACCACAGCGGGATTTTGCAGGTTGAGCTTCACAAGCTCAAAATGACCCTCCCAGCCCTCGTACCAAAAGCCGTCGCCATAGCAGGAGTCGCCGTCAAAACTGATGTGAAACCAATCCTTGTACGGCGAATCCCACTTGCGCTCCTGCACATCGCGGAAGGCCCAAAAGCCGCGACCGACGTGGTTGAAGACGGCATCGAGCACCACGCGGATGCCATGGGCGTGCAGCGTGTCGCATACGGCGGCAAAGTCGGCATCCCCGCCCAGGCGACGGTCTATATGGCGCAGGCTGCGCGTGTCGTAGCCGTGACTATCGGACTCGAGCGGCGGGTTGATGAGCACAGCGCCAACGCCGAGTTTTTGCAGGCAGTCGGCCCATTGGGCAATCTTCATGATAGGAGCATCGGGGTTGGGTTCGACATCGGCGGCCTGGGCGAGCTCATCCTCGGCAACGGGGGCGGCGTTTTCGCGCGGAGCTCCGCAAAAGCCCAGCGGATAGATCTGATAGAACGTCGTCTCGTATGCCCACATAGCAACCTCCCGGTAAGCTCAACACAACGACATCCATTGTATGCCCAGCTTGTATCCCCTCCCCCAAAATAAGTTGCGGTGGAATAGTTCCTGCTTGGGCCTTCAAAGGCCTTAAACAGGAACTATTCCACCGCAACTGATGAGGGGACGTGGCTAGGCGACGGGCTTGGCGCGGCGGATGGCTGGGAACATCACCGTGATGGCGAGGATAACGCCCACGACGGCAATCGCCCCGCCCACAAAGCCGATCCAAGCGATACCGGGACCCGAAACCACGGCGCCGCCGATTGCGGTGCCCGTGCCGATACCGAGGTTAAACAGGCCCGAGAAGATCGACATGGCGACGGCCGACGAATCTGCCGACGTGCACTTGATGAGCTCGGCCTGAAACGCCACGTTAAAGGCCGTGGCGCAGCAACCCCACAGTGCGCAGACGGCAAGCACTGTCACGAGCGAAGATGCGGCCGGCCCCATGAGCAGCAGGGCCGCCGGCACGCCGGAGAGCGTGATAGCCAAGAACGGGAAGCGATGCCCATCGAACAGGCGGCCAAACAGCCAGCTTCCGAGCAAACCAGAGCAGCCAAACGCCGTCAGCGTCATGGTAATGGCGCCCGCATCGACGTGCGCGACCTGCGCCAGGAAGGGCTCGATATAGCTGTAGCTTGCGTAATAGCCGGTCGCCATGAAGACCGTGACTGCGTAGAGCGCGATGAGGAGCGGGTTCTTGAGCAGCTCGGGCAGCTGTTTGACGGTAAAGCGCTCACCCGCCGGCATGGCCGGGAACACCGCTGCCTGGTAGACGACCGCGATGGCTGAGAGGCCCCCGACCACGGCAAACGTCATGCGCCAGCCCACGGCCAAGCCAATGGCGCGACCGAGAGGCAGGCCAAAGATCTGCGCGATGGACGAGCCCGTGGCGATCATGCTGATAGCGAGCGCCCCGTGGCGTGTGTCAACCAGGCGCGACGCCATGATCGAGGCGACCGACCAGAACACGGCGTGCGCGCAGGCAACCACCAGGCGCGCGCAGACTAAGATGGGATAGGTCGGCGCCAAGGCGGACAGGAACTGGCCCAGCGAGAACACGGCAAGCACGCCCAGCAGCATCCGCTTGAACTCGAAACGCGAAGCGAACACCATGAGTGGCAACGACAGCAGCATGACGCCCCAGGCATAGACCGAGATCATGATGCCCGCCTGGGCCTCGGTGAGCGAGAACGACGCGGCGATATCAGTCAAAAGGCCGATGGGCATAAACTCCGACGTGTTGAACACGAACGCACAGCAGGTGAGACCGACGAGTGGGAGCCACTGCCTGAGCGTGATGCCGTCTTGCCTTGTCTGAGTCATATATAACGTCTCCAATCGTTTTGAGCGGAGGCGATTATATAGCAACGGCCCCGCATCCGTCAGTACAGAAGCGGGGCCGAAAACAATTCGATACACAGAGGTTGCGCCGTCAATTCATAACTAAGCCAACCCCAGCAATATGCCCGCCGAATGCACGACAAACGCCACGATCCAGGCAACGGCGACCTGAAACGCGAATACGGCCACGGCATAGCGCGCGCCCAACTCGCTCTTGACAGCGCCGATTGCCGCCACACAAGGCGGGTACAGCAACGTAAAGACCAAGAACACGTAGGCGGTAAACGGCGAAAACATGGTCGACAGCGCCGCGGGCGACGTTGCGCCCAAAAGCACCGTGAGCGTCGAGATGACGCTCTCCTTGGCAATGAGCCCCGTGACGAGCGCCGTCGAGGCGCGCCAGTCGCCAAAGCCGAGCGGGGCCAACACCGGCGCGATGATGCTACCCAGACCGGCAAGCAGGCTTTGCGACTGGTCGGCGACCACGTTAAAGCGGATGTCGAACGTCTGAAGGAACCAGATGACCACCGTAGCGGCAAAGATAATGGTAAAGGCCTTGGTGATGAAGTCCTTGGCCTTATCCCATGCCAGCATCACCGTCGTCTTGACGCTCGGCAGGCGGTAATTGGGAAGCTCCATGATAAACGGCACCGGGTCGCCCTTAAATGCCGTGCGGTTGAGCACCAAAGCCGCGATGCAGCCGACCACGATACCGATCAGATAGAGCGAGACCATGGCGGGAACCGTCGCCTGCGGGAAGAATGCTCCGCACAGCAAGCCGTAAACCGGCAACTTGGCTGAACAGCTCATAAACGGTGTGAGCATGACCGTCATCTTGCGGTCGTGCTCGGATGGGAGCGTACGGGTCGACATGATAGCCGGCACGGTACAGCCAAAACCGACGAGCATGGGCACGAAGCTGCGGCCCGACAAGCCAAAGCGACGCAACACCTTATCCATGACAAAGGCCACGCGCGCCATGTATCCGGAGTCTTCCAGAATGGAGAGGAACAAAAAGAGCACGACGATAATCGGCAGGAAGGTCAGCACGCTGCCCACACCCGTAAGCACGCCGTCGACAGCCAGCGAGCGCACCACGTCGTTAGTACCGAACGCCTTGAGGCCCGCATCGGCCGAGGCGATGATGGCAGCGATACCGTCCTCCATGAGTCCCTGCAACGCCGCGCCGATCACGCCAAACGTCAGCCAAAAGACGAGGCCCATGATCACCAGAAACGCCGGAATGGCTGTGTAACGACCTGTCAGGATGCGGTCAATCTTGACGGAGCGCACGTGCTCGCGGCTCTCGTGCGGCTTGACGACGCAGCGCCCGCACACGTCGCCGATAAAGCTAAAACGCATATCGGCCAGCGCAGATAGGCGGTCGGTGCCGGCCTCGCCTTCCATCTGGGTAATGATGTGCTCGATAGCGTCGAGCTCATTGCGATCCAGGTGAAGCGCCTCGGTTACCAGCTCATCGCCCTCGACCAGCTTGGTCGCCGCAAAGCGCACCGGGATGTGCGCCGTCACGGCATGGTCCTCGATCAGGTTAGCAATACCGTGGATGCAGCGATGCAGCGCACCGCCGTCCGGGCCGTCGGGCGCACAAAAGTCCAGGCGACCAGGGCGCTCGCGGAACCGCGCCACGTGCAGGGCGTGGTCCACCAACTCGCCGATACCCTCGTTGCGGGCAGCGCTAATGGGAACAACGGGCACGCCCAACAGGCTCTCGAGCAGGTTGACGTCCACGGCGCCGCCGTTGGCGGTCACCTCGTCCATCATGTTGAGCGCGATGACCATGGGGCGGTCGAGCTCCATAAGCTGTAGCGTCAGGTACAGGTTGCGTTCGATATTGGTGGCGTCGATGATGTCGATGATGGCGTCGGGGTTTTCGTCAAGGATGAATTGACGGCTCACGATCTCTTCGCCCGTGTACGGCGACAGCGAATAGATGCCAGGCAGGTCGGTAACGCTTGCCTCGGGGTGGTTGCGGATGGTGCCATCTTTGCGGTCGACCGTCACGCCGGGAAAGTTACCGACGTGCTGGTTGGAGCCCGTCAGCTGGTTGAATAACGTGGTCTTGCCGCAGTTTTGGTTGCCGGCGAGGGCAAAGTGCAGCGGCGCGCCCTCGGGCACGGCCGTCTTTGCCGCACGGGGCGAATACGTCCCCTCGCCCAGGGCCGGATGCTCCGTCGTGCCGATTGCGGCGTTAGCGCGCGGACCCGTATCGGTGTCGTGAATACCCACGAGCTCGATGCGAGCGGCATCGTCCTTGCGCAGTGTCAACTCGTAGCCACGCAGGCGGATCTCGAGCGGATCGCCCATGGGGGCGTACTTCATCATGGTGACTTCGGTGCCCGGCGTTAGACCCATGTCCAAAATATGCTGTCGGAGTGCCTGATCGTCCGATGCCACCGATGCGACAACGGCGTCTTTTCCGATCTCGAGCGTATCGAGCTTCACGTCCGTGTTCCTCCCCCGACGCCCACAGGGCGTTGCATTTAGTTTACCTTGGCTAACCGTTTGCCACGGCTAACCAATTGTAACCATGCATGATAGCGCGAACACACAACGACGTTCAATCGACAGATTGCTGCAAGGAGTGTCCCCAAGTGCCGGCACAGACGATATGAGCAGGACATAAAAACATTGAGAGCCCCTGCTGCATGAAAGACCGCGGATTAGGCCGACAATGGTGAGTGTCTAATTCAGCCGCGGCGGCCACGCCGCATTCATGGAAGGGGCTCCCATGCTCGATACTACCACCTTCGTCGGACTCGACGTCCACGCCCGCTCGATAAAGGCAGTCTCCCTCGACGTCATGACCGGGGAGGTACGTGCCGCGACCTTCGGCTACGACGCCGGCGCCGTCGCGGGGTGGGTGCGGTCCGTGGACCCAAAGGCCAGGTGCGTGTACGAGTCCGGGGTCACGGGGTTCGACCTGCAGAAGAGGCTCTCCGGCCTGGGGGTCGACTGCGTGGTCGGCGCCGTCTCGAAGATGATCAAGCCCAGCGCGGACAGGCGCAGGAAGAACGACCGCAACGACGCCGAGTTCCTCGCCCGCATGCTGTCGGTCGGCAACGTGGTCGAGGTGTGGGTCCCCGACGACGAGTGCGAGGCCGCCCGCGACCTGACCAGGGCGCTCGAGGACGCGAGGGACGACCTCTCGCGCTCGAAGCAGCGGCTCTCCAAGTTCCTGCTCAGGCACGGGCTCGTCTTCGACGAGAGGACGCCCACCGGCCGCAGGAAGGGCAACTGGACCCGGGCGCACTGGTCCTGGATCGAGTCGATAAGGTTCGCGGAGGGGGCCGACAACGACGTGCTCGCCTACTACGTCGACGCGGTCAGGCGGGCGGCGGAGGAGAAGGCGAGGCTCGAGGGGCTCGTCGAGGCCGAGGCCCGCAAGCCCAGGTGGAGGAGGAGGGTCGACTCCCTCCGCTGCCTCAAGGGCGTGGACACCGCGTCCGCCGCCGACCTCGTGTTCGAGGCCGGCGAGTTCTCGAGGTTCAGGAATGCCCGCTCGTTCGCGGCGTGGGTCGGCCTGACGCCCTCCGAGCACTCCAGCGGGGAGAGCGACCGCAGGGGCGCGATCACCAAGGCCGGCAACAAGCACCTGAGGAAGGCGCTGGTCGAGGCCGCGTGGCACTACCTGACGTGCTCCGCGCGGCCGAAGGAGCCCGCCAGGGGCCAGGCCCCGGACCCGGGCGCCCGCAGGCATGCCGCCAAGGGCGTGCGGAGGCTGGCCGAGAGGCGGGAGGCGCTGCTCGCGCGCGGGGTCCACAACAACAAGGCGAACGTCGCCACGGCGCGCGAGCTCGCCTGCTGGGTGTGGGCGGTCGGCCTCATGGCCGAGGAGGCGTAGGGGGGGGCGGTCCCCCGCACATTGTTAGCGTCAATATATTTTTCACCATTTTCACCAACGTATTTTCGCCAATCGCGCCAACGCGGATGCGCCGGATTC
>UQTU01000002.1 GCA_900544135.1 uncultured Collinsella sp.
CGGAGGAATTCCGGAATCAGTCCCTATGTGCGGCGTAGGCCGCTTATTAGCCCGTCCAAGAATTGGGGCGCAGTTCAACGTGCGGCGGGGGTTCTTTCGTCCTGCGGAATGTCCGCGAAGGTTAGCCCTCAGATCCTGCTACGACTACGTCCTTGGATTGTGTAGGCGGATGAAGGACGTAGTTGGTCGGGTATTCCGTCCACTTCGCTGTTTCGCGGCTTTGGGCATAGAGGGGGACCTGGTTGCGGACCCAGATGGCCTAGAGGGATATGGGTGCAAACGAGAAATCGTTGTTGGGGTCGTCCTTTTCCATAAACTCATCGAGGCAGAATGTCATATAGATTGGAACGTACAGAACCTTGCCCTCTTTGCTGAGGTTCTCGTGGCTTAGCACAACGGCCTCGGGGATTTTGTACTCGCTCACGCTCATCAGACGGTCGAGGGCCGCATGGGCTCGAACCTTCTTGCCCGATTTGACCTCGATTGGGACAACGTGCCCGCGGGTGCCTTCGATCACAAAGTCAACTTCGCCGACCTCGCGTGTCTGGTAGTACCATGCATCAGTTCCAAGGGCGACAAGCTCCTGCGCGACCACGTTCTCATAGAGACCGCCGAGGTTGGGGGTTTTCATATCAAGGTAGACAGCGCGTGCCGTGCTGCCGGGATACCGTGATGCGAGCATACCTGTATCAGACTCGTATAGTTTAAAGGCGGTCGCCTTCTCTGTCCTCTTAAGAGGACTCCGGGCCTCCGTCACCTGGGGGACCATCAGTCCAACGCCTGCGTTCACCAGCCATAGGAAATCCTGCTCGTATTTTTGAAGACGAGCTCCCTCGCCTAGAGACGAGACGATAAAGCGATGGGACTCCGCCTCAAGCTGAACGGGAATTTGTTCGAAAATCGCGCGAACGTTAAACGCTCGAGTCGATGCATATTTAGAGATATCGCTTTTGTACTGATCGACCAGCTGAATTTGAAGCTCACGCGTCCTCACGAGTGAATAACCCGAATCGATATAGTTCTGTACGACCTCCGGCATGCCGCCGCAAACGATATAGGCTCTAAAGTTTTTGAGCATCGCCTCATGAATATAGTTTTCGACGGGACGCCTCTCGACAAGGCAGGTGCGAATGCCTGCAAGCGCATTCTCGCTGACGCTGTTTGCCCAACAAAACTCTTCAAAATCCATCGGTCGCATAATAATGTGCTCAACATACCCCACTGGAAAAGAAGAGATTCCCTTAAACTCAGTCCCCAGCATAGACCCCGAGAAGACATAGCTAAAGCGTCCGTCCTCGACCAATGCCTTCATGAGCGTGACGATCTGCGGATACTCCTGAATCTCATCGACAAAGATAAGCGTATCTCCCTCAACAAGTGGCGCATCCGCAAGAAGGGCCACACGGTTGATAAAGTCAACGGAGTTCTTAGCGCCAACAAGCGCATCCCTTGCCTCGGCATCGAGCAGCAAGTTGACCTCATAATACGAAGCGTAGTTGCTTTTTCCAAACGCGCGAATTGCATAACTCTTGCCAATCTGACGCGCACCGGTAACAAGCAAGGCCTTATTAGAGTTATTCTTCCAGTTCAAAAGCCTGTCAGTGACTTTGCGGCGTAGCATTAAAACCCCTCAATGACAAAAATTGGCAAATAGATTTACCCCAAATCATACAAAAATTAGCAAATAGATTTGCCCCTAATCATACAAAAATTGGCAGATAGCAAAGACTCGCTTAGGTCTCAAAACCACCGAACCGGCGCGGTGCCACGCGAAAAGGCCGGGGACGCCGTTATTTGCGTCTCCAGCCCCCTGATTACACCTCTGGGTCCCACGATGGGATGTTGTTGATGCTACTAGTACGGCTTACCTTGTCTCGCCGGATTCGGTGCGTAAGCGGTAGCCGTGGACCAAGTCGCTGATGGCCGGCCAGGGAATCTGGCGATCGACCCAAAATTGAAGCTGGACTAGATAGCGCTCGGTGGCGCGGGTGAGGGCGGCAAACTGCTTGTGAGTCTCTACCTGGGCGTAGAGGTCGCGGCTGCGGGCGAGGATGGCGCTCGTGTTGTCCATCTTGCCGGTGACGTCGAAGGCGCCCGAGAACCAGTCGCACAGGCGCGCAGCGCTGTTGTTGAGGGTGGCCAAGTCGGCGGTGTCGCCGTTGGCGTTCTCGGTTGTTTGGGCGCGCAGGAGCGAAAGGACGTCGGCGGCGTTCATGCAGTAGCCGACGGTAAAGTTCCATACTGCGAATTCGCGGCCGGTGTCGAGCTTGCGGCGGCGCATATAGTCGATATCGCGCGGCTCCTCGAGCATCATTTGGTCGGCAAGGGCTTCAAGCGAAGTGGTGTACTCTGCAAGATCGAGTGCAAGCAGGGTGTCGATATCCATCATGTTTAGGCCTCCGCTTCGATCTCGACGATTTCGTTTTTGATGCACATGCCCTGGTTGTTCCAGACCTTGCGGCAAGCGGCGGCAAAGCGCTCGCGGTCGGCCTCGCAGATGCGGGCAAACATGTTGCAGGTGCCAAAGGGCTCGCAAATATCAAAGAAGATGCAGATCGAAGACCAACCGCCGTACCAGCTCACAGCACCCGCCGGCTCGTTAAAGACGGGGTTCTCGATGTACTCGTAGTTGGCGATGGGACCCGATACGGGATAGGTCACCTCGGTATCGCAAATCTTGGCCGAGAAGATGCGCGACTCGACCGGACAGGACGATTCGAACAGCCTGCACGTCTCGGGCGCTTTGTCCCAGAGCATGTCGGCGAGAAACGTCTCGTCATTCAGAGTGATCTTGAGCATTTTTGTCATCGTAAGGACCTCCTCAATCCGTCGCTCAAGGGGCTCGCTGGCGGATAAAGGAGAAGACAGCTACGGGGTCGCCGAACCCAAACTTCACGGCAGATGCCTGTCGCCCCAGCCCGTGCTGTACTCGGCTAAAGTATCACGCCTTGGGGGCAGAAGCAATATCCCTGTTTTGAATTTTTGGACACTTTGCCGCAATGCAGCTCGCTCACGGTTGCTTGCCGCGGGGTGAAGCGCGATGGGTTATTCCTTATGCTGGATGAAAAGCCCCATGTTTTTGCAGGGGTGCATACTCGTCTTATAAGTGCATAGAATCTCGTATAGTGCGAGTAAGATATTGCGCTGTCCGTTTTGTGTTTAGCAGAGATGTAGTTTGCATAATCCGACATAATCCTCGCTGCATTTAAATAAAGTTGCACGTAAATGGCGTAGATATATCTGAGCTGGGGTTCTGTACGCTGAGCGGATAAAAACGACCGTTCACCGTTCCGCTATTTTCAAAATGAATAAAATGAGCGATAAAGAGATTATAAACCTTAATAAACTCGCGTATCGCACGGACGCGGGTTATTAATGGGTTGTAGGCCTTTTACAGAAAGGATTCCAGCAATGTCTAAGCCTCTTGGCAAGCCCGATCGTATTGTCGTCGCCCTCGGCGGCAACGCCCTCGGCAACAACCCCGTCGAGCAGATCGAGGCCGTGAGCAACACCGCCCACGCTCTCCTCGGCCTCATCGAGCAGGGCAACGAGATCATCATCACCCACGGCAACGGCCCGCAGGTCGGCATGATCCAGAACGCCTTCGCCGCCGCCCACGATGCCATCGGCACCCCCGAGATGCCGCTGCCCGAGTGTGGCGCCATGTCCCAGGGCTACATTGGCTATCACCTGCAGCAGGGCATTGGCCGCGAGATGCACAAGCGCTACAAGCGCTGGCACGCCGCAACCGTCGTCACCCAGATCGAGTGCGACCCCGACGACCCCGCGTTCAAGAGCCCGACCAAGCCGATCGGCCCCTTCTACACCGAGGAGCAGGCCAAGGAGTTCATGGCCGAGGACCCCTCCAAGGTCTTCGTCGAGGATTCCGGCCGCGGCTGGCGCCGCGTCGTCGCCTCCCCCGACCCCAAGAAGATCGTCGAGGCCGACTCCATCCTCAACCTGCTCGACAACGAGTTCATCGTCATCGCCTGCGGCGGCGGCGGCATCCCCGTCGTCCGCGACTACGAGAACAAGGGCTGCTACAAGGGCGTCCCCGCCGTCATCGACAAGGACCTGGGCGGCGAGCTGCTGGCCGAGGACTGCGACGCCGACGTCCTGTTCCTGCTGACCGCCGTTGAGCATGTCGCCATCAACTTCGGCAAGCCCAACCAGGAGGAGCTCGAGGACCTCACCGCCGACGAGGCCGAGCGCCTGGCCGACGAGGGCCAGTTCGGCAAGGGCTCCATGGAGCCCAAGGTCCGCGCCGCCATCAAGTTCGCCCGTTCCCGCAAGGGCCGCACCTGCATCATCGGCGCCCTGGACAAGGCCGCCGAGACCATGGCCGGCCTCTCCGGTACCCGCATCCACGAGTAGTCCCTACTCCGTTGCCTCTCCCGTGGGCGCCAGGCAAGGCGCCCACAGACTAGCCTCTCTTCATGAGCCCCGCAGTCCGCTCCGACTGCGGGGCTTTTGCTATCGGTAGTCATTGGGGGCAGACTTAAATGAGTAGCACCAATCAACTGCGGAAAGTGCATCCCAGAATGAGCGTCCAAAACGGGGCGCAGCTTCCCCGGGGCCCTCAACCGGAAAATACATCCCGGAATTTGGCCGAAAAGTGGGGCACAGTTTCCCAAGCATGCCGCTAGAGGAAAGCGCATCCCGCTATCGAACTTCAAAGCGGGGTGCGCTTTCCGTGCCAGCAGTTCCGGGCAGCCTGGGACCACTCATTTAAGTCTGTCCCCAATGAGTGCCCAATGACTAGTAGTAGGCCCACATGGCTTCGACTTCGTTGAGGACCTCTACGACGCCCCAGCGGCGGGCGCCGCGGCTGGCCGAGTTGGGATCGAAGACTTCAATCTGGTCGGCGTCGTCAATACCGTAAAGTACAATGTAGTGGCCCACGTTGGTAAAGGTGCCCGGCCGAACGGCGGCGATGACGGGCGCTCCCGAACGCAGCGCCTGAGTCATCGAGTCGCGATCGTTATGAAGCTCCGTTCCGTTAAGTCCCAACTGCCACGCACCGCTCGTCATAAACGACCATTCGGTTGCACCGGTGGGGGCGTAATTGCCTGCCTCGGAAAGCGCGCACATATTGACGGGGGTCATATCGGTGCGTCCCGTCTTAAAGATATAGACCATGGTGAGGCACGTAGGCCCGCAGGCATTTTGGCGGATGGTACCGCCGGCGTAAGGCAGCTCCGACCATGCAGGGTCGATCTGATAGATATGGGGCATCGTGCCGGCCTGCCACTGCGAGCGTGGGGTCGAGAACGCAAAGGAGTAACCGGGTGCGACGGGAGCTTTAAGCAGCTTGTCCTCGGCAGTGGGCTCGAGACCGGCTGATCCGTGAGAGATACAGGATCCCAAAAACACAAAGACGAGGCAGGCGGCGATGGAGCAAAACGCAAGGCGTAGGCGGCGGGCCGGAAGCGCGTGACTTGTGGTGTGCGACGCGGGGCGAGGGGCGGAATTGCCGCGATCGCGTTGAGGTCGCGAAAAGGAGCGCTTAACGTAGTAGTCGGTCTTACGGCGATCGTAGCGGCGTGGCTGCGATGTGTCGGTCTGGCGTTGGCGTGTGCTCGTACTCATTCGGTCTGACTGCTGCACGGTACGGCTTTGTTGCCGCGAAGAAGCCCCGAGCTGCTCTTGGGGGCGCTGCGGGTTGTCGTTGTCGGAGGTGCTTCTGGGCGTTGGCGTGGTGCGGCCGGCAAGGCGCACGCTTTGTGGCCGTTGGTCGCCGTCATTGTATCCATATGCCATTCGAATCACCTTGCCTCATGTGTAACTTGTCTATCCTACATAAAAAGATGCACGACACATGGGCATGTGCGCCAAAAGCCTGACAAATGGTATGAACGTTGCCGCGCCGCGCGCCAAGCGTCACGGCAACAGGTATTCAAAAGCAGCCAAGATGAAAGCGTCCAAGACGAATGACGTCTTCCTCCGTTCGTCCCAAAAACGGCGCCGCTCGTTTTGCAGTTCTGCCTTCGGTCGAGCCACAAGCGGCGCTGCTGTGCCAAGGCCGTATCTTAAAGCCACGAAATAAAAGCGCGCGGCAAAACAGACCGCGCAAGGGGTGACGCCAAAGAGGCGTCAATAAGGAAAGGAGGGGAACAATGGCGGACAAGAACGCAGAAGTTGCAGTCGAAGGTAACGGTGGCATGAAGAAAACGCTTTCGCTCTGGAACTTCTTCACCATCGGTTTCGGTGCCATCATCGGTACAGGTTGGGTTCTGCAGGTCGGCGACTGGATGGTCGTGGGCGGCGGTCCCGTTCCCGCTATGATCGCATTCCTCTTGGGTGCAATCTTCCTCGTGCCCGTCGGAGCTGTTTTCGGTGAGCTCACGGCTGCTATCCCCATCTCGGGCGGCATCGTCGAGTATGTCGATCGTAGCTTTGGCCGTACGCTGAGCTATATCACCGGATGGCTTTTGGCCCTGGGCAACGGCATCCTGTGCCCGTGGGAGGCAATCGCCATCTCGACCCTCGTGTCCGAGATGTTCGGCAGCCTGCCCGGTCTTGAGTGGCTGCGCGCCGTCAAGCTCTACACCATCCTGGGTGCCGACGTGTACCTGTTCCCGACGCTGATCGCGCTCGGCTTTGCAGCCTACGTCATCTTCCTCAACTTCCGCGGTGCCAGCTCGGCCGCCAAGCTCCAGGCCTTCCTGACCAAGGCCCTGCTCTGCGGCATGCTGCTCGCCATGGGCGTCTCGCTGTTCACCGGTTCGCCGGAACACGCCATGCCCGTGTTCTCCCAGGTCACCGGCGCTGGCGGCGGCAAGCCCGCTACCGAGGGCACCAGCCTGTTCGCCGGCATCGTGTCGGTCCTGGTTCTGACCCCGTTCTTCTACGCCGGCTTCGACACCATTCCTCAGCAGGCTGAGGAAGCGGCCGAGGGCCTCAACTGGAACAAGTTCGGCAAGATCATCTCCCTAGCCCTGCTGGCTGCAGGCGGCTTCTACATGGTCTGCATCTACTCGTTCGGCACCATCCTCGACTGGCATGAGTTTGTTAAGAGCCCGGTTCCCGCGCTTGCCTGCCTCAAGGGCATCAACATGCTTCTGTACCTGGCCATGCTCGTCATCGCTACGCTTGGACCCATGGGCCCGATGAACTCCTTCTACGGCGCCACGAGCCGCATCATGCTTGCCATGGGCCGCAAGGGCCAGCTGCCCGAGAAATTCGCCGAGGTCGACCCCAAGTCCGGCGCTCCCAAGCTCGCCTGCGTCGTCCTGGGCGTCATCACCGTCATCGGTCCGTTCCTGGGCAAGAACATGCTCATTCCTCTGACTAACGTGTCGGCCCTCGCCTTCATCTTCTCCTGCGGCATGGTCGCCCTCGCTTGCCTGCGCATGCGCCTCACCGAGCCCGACCTGCCTCGTCCCTACGAGGTGCCCGGCGGCAAGTTTGGCATCTGCCTCGCTGTCGCTGCCTGCGCCGTCATCATCGGCCTGCTCGTAATCCCGTTCTCTCCCGCCTCCCTCAACATGGTGGAGTGGAGCATCGTGATCGGCTGGCTGGCCATTGGCCTGGCTCTTATGGCCTTTACCAATTCCCGCAAAAAGTAGCGCCTAGCCGGGGCGGATCGGGTGCGCGGGATCCTCTCTTTCGCGCACCGAACCCGGCACCACTTGGGTAGTTTTGTGAGGCCTTAACCCAACACGGCCTCGCCCACTATATGGATCCATAAGGAGGAACCATGTCCACTAAGTATGCAATCGTTGGCGGCAAGCTCATCGACGGTACCGGTGCCGAGCCGGTCGAGAACTCCCTCGTTCTCGTCGACGACAACGGCAAGATCGAGTACGCCGGCACTATGCAGGACCTTCCCGAGGGCGTTGAGGTTATCGACGCCGCCGGCAAGACCGTCCTTCCCGGCCTGATCGACACCCACCTGCACTTCTCGGGCAACCTGACCGACGATGACACCGACTGGGTCATGCAGCCGCTCCTCGAGAAGCAGGCCGTCGCCGTCAAGCAGGCCTACGACTGCCTCACCCACGGCCTCACCACCGTCTGCGAGATCGGCCGCTTTGGTATCCAGATTCGCGACTGCATCGACAAGGGCGTCTTCAAGGGCCCGCGCGTTCTGGCCACTGGTCTTGGCTTCTGCCGCGTTGCCGGCCACGGTGACTCCCACCACTGCACCCAGGAGCTCAACAAGGAATCCCATCCCTGGGGCGACCAGGTCGATGGTCCTTGGGATCTGCGCAAGGCCGTCCGTCGTCGCCTGCGCGAGAACCCCGATGCCATCAAGATCTGGGCTACCGGTGGCGGCATCTGGCGTTGGGATTCCGGTCGCGACCAGCACTATTGCTCCGAGGAGATCCAGGCCGTGGTCGAAGAGGCAAAGATGGTCGGCATCCCCGTGTGGAGTCACTGCTACAACAACCACGCCGCCGCCTACGACTCCGTTCGCTTTGGCTGCGAGCAGCTGATTCACGGCTTCGATATCGATGAGCGCACCATGGACCTCATGGCCGAGCAGGGCACCTTCTTCACCCCGACGATCGCCTTCCTGCCCACCTGGTACGCCACCTATCCGCCCGTCTACGTCCCCGAGCTGCACGACAAGTACGAGGGCACCCTGGTCGAGAAGGAGCTGCAGCGCAACTACGACTGCCTGCGCGAGGCCAAGAAGCGCGGCGTCGTCATGACGATCGGCTCCGACTCCTTCTCCTTCGTCACCCCGTACGGCACCTGCTCCATCGAGGAGATGTACGAGTTCGTCGACAAGATCGGCTTCACCCCGGTCGAGACCATCACCTGCGCCACCCTCAACGGTGCCAAGATGTGCCACATCGAGGACGAGACCGGTTCCATCGAGGCCGGCAAGTGCGCCGACCTGCTGGTCGTCAACGGTGACGTCGCCGCTGACATTCACGTGCTCAACACCGACAACATGGACGTCATCATGAAGGACGGCTGGATTGTCGAGGCCGGCACCTTCGGCGAGGCAAACAAGTACAGCGCCTAAGCTACCGTTCATCGATGGCTGGATGTAAAACACAGTTTTTGATTGCATAATGCAATGGAGAGGGTCGCTTGCGGCCCTCTTTATTGCTATGGGTGCTAAGGACAAGAGGGGATGACGGTGGATTTAAACAGGCTGATTCTGGGCAAGAGCTACAACTCTACCAAGGTCTTTCGTACGGCCCAGCATGTGGTTCAGGCCATCCTGCTCGGTATTGTCGTTCCGGCGCTTATCCTGCTGCTTATCTGGGATTTAACCGATAATCCCAATCCCGTTCCGGGCGTTGTCGTTATTGCCGGCCTGGTCATGCTGTGCTTCTTTTTCTCGTATGTCTTTGTGGTCCCCGACGACCTCACATCGAGCGCAACCGACCGTACGCTCGCCATCGCATCAAAAATATTCGCCTACACGTCGCGCGGCCTTACGCCCGAAGCGGCCCTGGGCGCCTCTAAAATTATCCTGTCCGAGACCATCGCCTCTGCCATCTGCTTTACCGATGGCAAACAGGTGTTGGCAAGCTGGGGCGAGGACTCGGCAAAGTGCCCTGCCGGCACCCCGGTTGTGCTCAAGACCACGCTCAACGTGATCGAGTCCGGCGAGCAGAGTGTATTTTCGCGCGACGCCTCCAATGAGACGGGCGGCTATTTTCCCCGCCTGCGCGCCGGCATTGTCGCGCCGCTTACCGTGCGCGGGCATTGCGTGGGTACGCTCGAGCTGTACTATCCCCGCCTGAGCAGCATCGATATGCGCCAGACGGCGTTGGCCTCGGGTTTTGCCGACCTCATCTCCACGCAGCTCGCCAGCTTTGAGCTCGAGCGCCAGGACGAGCTCACAGCCCGCGTGGAGCTTCGGGCCCTGCAGTCGCAGGTCGACCCGCATTTTCTGTTCAACACCATTAGCACGATCGTGTCGCTCGTTCGAATCGAGCCCGACAAGGCGCGATCGCTGCTGATCGACTTTTCCAATTACTATCGTCAGACGCTTTCTGACTCCGATACGCTCACCACGCTCGAGCACGAGGTGGAACAGGGCACTCGTTATATCAATCTTATGCAGGCCCGGTATGGCGACGGCCGTCTGCGCGTCTCGGTCGACATCGACTTTGAGGTGCGCGACAGCATGGTGCCGCCGTTTATCTTGCAGCCGCTGCTCGAAAACTGCATCAAGCATGCCCAGCGCGAGACCGAGCCGCTTTCTATTCGTGTTGGGGCTTTTGAGACCGATGACGGCTTGGAGATCATCGTCGAAGATGACGGCATCGGTATGAGCGAAGAGGTCTGCGCGCATCTGTTTGAGCAGCATCGCCGAGAGGAGCCCGAGAGCATTACTGCCGACGGCTCCGTCAAGCGAGGTTGCGGCCTGGCGCTCTTTAACGTACTTCAGCGCATCCATTTCTTTTACGGAGAAGATTCTGGCATGCGCGTGAAGTCTCAGGAGGGCGTGGGAACGCAGGTCATCGTTGAGTTGAACGGCGAGCCGCATGAGCCGGCGCCGCTGACGGTGTAGCACGCGGTTGGATTGAGAGAAAAAGAGGGGAAGCGCATATGTCCGAAGGCTGGAACATCTTGGTGGTTGATGACGAGCCTCCTATTAGGGCCGAGCTACGCTATCTGTTGGAAAAGGATGCGCGTGTGGGCCAGATTGCCGAGGCGGGCAATGTCACCGAGGCCGTGGAGTCGATCCTGTCGAACAAGCCCGACGTGCTGTTTTTGGATATCACGATGCCCGGTCGCTCGGGAATTGAGCTTGCCGAGACGCTGCAGAACCTAAAAACGCCGCCGGTCGTGGTGTTTGTGACGGCATTTGCCGAGTATGCGGCTGATGCCTATAACCTCGATGCTGTCGATTACGTCGTCAAGCCGGTCGAGGACGCCCGCTTGTCAAAGGCGCTCGACAAGATCGAGACCGCCCTGGGTGTCCGCCGCGTCGTCCATGCTCCGCGCCAGCCCTTGCGCCTGACGGTGGATCGTGGGGGCAAAAAGGTGTTTATCCCTGTGGCGGATGTCTGCTACTTTGAGGCTCGCGCCGATTTTTGCAACGCCGTCTGCGCCGAGGGAACATATCTGATCAATGAGTCGATCTCTTCGCTCGAGCGTCGCCTGGCCTCCGAGGGCTTTATCCGCGTCCATCGCAGCTATCTGGTCAATTTGGAAGACGTGCACAATGTTGAGATTGGCTCCACGGGGTTGATGGAGCTCAGGCTCGACCGCGTGAGCTCGACGGTGCCGGTGTCCCGTCGTCGTGCCGCCGAGGTTAAGGCGCACTTGGGGCTTGCGTAGGCGGTCCGCATGCCATCGTTTACCGCCGCAGGTTTGGCATGACCGTGCGGTGGGCATAATGGGTGACATCGAATGAAATCGAAAGGATCATTATGCCCGCGCTCATTACGCATCACCTGTTTGGCGAGGAAAGCATCGACCGTCTTCCGCAGGGCGTTATCACGTCCGACGAGGAGCGCATCGCCTTTATCCTGGGAAACCAAGGTCCCGACCCGTTTTTCTTCCACATCCTGACGCCGCGCGTTTCCGACTGCACGCTGCTAGCGCAGGTTATGCATCGCTCGCGCATGTCGCGCCAGTTCTCGTGCCTGCGCGACGGCGTGTCCCATCTGCTCCCGCGCGATGCCAACTTGGGCCGCGCCTTTGCTCTGGGCTTGCTGTCGCACTACGTGCTCGACCGTAATGCCCACCCCTTTGTCTACGAGCAACAGTTTGGCATTGTCGAGTCCGATCCCGAGCTGGAGGATTCGGGCAGTCAGGTCCATGCGGTGCTCGAGAGCGACCTGGACGTACTGATGCTGCAGGTCAAGCGCGACGGCGCCACGGTCGACGACTATCCGCCAGCGGGCGAGATCGTTACCACCGACCGCATCAATCGCGTGGCCGGCGTGCTGATGAGCTATGTTGCCGGGCGTGTGTACGGTATCGATATCCCGGCGGGGGAGTACGGAGCCGCCGTTGCCGACATGCAGCTGCTCTATCGCGCCATTGAGCCGGCGGGCTCGGCCAAGACGCGTGCAATTGCCCTGGTCGAGGGCCTAGTACACGACTACTCCCTGCTCGATGGCCTTGCTCACCGCGTGACGACCGAGCCGCCCGAGCGCACCGGCAATCTGGGCCATCTGGCGTGGAAGAATCCCTTTACCGCTGAGGTTTCGAACGAGAGCTTCCCCGAGGTTTTTGATCGTGCGCTGGTCGATTACGAATGCACGGTCGCACGTTTTATCGAGACCGGTGACATGGATGCCGTTACCAGTCACGTCAACTACAGCGGTCGCGTGCTCAATGCCGATGAGGAGTTCGACCGCGAGGAATAGGGCCCGTGAGTGCCCCTTTGCCGAATCCTTACCGGCGGTTCTGGACAATTGGGGTACGATGAACTAACTGCATATCGGGCGAATACGAAGGGTCCCTGTCCATGAAATACACCAAGCTCGAGCGTAACTGGGTTATGTATGATGTGGGCAATTCGGCCCTCGTGCTGCTCAATACCTCGGTGGTGCCCATTTACTTTAACGCCATCAATACCGGCGCTTCCTCGGCCGACCTGGTGGTCGCCTGGGGCAATGCGCAGACGATCGCCTCGCTGGTCATCGCCATGCTCATGCCCATTCTGGGCGCGCTTGCCGACTACGCCGGCAACAAGATCAAGTTCTTCTTGGGCTTCTTCCTCACGGGTCTGGTGCTCTGCCTGGCGCAGGCTATCCCAATGTCCGCCATGGCATTTTTGACCGTGTACGTGCTGTGCACCATCGGCCTTAACTCTTCTATGACGTTCTACGACGCCATGCTGCCCGACATTACCACCGACGAGCGCATGGACGCCGTGTCCAGCTCGGGTTATGCCTGGGGCTACATCGGTTCCACCGTGCCGTTCGTCATCTGCCTTGCGCTCATCATGGGTGGCCCCGCTCTTGGCGTCCCCACCATGCTGGCAACGCGTCTGTCGTTTATCATCACTGGTGCCTGGTGGCTCATCTTTACCCTGCCGCTCATTCGCACCTATAAGCAAAAGTACGGTCGCGAGCGCGGTCCCGAGGACACCATCGGCCACATCGTGGGCGGTGTGTTCTCCGAGGTCGGACACACCATGCGCGAGATCGCCCACAACAAGACCGTGCTGGTCTACATGATCGCGTTCTTCTTCTATATCGACGGTGTGCACACGGTCATTTCCATGGCAACCAGCTACGGCTCGGCTCTGGGTATCGATTCGACCCAGCTGGTGCTGGCGCTGCTCGTCACGCAGTTTGTTGCTTTTCCGTCCGCCATCATTTACGGCAAGCTCGCCGGCCGCGTGGGCACGCTCAACATGATTTTGGTGGCAGTCGCCGCCTATATGGGCATCGTGCTCTTTGCCGCGTTCTTCCTAAAGACCGCCTTTGAGTTCTGGGTGCTTGCCATTATGGTCGGCCTGTTCCAGGGCGGCGTGCAGGCGCTCAGCCGTAGCTACTTTGGCCGCATCATCCCCAAGGAAAAATCCAACGAGTACTATGGCTTCTTTGACATCTTTGGTCGTTATGCAAGCGTCATGGGCACCTTTCTAGTGTCGGTCGTCACCTCGCTGACCGGCAACCCGTCGCTGGGCGTCCTTTCCATTGGCGTGCTGCTGGTTGTTGGCTTTATGCTGCTGGTCCGCCTGTCCCGCATGACTCAGGCGGCGGCGTAAGGCAACCGGGCTCAGTACAGCAATTGTGCCTATCTACAGTACTCTTTTGGAAGTAGCCGCATAAATCATTCTGACTTCCGAGCAATGTTTAGCCCAAGTGGGTATGATGGAATCAGCTAGGTCGCGGGGCGTCGCCTGTGTTTGGCGGCGTCCCGTTTTTGTGTTGCAGGGAGGGTAAGGCATGAACGCCACGGTTGTGATTCCAACGTATTGGGCGGGCGATGACGCTTGCGCAAACGCCCCTGGCACCTATGACCATTCGACGCGACTCAACGCCGACAATCCCGAACTCGACCGCTGCCTGGCCTCGCTTGAGCAGGTGTGCGACATCCCGCGCATCATCCTTTTGGTGGTCTGTCCTGTTTCTGCCACAGCCGATGTGTCGCTGCGCGTGCACGAGATTGTCGACGCGCATCCCACGCTCAAGGTCACCGTTGTCACCAACACCCAGGCCTCGCGCATCGCAGACCGGGTTGCTCAGATCGCGCCCAAGGGTTCGGGCGAGTGCGTGAGCCTGCGAGGCTACGGTGCCATCCGCAACATGGGGCTAGCCTGTGCCGCTGTGCTGGGGCATGACGCGGTTATCTTTTTGGATGACGATGAGACTGTCATCGACGCCGACTTTATGAAGCGCGCGACCTATGCGTTGGGGCAGCAGACGCGTCAGGGCTTGCCGATCTTGGTCAAGAGCGGCTATTTCTACGATCGCGACGGCTCGCCGCTGGCTCCCACGGACAAGGCGGGCATCTGCCATCGTTGGTGGACCAAGCGCATCGAGTTCAACCGTTGGATGAAAAAGGCGCTCTCGGGCACCCGCATCTCGCGCTCCAACTACGTGTGCGGCGGCCTGATGGCCCTGCACGCCCGCGCCTTTACGCGTGTGGCCTTTGACCCGTTTATCACCCGCGGCGAGGACTTGGATTACCTCTTTAACATGCGCATGTTTGGCTACGACGTGTGGTTCGATAACGAGTGGACCGTGCGCCATCTGCCTCCGGAGTCCGAAAAGCGCTCACCGCGCTTTATGCAGGATGTATACCGTTGGTACTACGAACGGGCCAAGTTGACATTCGCCGCGCATCAAAAGGAGCTCATTCCCGTTACGGCGGCATCACTCATGCCCTACCCGGGCCCGTGGATTTCGCGCGAGCTCGACGACCGCGTGCGCAAGACCGCTATGGTCCGCAGCGTGTTTACCCGCGAGCATGAGGGCTACCTGCGCATCTGGCGCCATGGTATCGACGAGGCAAAGGCCTATGCGCGCCAAAACGCTGCAAGCTATCTGCGTTTCCAGAGCTTTTGGCCCAAGATCATGGACGGGCTTTGGCGTGACGCACAACTGATCAGTATCCTGGAGGGGGCCGAATGATCGACCGCCGCGCCCAGCGCGATAGTTCAATATCAATCTTTCGCATCATTGCCGTCGCCTGCGCCATTTGCGTGCTGGTGTACTTTATTTTTGCCTTGGTGACCGGTATCGAGCCGATCGCGACGGTGATTGCCTGCGCGCTGCTGTGCATCTTTCTGTGCATCTTTATCTTTTTGACGCTCAATCCCGATTCGGTGCGCTCCCAGTACACCGAGGAGACGCTCTCGGTGGCCTCGGCCATGCTCGAGGACATTAAGGGCGGTCTGACGCAGGAGTCGGCGCGTTTGGTGTGCCGGCGCATTTTACCCGAGACGCGCGCCATGACGGTGGCCATCACCGACGAGGGCAACGTGCTTGCCTGCGCGGGAGAGTTTGAGGAAAAACTACTGCCAGATTCTCCCATCCACACGCTTGCCACACGCTACGTTATCGAACATGGCATCGTGCAGTCGTTCAACCGTATGGTGGATGTCGTGGGCTCGGACGGTTCGCACAACCAAGTCCCCGCCGGCATTATCGCCCCCATCAAGGTGGGCGATCGTACCGTCGGCACGCTCAAGTTCTACTACAAGACCCCGCGCGCCGTCGACCGTACCCAGTACGCGCTTGCCTCGGGCTTTGCCGAGATCTTGTCCACGCAGCTCGCCATTCACGAGCTCGAGGTGCAAAAAGAGCTCACGGCCCGTGCCGAGGTGCGTGCGCTGCAGGCGCAGATTAACCCGCACTTCCTGTTCAACACGCTGAACACCATCGCGTCGTTTACGCGTACCGACCCGCTGCGCGCCCGCGAGTTGCTGCGCGAGTTCTCGTCGTTCTACCGCGCCACGCTCGACAATTCGGGCTCGCTCATCCCCGTGTCGCGCGAGGTCGCACAGACCAAGCGCTACCTTACCTTTGAGAAGGCCCGCTTTGGCGAGGACCGCGTGCTTGCGACGTTCGATGTGTCCGAGGACGTGGAAGATACGCTGGTGCCGGCGTTCGTGATCCAGCCGATTGTCGAGAACGCCGTGCGTCATGGTATGGGCGATGACGGCGCCCTGAGGATCGACGTGACCGTTCACCAAGACGGCGAGGATGCAATCTTGATTGCCGTGGCCGATAATGGCGTGGGCATGGATGAGGGTACCGCCGCCAGACTGTTTGACGAGCGCTCTGCCCGTCCCGACGCCAGCTCTCCCCAGGGTGGCGGCGCCGGTGTGGCCATGCACAATATTTCGGAGCGCATCCATCGCTTTTATGGGCCGCACTCCTATACGCGTGTCGAATCGGCGCCGGGCAAGGGCACCAAAGTGCTCCTTCATCTTGATTTGTCAGAGAGCATCTTTGACATTCAAGAGTAAAATAAAAGGCTACGGGCTCAACGTCATGCGACGGATGCCCGGCGTAGTTAGTTGACGAAAGGTTTTATCCCTATGCTGCGTGCGATGATTGTGGATGATGAGGCGCCGGCTCGCTCGGAGCTTCGCTTCCTGCTCGAGCAAACGGGCAAGATCGGCACGATCACGGAGGCGTCGAGCGTCCGCTCCGCCATCGAGATGCTTATGGAAAGCCGCGTGGATGTCGTGTTTCTCGATATCTCGATGCCCGGTGCCTCGGGCCTGCAACTTGCCGAGGCGCTGCATAAGCTCAAAAATCCGCCGGCGATCGTGTTTGTGACTGCGTATAGTGACCATGCGGTCGAGGCATTCGACGTGGATGCCGTCGATTATCTGATGAAGCCGGTTGAGGAAGCTCGGTTGGATCGCGCGATCGAGAAGGTCATGCAACGCGCCAAGCCGGTTACGGACAGCAAGGTGACCATCGAGCGTATCCCGGTGGAAAAGGGCGACCGCAAGGTGCTCATTCCCGTGGACGACATTCGCTTTATCATGGCCAAGGACGATTACTCCTGCATCTATACTGTCGATGATCGCTTTTTGTCGACGGCCTCGCTGGCGCAGTTTGAGGCCAAGCTCTGCGACTTTGGCTTCTTCCGTGTTCACCGCCGCTATATCGTCAACCTAGCGTGCGTCACGGACGTTGAGACGGTGCCCTCGGGCGCCATCCAGCTGGGCATTACGGGCGTCGACGAACGCGTGCCGGTTTCTCGCCGCCGCGTCGTGCCGCTCAAGAAGGCTCTGAGTCTCTAGCACACTGGCCCCGCAGCCCTGTAGACCCATCGTCTGCGGAGCCGTGGGGCCTTTTTTGTATGCATCTGCCGAATCGTTTTTTGCGGAAGGGATCCCATGAACAGTGCAAGCGCCAAGCGCATCGACATCATCTCGGACACCCACGGCTATTTATCGCCTGCGCTCTTGGATGAGCTTGAGGGCGCAGACCTGATCATCCACGCCGGCGACCTTACGTCAGAGATGGACTACGAGCACCTATGCACCATCGCCCCCGTGCGGGCCGTATTGGGCAACAACGATTACTACCGCGACTACGGCCCCGATGTAGACCGTCTTGCGCTCTTTACCTACGAAGGCCTCAAATTCGCCGTAGCCCACTACCGCGAAGACCTTCCGGTGGGATCCGTAGACGTAGCCATCAACGGCCACACCCACGTAACCAAAGAAGCCCAAGTAGGCCGCTGCCTAGTCCTCAACCCGGGCAGCGCCAGCTACCCCAGAGGCAGCCGAGGCCCCACCATGGCCAGAATGCTCGTCAAAGACGGCAAGATACTGACCACTAAGTTTATTGACTTGGACTAACCGCAACAAAAACGGGGGATGCACAACGCATCTCCCGTTTTCTTTGAGCCAAAGGCAGAGTCCCAACAAGAATCTAAGACAACCCCGCCATGGAGAACGGGGCCGCCGAGCCGCGAAGCGGCGAGCAACAAGAACTGGTTGAAGAAAGTGACGGCAGGGAGGGTCTCCGGGGCTGGGGGCGGGGGTTAAGTTTGTCGCGAGTTCCGCACGCAAAGGAAAGCACTTAATGTGCTTTCCGTCTTGCGCAGGACTGTAGAGCAGCAAACTTAACCCGCGCCCGCCGGCCCCGGAGACCCTCCCGGAGGGACCGAAAAATTTTTTCAAAAAAGTTGTTGCGCGCCGGACAGACTTCTGTGTATACTAATCCCCGCAGCGCACGCGAGCGGAAACAAACGCGAATGTCTGCCTGGGGAGTTAGCTCAGTTTGGTTAGAGCGCCGGCCTGTCACGTCGGAGGTCGCGGGTTCGAGCCCCGTACTTCCCGCCAACGCAATTAAAGCCACGTCTTCGGACGTGGCTTTTTGCGTTTGATGCACTTTGTTTCGATAGAACGATCGCCCTGGCGCATCTTCGCCCAGAATCCCCGCCCCTTCGGGAACGCAAGTAAAATCTAATAAGCATATCTGTCTAAACAACAGCTTTGTTGCGCAACACCTGTTCAACGAAGCAGGGGGTTAGGTTATACTAAATTGCACTGTGGGCCGCATCTGATGCATTTCGCTCCAAGCGCGGCATTCAGTGGATATCCGATTTACCATTTGGATGTCCTGCGGTCATTTAGCGTCTCGACACAAGCTCGGCCCCGGAGCTCGTTCGAGCTGTTCGTATTCCTTGAAAGGGGAAAAATGGACATATCGAGGAAGACTGATTACGCCCTTCGTATGTTGGCGATGCTTGCCGAGGATCCGGAGCGTTTGCTTTCTGTTCGCACCGCTGCCGAAGAGGTCAATGTCCCGTATTCGTTTGCCCGCTCGATTCAGCACGGTTTGGTCCAGGCCGGTATTGTGGAGAGCCTGCGTGGCGTCCACGGTGGCATGCGTCTCAAGGTCAGTCCGGACGACGTTACCATTCGTCAGGTCGTCGAGGCCGTTCAGGGCCCTATGGTTATGAATGATTGCACCGCACCCGATGGCGACTGTGCGCGCATGGGCACGTGCTGCTATCATTCCCTGTGGGCCGGAGCTCAAGCATTGATGCGCGACTACCTCGATTCCGTTTCGCTCGGCGACATCGTCGCTCACCGCCAGTTCCCGGCCGTCGATCCCAAGTTCGCCGACCGCGAAGCGTTTCCCGAGTACGCCACCTGTGCGTATACATGCCGGGAGGAATAGCGCCGCATAAGGAGCATAGATATGATTCAGGACCCCTTTCGTTCGATGATTCGTTCGGAAGGGGTCCTGCGTTATCGCGACCTTCCGTGGCGCCGCACGCGCGATCCGTACATCATTTGGCTTTCCGAGGTCATGTTGCAGCAAACACAGGTGCCACGCGTGGAGACGCGTATGCCGGCGTGGCTCGATCGCTTTCCGACCGTGCAGGCGCTTGCCCAAGCCGCGCCTTCCGATGTTTTGGACGCTTGGCAGGGCATGGGCTACAACCGACGCGCTCTGGCGCTCCACAAGGCCGCTCAGCGCGTTGTGGAGGACTGGGACGGTGAGTTTCCGCGTGAGACGCGTGACTTGGTCGCTCTGCCTGGTATTGGCCCGGCAACGGCGCAAGGTATCCGGTCGTTCGCGTTTGACCTTCCAGGCGTGTATCTGGAGACCAACGTGCGCACGGTCTTTCTGCATCACTTCTTTCCCGATGTACCGGCTGTTCCCGATCGCGAGCTGGTGCCGCTGATTCAGGCGGCCTGTCCGGCGGCCCCCGGTGCGGCGACCGACGAGATCGCTCCCTTTGCCGTGCCGCTCGATGATGCCGATACGCCGCGCGCGTGGTATTACGCGTTGCTGGATTACGGCGCATATCTAAAAAAGACGTTGCCCAATCCGTCCAGGCGCTCGGCGGGCTATAGCCGTCAATCAAAGTTTGAGGGCTCACGTCGCCAAAAGCGCGCGCATATCGTGCGCATGTTGCTGGCAGCGCGCGATGGCCAGCCGGCGGGGATTACGCTTGCTGATGCCGTGGTGGGCGTTAACGAGATGGAAGCGGCGGCTGGGCGTGGACCGGTCGAGCGCGAGCTTGTCGCAGGCATTCTAGCCGACCTGGAGCGTGAGGGCTTTTGCCGAGTCGAGGGCGATCGCTGGCTGAGCATCTAGCCTGTGCAAATCTGAAGAACAGGATTGTAAGGTTTAGATTTCCGGTATGAGGGCATCCTAAAGACGAGGCCGCTCGAAGCCTACGGGCGGCATGCGTTGAAGGGAAGTACACCTATGGATTTTGAGAATTCTCAAACCAAGAAGAACCTCGAGACCGCTTTTGCCGGTGAGTCCCAGGCACACACCAAGTATCGCTACTATGCTTCCAAGGCCAAGAAGGACGGCTACGTTCAGATCTCGAACATCTTTGCCGAGACGGCTGGCAACGAGTCCGAGCACGCCAAACTGTGGTTTAAGTATCTGCACGATGGCGCCGTCCCCGATACCCTGGACAATCTGCGCGATGCCGCCGCGGGTGAGAACTACGAGTGGACCACGATGTACGACGAGTTTGCCAAGACCGCCGAGGAAGAGGGCTTTGCCGAGATTGCCGCAAAGTTCCGTTGTGTCGCCGCCGTCGAGAAGGCTCACGAGGAGCGCTACAACAAGCTCGTCGAGCGCATTGAGTCGGGCGAGGTGTTTGAGCGCGAGGGCGTGAAGGTGTGGAAGTGCCTGAACTGCGGGCACTTGCATGTTGGTGCCGAGGCGCCTGAGGTGTGCCCGGTGTGTAACCACCCGAAGGCGTACTTTGAGGAGCAGGTGGTGAACTACTAGCGCGTGACGCTAGCGTGAGCTGGGCCGGGAGGGCCGGACTACCTTCCCTCCTCGCTCACGGCTTCGCAGGGTCGCGTTGAGGGAAGGTAATCCGGCCCTCCCGGCCCGCTTTGGGTCGTCGCGTGCTCGTTACGGAAAAGCTGATAAGAAGTTTGTGTGCCGCCCCGATAGGGGCGGCACGTTTTTGTATGGGGACTGGTTGGGACGGCACCGTTCATGGGTGGGGTACACTGGGTAGCGACTTTTAGTTTATCTACTACCTGATGGGGTGTTTTTGTATGGGTAAGAAGTCTCGGGCTCGGGTTGCTGCGGCGGGAACTCGCAAGGATCCTGAGCGTCGGGTTGTTAAGGGCGGCAAGGAAAAGCGTGCCGATAAGGAGAAGAAGGTCGGTGCGCATGCTCATCCTGAGTGGGCGCCTCATTTGAATTCGGCTAGTGAGGATTTGACTGCCAAGTTGTTTACTCTGGTCGAGGTCATCTTGGGCGTGGTGCCCGTGGTGGTCATTGGCTTGTTCCTGGCCTCTAAGGATGCCACGAGCGTGGATAAGCTCACCGATGTCTTTTCTCAGGACCCCTCGATGGTGGTCACGTTTATCTCTGCGTGCTTGCAGCCGTTTGTAGCGTACATGCTGTACATGATTTATCGCAAATACTGCGAGGGCGATGCGGGCTTTGCCGCCGGCAACTTGATCGGCCTCTTGTGCTCCGAGATTTTGCTGCTCAATATTCCCGGCGTCATCGGTATGGGCATCTTGCTGTGGCGTGTTTGGCGCAACGTCGCTCCGCACTTTGAGAGCTGGCTGTTTGAGCGTCGCGCAATGGGCGTGCTAGTTGACATCGCGGGCTCACTCGTGATCCTAGTCCTGGCGTTTATGTGTGCCACCGCAGCTCGAGGTCTCGCGGGCATGTAATCTGCTTTCACCGACTGCGGAGCGCGGGGCAACTGCTGGCTTTACCGCTCCGGGCGTCAGACCCGCGGCGCATCCCTTTCCCTCTCGCTCACGGCTTCGCAGGGTCGCGCGAGGCAAAGGCATACGCCGCGGGTCTGACGGCGCGAGCTTGCCAGCGAGTTTTGACTAATAGATTGGTTTGTGTGCCGCCCCTTTTGGGGCGGCACGTTTTTGTGTGGGGTCCCTGTCTTCACAATTTTCGTCAAGTTTTTGGTTAGATTTTGGTCAGTTGGCGTAAGAGTGGAAGGCCAAAAGATTGCTGGCGAAAAAAGCTCAGAGAAAGTGCTGGTAGGGGAGTTGTTGAGCTTTTCGACGGCTTTTGAGCAAAAGAAACTTTGTGGCTATTGCCGGCGATTGCGTTGTCGCGGTCATGGCGGTGCGGGATGCTGGTCGTAAGCGTCGAATGCTCCGATTTTGGAGGCCAGCATGGATCTGTTTCTTGAGACTCCGCAGCAACAAGCTGAGCGCATGCTGCGTCAGCAGCAACGACTCATGGAGATGCAAATGCAAGGGGCGGCAGCCCAGCCCTTTGCGCAAAATGTCGTGCCCGCTGCTGTACCTGCAGCTGTGCCCGGGTGTGAATCGGCGCCAGAGGCCTATTCCGTACAGCAGGATTCATATGCACAGGAGCTCGCGTTCGATAAACGTCGTGCGCGTCACCGTCGCTGGGCCCAGCGCCTGCGTACGCTGGCGATGATCGTGCTGATTCCGCTGGGGCTCGCGACAATCTTCTTGGCCTCATATGCCCTCACGTGCATCCTCAACGGCGCCTCGCCCAATGAGGTACTTCAGCACTTGGCAGCTCTTGGTCAGCGCTTGGGGGATGTCGCAGCAACCATCCGCGCCAGCTGGGAGAGCTAGCGGACCAGCACCCATAGCGCAAAGGTAACTTGTCTGCGCTCGATTGGACATGAGCTGCGTTTGACAGGGTAAGATTGATCGCGGTTTTGATTGGTGCTCGATTGGGTTTGTTGGGCGGAGTTTATGTCTGCTATTGATATTGCGCTTGTTGTGATTGCCTTGGTGGCGGTGGGAGTTGCTGTGGCTTGCGCCCTCCAGCTCAAGAGCCTGCGTGCCGAGCTGCGGGAGCGTGGCGACAGTAGCGCGGAAACGCTGGCAGCGCTCGAGCAGGCCAACAGCACGCTCGACACCCTGAACGTCGCGTTGGCCGAAACCCGCCGCACGGCAAATGCCATCGCGCAGCAGCAGACGACCGACGCCGCCGTAGAGCAGCAGCGCTACCTGACCATTGCGCGCGAGTTCTCGCAGGCCGGCGACCGTATGGATGACCTGCGCCGCGAGACGGCCCAACAGCTTGGCGCCAACCGCGAAGGCATCGAGCATCGCCTGGACAAGGTGCGCGAGACGGTCGATGCTCAGCTGGGCGCCATCCGCAAAGACAACAACGTGCAGCTCGACCAAATGCGTGCGACGGTGGACGAGAAGCTCTCTCGCACGCTCAACGACCGACTGTCGGCATCGTTTAAGCAGGTGAGCGACCAGCTCGAGGCCGTGTACAAGGGCCTGGGCGACATGCAGTCTATCGCCACCGGCGTGGGCGACCTTAAGCGCGTGCTGGGCAATGTCAAGGCGCGTGGCATTTTGGGCGAGGTGCAGCTGGGTGCAATCTTGGCGGACATCCTCACGCCCGATCAGTATATGGAAAACGTCGCCACCAAGCCCGGCGCCTCGGAACGCGTTGAGTTTGCTGTCAGGCTGCCGGTGGACGAGGGCGACCCCGTGCTGCTGCCGATTGACTCCAAGTTTCCGGGCGACGCGTACGAGCATCTGCTCGACGCCCAGGAGTCTGGTGACGCTGAGGCCGTCGCCGCAGCGCGCAAGACGCTCGATATGATGGTGAAACGCGAGGCCAAGGACATCTGCGAAAAGTACCTGAGTGTGCCGGCAACGACCAACTTTGGCATCATGTTCGTGCCGTTTGAGGGGCTGTACGCCGAGATCGTCAGCCGCCCCGGGCTTATCGAGACCCTGGGCCGCGACTATCACGTCAACGTAGCCGGTCCCAGCACCATGGCCGCCATTCTCAACAGCCTGCAGATGAGCTACCAGACGTTTAGGCTGCAAAAACGTACCGACGACGTACTGCGCGTGCTCTCCGCCGTCAAGGCCGAGCTGCCGCGCTATCAGGCGGCGCTGCGCCGCGCCCAGCAGCAGATCGAGACCGCGGGCAAAACGGTCGAGGGCATCATTACCACGCGCACCAACGTCATGGAGCGCAAGCTCAAGGACATCGACGCGCTGGAGGATGCCGACCAAGCCGATGAGATTTTGGGGCTCACATCCGCGGAGCTGCTCGCAGACCAAAAAGACGAGGACTAGCTGCATCTGACGGCGGGGCGCCGGCGTAAACGCGGGTGCCCACCGCTTTTCGCATCGCGCTTGCCTGAAGTGCGCTTCAATGTGCAACAATGGCGTTTCGCCCTATCAGACGCGAAAGGAAGCCCATGTCTCAGAGAAGCACCAGCCCGCTCAAACGCTCCACCGTGCGCCGCACGCTACAGCGTTTTTGGGACGTCACGCGCACGCAGCCGCTGATTGTCTTTCTCTCGGTGTTCTCGTCGGCGGGCTACATCTTTTTGCTGACGTTTGCCAATACCTATGTGATGGCCCTCATTGTCGACCGCGTTCAAGCCGGTCCCGTGGCGGGTGACCAGGTGTTTGAGGTCTTCGGTCCCTACATTCTGGCGCTCGTGCTCGTCAACCTGGTGGGCCAGATCCTCTCCAAGCTGCAGGACTACACCGTCTACAAGCTCGAGATCGCGGGCAACTATCACCTGGCGCGCCTGTGCTTCGACACACTCTCCAACCAATCCATGACATTCCATACCAGCCGCTTTGGCGGATCGCTTGTGAGCCAGACAAGCCGTTTTATGAGCGGCTACACCGGTCTGGTCGACGTGACGGTGTATTCGCTCATCCCCACCATCACCTCGGTCATCTGCACCGTGGCCGCACTCGCCCCGGTGGTGCCGACGTTTACCGTGATCCTGGTGTGCATCATGGTCGTCTACATCGCGTTTGTCTGGCTTATGTACAAGCGCATCATGCCGCTTTCGGCCGCGACGTCCGCCGCCCAGAACAAGCTCTCGGGCGTGCTCTCCGACGCGGTCACGAACATCTTGGCCGTCAAGACCTGCGGGCGCGAGGACTTTGAACGCGATCTGTTCGACGCCGCCGATCGTGCCGCACGCGACGCCGAGACGGTCTCGATGCACGCCATGATGCAGCGCAACTTTACGACCTCGGGCCTTATCGTCATCACCATGGCCGTGGTGAGTGTGTTCGTGGCGGGCGGCAACGCGTGGTTTGGCATCTCGGCCGGCTCGCTCGTCATGATCTTTACCTACACGTATAACCTCACCATGCGTCTGAACTACGCGAGCTCCATGATGCAGCGTATCAACCGCGCGCTGGGTGACGCCGCCGAGATGACGCGCGTGCTGGACGAGCCGCGCCTGGTGGCGGACGACGAGCATGCTCCCGAGCTCAAAGTGACCGAGGGCGCGATTGATTTTGAGTACTTGAGCTTTGCATACCGTGATGCTGCGGCGGGCGAGAGCGTGTTCGACGATCTGACGCTCCATGTGGCGGCGGGCCAGCGCGTGGGCCTGGTGGGCAAATCGGGCTCGGGCAAGACGACGCTCACCAAACTGCTGCTGCGCCTGGACGACGTACAGGGCGGCCGCGTGCTCGTGGACGGTCAAGACGTCTCGCGCTGCACGCAGCAGAGCCTGCGCCGCCAGGTTGCCTACGTGCCGCAGGAGGCGCTGCTGTTTCACCGCTCCATTCGCGAGAATATCGCCTATGGACGCCCCGACGCCACCGACAAACAGATCCGCGAGGCCGCGCGCTTGGCTAATGCGACCGAGTTTATCGACCGCCTGCCCCATGGCTTTGACACCATGGTGGGCGAGCGCGGCGTTAAGCTTTCGGGCGGCCAGCGCCAGCGCGTGGCCATTGCCCGCGCCATCCTAACCGACGCGCCGATTCTGGTGCTCGACGAGGCGACCTCTGCCCTCGACAGCGAGTCCGAGGCGCTGGTGCAGGAGGCGCTCGAAAACCTGATGCGTGGACGTACCTCCATTGTGGTGGCGCACCGCCTGTCCACCGTGGCGGCGCTCGACCGCATTGTGGTGCTGGTCGATGGCGAGATCGTCGAGGACGGCACGCATGCGCAGCTCGTCGAGGCGGGTGGCGAGTACGCGAGCCTGTGGAGTCGTCAGACCGGCGCATTCTTGGAGGCGTAGGCGTCTCGGACGTGGGACAATTGTGCTCATAAGTTTATTGTGCCGTTGAGTCGAGGAGTCGTTATGCCACGCGAGACTAATGCCGCCAAGCGCGAGCGCGCCATCGAGGTGTGTGAGCGCCTCAACCGTCGCTATGGCCCGGTCGAGTGCTTTTTGGACCACGAGAATCCCTTCCGCCTGCTGATCGCGGTGCTGCTTTCGGCACAAACGACCGATGCGCAGGTCAACAAGGTGACGCCGCGGCTGTTTGCCCAGTGGCCCACGCCCGAGGCCATGGCCGGGGCGAGCGTGGCTGACGTGGCGGACACCATCAGGTCACTCGGCTTCTACAAGAGCAAAGCCAAGCATGCCGTCGAGGCCGCGCAGATGATCGTCGCCGACTATGGCGGCGAGGTGCCGGCCGACATGAAGGAACTCGTGAAGCTGCCGGGCGTGGGACGCAAGACGGCGAACATCGTGCTCAACGTGGGGTATGGCATCGTGGAGGGCATTGCGGTGGACACGCACGTCAACCGCATTGCGCACCGCCTGATGCTGAGCCCCAAGACGCATGCCAAGGAACCGCTCAAAACCGAGCAGGATCTGCTCAAGATTTTGCCGCACGAGTATTGGGAGTCGGTCAACCATCAGTGGATCACCTTCGGTCGCGAGATCTGCGACGCCCGCAAACCCAAGTGTGACGAGTGCCCGCTGGCAGATTTGTGCCCCAGCGTGCGCGTAGCGGGGTAGGGCGGAACGCATCTTCGTCTGGCGTTTTTTGCGGGGCTGGGTTTGCCCTTGAGCCGGAGTCCTCTCCATGCGCTACCATGACAGACAATGTATTTGACGTACGACCCGCCGAGCTTGCCCCGGCGGGCTTTTGGCGTTGCAATGCCGGAGGAACAGCATGCTCATTCACCGTATAGCCGCGCAGCTCTACACTGCCGAGGCGCTGCAGACCGTCGAGGCCGGACTCGATGCTGGCGAGGACGTGACGCTGGCTGTGTCGCAGTCGGGCCGCACGCTTATGGCGGCCGCCCAGTTTGCGCGTCGTCCGCGCCCGACGGTCTATATCGTGAGTGGCGAGGATGCGGCTGATCGCGCCGCGCGTAGCCTTGCCGCCTACGTGGGCCTGGCACACGTGTGCCGCTTTCCCGAGCGCAAGGACTATCCGTGGCGCGAACAGGCGCCCGACGACGCCGTGGTGGCGCAGCGCTGCGAGGCTCTGGGGCGCATCGTGCGCGGGGACAACTGCATCATGGTTGCCTCGGCCCGTGCGTTGCTGCGCTGTGTGCCGCCGGTCGAGAGCCGCTACTGGGAGTCCACCACTTTTGCGGTGGGCGAGGAGATTCCTTTTGACGAGGTGCCGCATCGCCTGGTGGGCATGGGCTACACCAATGCCGGCGCCGCCGACGCGCCCGGTCTGTTCCGCGTGCACGGCGACACCGTCGAGGTGTTTCCCGCACAGGAAAAGGCGCCCGTGCGCATCGAGTTCTTTGGCGACGAGATTGACCGCATCCGCCGCATGGTGAGCTCCACGGGGCAGACCATTGGCAACGAGGACAGTATTGAGATCTTCCCGTGCCGCGAGTTGGCGCTTACCGACGAGGCCGTCCACAACATGCATGTGGCGCTCTATCGCGCCAGCCAGGACGATAGCAAGCTGGCAGCGCTGCTCGAGATGGTGGATGCGCGTATCGTCACGCCCGAGCTCGACCGCTTTTTGCCGGTGATGTACGGCCAGACCGTAAGCCCGCTGGCGCACGTGAGCGGCAAGGCGCTCGTGGTTCTATCCGAGCCACGCTCGCTGTTCGACGACTGCCTGCGTGCCTACGAGGATATCGAGGCCCGTGCCGGCGAGGCGGGGATTGACCGCCTGGACGGTCTGTACGTGCGCGCTCAACAGCTCGATTTTGGTGCCCAGCAGCGCCTGAACTACGTAAGCCTCATCCGTGCCGGCGGCGCGGTGACGGCCGAGCTCAAGATTGAGCAGCCGGCCATTGCAGGCTCGGACAACCGTTTTATGACGCGCATTCAGGAAGTCGTGGGCAAGCGCTACGCCTGCGTGTTTGCCATCCCCGACCGCGGTGCGCGCGAGTCGATGGAGCTCACCTTTGGTGACGAAGGCATTACGTTTGAGGAGTCGCTGACCGCGGCGCCCGAAAACGCCGGCGCTATCGGCGACCGCGTGCGCGTGGCAGCGGCGGATTCCGCCGACCGTGCCGCACGCCAGGAGGCCCATGCTTCCATTCGCGAGCGTAAGGCCGACGCGCTCAACGCCCGCTCACTCGAGGCAGGCGCCGCGCAGGCTGCCGCCGGTGCCGCCGTGCCCACCATCTCGCGCGGACGCGTGACCTTTGTCGATGCCGCCCTGCCGCAGGGCGTGGTGGTGCCCGACGCCAACCTGGCCGTGTTCTCGATCGCCGACCTCAACGCCCGCATGGACGCCAACCGCGCGCGCAGTCGCCGCAAGGTGGACATTACGCAGATCACGTTCCCGTTTAAGCCGGGCGACTACGTGGTGCACGCCACTCACGGCATCGCGCTCTTTAGCGAGATCGCGCGCCAGGAAGTGGGCGGCAAGGAGCGCGATTACTTTTTGCTGGAATATGCCGACGGCGACAAACTCTACGTGCCGCTCGAGCAGGTCGACCGCATCACGCGCTATGTTGGCCCCGACGGTGACAAGCCGCGCCTGACCAGGCTCAATACCGCCGACTGGACGCGTGCCACCAATAAGGCGCGCAAGAACGCCAAAAAGCTGGCGTTTGACCTGGTCGATCTGTATACGCGCCGCTCGTCGATTACCGGTATCGCCTGCCCGCCCGACACGCCCGAGCAGATCGAGATGGAGGAGAGCTTTCCTTACGACGAGACACGCGACCAGCTGGAAGCCATCGCCGACATTAAGGCCGACATGGAGGCGCCCAAGCCCATGGACCGCCTGCTGTGCGGCGACGTGGGCTTTGGCAAGACCGAGGTTGCCCTGCGCGCGGCGTTTAAGTGCGTGGACTCCGGCCGCCAGGTTATGGTGCTCTGCCCCACGACCATTCTTGCCCAGCAGCACTACGAGACGTTCTTTGAGCGCTTTGCCCCGTTTGGCCTCGAGGTCGAGGTGCTCAGCCGTTTTCGCACGCCGGCGCAGCAAAAGCGCGCGCTCAAGGCGTTTGCCGAGGGCACGATCGACGTGCTCATCGGCACGCACCGTCTGCTTTCGGCCGATGTGAACCCCAAGAACCTGGGCCTGGTGATCATCGACGAGGAACAGCGCTTTGGCGTGCAGCACAAGGAGCAGCTCAAGAACCTGCGCGAGCAGATTGACGTGCTCACGCTTTCGGCAACGCCGATTCCGCGAACCATGCAGATGGCCACGAGCGGCGTGCGCGACATGAGCCTGATTACCACGCCGCCCACCGGGCGCCGTCCCGTGATCGTGCACGTGGGGGAGTACGACCCCGATGTAGTGAGCGCGGCGATTCGCCTGGAGGTGGGCCGCGGCGGCCAGGTGTACTACGTGTCCAACCGCGTCAAGACCATCGATGATGCCGTGGCGCGCGTGCACGAGGCCGCGCCCGAGGCGCGCGTGGGCGTGGCGCACGGCAAGATGAGCCCGCGCGAGGTCGAGGACGTGATGATCGAGTTCGCGACCAAAAAGATCGACGTGCTCATCGCCACGACCATTGTGGAGAGCGGCATCGACAACGCGACCGCCAACACGCTCATCATCGAGGATTCGCAGCGTCTGGGCCTGGCGCAGCTCTATCAGCTCAAGGGCCGCGTGGGCCGCTCTGCCACGCAGGCCTACGCGTACTTTATGTTCCCGGGCGAGCTGCCACTCACCGAGGAGGCGACGGCGCGCCTGACCGCACTTTCCGAGTTCCAGGACCTGGGCAGCGGCATGCGCATCGCCATGCGCGACCTGGAGATTCGCGGTGCCGGCTCGCTTATGGGCGCCGAGCAGCACGGCAACCTGTCGAGCGTGGGCTTTGACCTGTTTACGCAGATGTTGGGCCAGGCCGTGGCCGAGGCGCGCGGCGATGACGACGCCGGCGTGGAGGCGGCGAGCGTGGGTATTAACCTGCCGGCCGACTACTTCTTGTCCGAGGAGTACCTGCCGGCGGTGGATCAGCGCGTGCTCGTGTACCGCAGGCTCGCGGCGGCCGAGGACCTGGAGAGCATCGACGAGGTGCAGGAAGAGACCGAGGCCGCGCATGGTGAGCTGCCGTTGGCGGGACTCAACCTGTTCAACCGCGCGCGCATCCGTATCCGCGGCGAGCGTCTGGGGCTCGAGAGCGTCACGCTCAGTGGCGGCCGCATCACGTTTTTGGGCGTAGACGTGCCCAAGAAGGTGGCCTTTGAGCTTAAGACCCGCTATGGCGCGGTGAACTTCCCCAAGAGCCGCAAGCTGTCGGTGCCCTACAAGGCGGGTGCCGGCGCGGGCAGCGGCCTGGGTCGCGGCCTCGACGCCAACGACGGCACCGGCCCCGTGGCCGCGGCGCTCATGCTGCTGCAACAGCTGGGTGCGAGCGACGACGACTAGCGGGTCGACGCTGCAAACGCCCCATTTGGGCAATCTGGTTCCATCGAAAGGAAAGCATGTTCGGGTACATCTACAAGAAAGACGTCGCTGCTATCGCGGTTATCCTTGCCCTTTGCCTGGGCGTGGGCAGCTTCTTCGATTATCAGATCTCGAGTGCGCTGTTCAGCGTCGGCAGCATGTACGGCCGCTTTATCGAGGCCGCCGGCGAGCTGCCGTTTGAGCTGACGGCGAGCGTCGCGGGCGTTATGCTCGTGCGCGCGGTGCGTCCCGACTCCGGGGGGAGCAAATGGCTCGCCGTGCTCGGCATCCTCGTCAACGTTGGCCTAGCCGGCTACGAGATCGTTTCGTCCCTGCGGGTTGGCGGTAAACTCATTGCCGTTCAGCTGGTGCTGACGTTTGCGTTGGTCATCGCAGCCAACTTCATCGCCTACCGCCTTACGCACGACACCGCGCCTGACGAGCTCACACGCTGGGCGTTGATGGTACTTGCCGTGTGGGTCGCTCAGGCCATTATCCTCAACGTGATTGTTAAGCCGCTGTGGTCGCGCCCGCGCATGCGCGTGATCGAGGTCACGCCAGGGCTCAATTTTCAGCCGTGGTGGGTGATCGGCAACCCCGACAAGTGGGCCTATATTGCCGCTGGCGTGATCAAGGACGGCTTCAAGTCGTTTGCGAGCGGACACACGGCGCACGCGGCGATCGGCCTTATGCTCGCCGGGCTTCCCGCGGCGGCCTTTAAGGAAAAGCCGTCGCGCCGCCGCGTGGTCTTTTGGACGGCGGCTGTGGTCGCGGCGCTCGTCGCCTTTGGCCGCATCGTGATCGGGGCGCACTTTTTGAGTGACGTGAGCTGCGGCTTTGCCCTGGTGCTGGCGCTTGAGTGCCTTGCCGCGCGTATTGCCTATCCCAACGGCGTACAATAGCTCCGTTTGAATCATCTGGCCGATACCCGGTAAGAGAGGATTGCCATGCTCGCGTTTAACAACGATTATTCCCACGGCGCACATCCGGCGGTGCTGCAGGCGCTCGTCGACACCAATATGGAGCCGCAGCCCGGCTACGGTACCGATGCACATACCGAGCGTGCCAAGCAACTTATTCGCGAGGCCTGCCAGGCCCCCGATGCCGACGTGTTTTTTCTGGTGGGCGGCACGCAGGCCAACGCGACGGTGATCGACATGCTGCTCGCGCCGTACGAGGGCGTCGTTGCTGCCGAGACCGGCCACGTCGCCTGCCACGAGGCGGGCGCCATCGAGTTTGGCGGCCACAAGGTACTCACCATCCCCGGCTACGAGGGCAAGATGCATGCCGAGGACCTCGAAAACTATATCCAGGTGTTCTACGAAAACGAGAGCTACGAGCACACGGTGTTTCCGGGCGCCGTGTACGTGAGCCTGTCGACCGAGTACGGCACGCTGTACTCCAAGGCCGAGCTCGTGGCGATTCACGCGGTGTGCCAGAAGCATGAGATTCCGCTGTTTGTGGACGGTGCTCGCCTGGCCTATGCGCTGGCGGCCGATGAGTGCGACATTGCCCTGCCCGAGCTGGCGCAGCTGTGCGACGTGTTCTACATCGGCGGCACCAAGTGCGGCGCTCTGTGCGGCGAGGCCGTGGTGTTTTGCGGCATGCACGCCCCGGCGCATCCCATTCCTCGCATTAAGCAACACGGCGCGCTGCTTGCCAAAGGCCGCCTGACGGGCGTGCAGTTTGAGGCGCTTTTTACCGATGGGCTGTATTTTGAGATTGGTCGACAGGCGATCGAGACGGCCCAGGCGCTACGCCGTGTGCTGCACGAGCGCGGTTACCAGTTCTTTTTGGAGACGCCCACAAACCAGCAGTTTGTGATTCTGCCCAACGAGGACATGGCCCGCATTCGCGAGCATGCCTCGATCGAGTACTGGGAAAAGTACGACGAGACCCACACGGTGGTGCGTTTTTGCACCAGCTGGGCCACGACGCAGGAGGACATCGACGCGCTGGCGGCTGTCCTGTAGCCTGATGTAATGACGAGGGGCCGCCTTGCGCTTGGATTTGGCGCAGGGCGGCCTTTGCTTTTGGGGGAGAAGGGTTGTATGACCGAGATGTCCGAGCCGACGATCCGCCTGGCGACGCCCGAAGACGCGTCGGCGTTGCTTGCTATCTATGAGCCGTATGTGCGCCAGACGGCGATTACCTGCGAATACGAGGTGCCGAGCGTTGAGGAGTTCGCCGGGCGCATCGAGCGTACGCTCAAGCGCTATCCGTATTTGGTGATGGAGCTGGACGGGCATCCGGTAGGCTATGCCTATGTGAGTCCGCTTAACAGCCGCGAGGCATACGACTGGTCGGTCGAGACGTCGATCTACCTGGCGCGCGACGTGCGCCACGGCGGGTTGGGCCGCAAGCTGCACGACGCGCTCAAGCAATGTCTGATCGCGATGGGCATCACCAACATGTGCGCGCTCATTGCCGTGCCGCACGACAAGGACGACGAATATCTGACGCATAACAGTCAGGATTTCCATGCCCATATGGGGTATCGCCTGGTGGGCGCCTTCGACCGCTGTGCCCAAAAGTTCGGCCGCTGGTACGACATGTGTTGGATGGAGCTGGTCCTGGCCGAGCGCACGCCCAACCAACCCAAACCAACCTGGTTCCCCGATCTCCCCAAACCTACCATTTAGGGACAGGTTTATTTTGGCAGGTTTTATCTGGGCAAACGTTAAGGGCCGCCGCGAAGGATACGAAAACCTTCGCGGCGGCATTTGTTTTGGGTGTGTATGACCAAGGCGATTGACCTGCGGATATAACAAAACCCCAGATAAAACCTACCAAAATAAACCTGTCCCTTTTTGGCAGGTTAACCGATTGGCTCGGTGTATTTGGCGCGGTCGGTGCGCTGGATGCGCTTGGAGATGTGCAGCGGGCGGCCGTCGGTGTCGTAGACGTAGTCAGTGATTAGGATCAGCGCCTGTCCGCGCTCCACATTGAGCAAAAACGCCTCGTTTTGCGAGGCATAGCACACCTCGAAGGTCTTGTGCCCCTGCGCCGGCGCGCGATGGAACTCCTGGCGCAGCGTGGCGTAGAGCGATCCGTTGATATCGCGATCGATGAGCGCCTCAAAGCTTGGCGGCAAATAGGTGGTCTCCAGGCACAGCGGCGCATCGTCCAGATAACGCAGACGGACAAGTTTGACGAGCTTGCTGCCCACGGTGACATCGAAGAACTTGGCAGCATTGCCCGCGGCCTTGGCAAAGCCCGAGTCCACCGTGCGCGTGGTGGGCTTCATGCCCTGACCCTGGACCTGTGCCGTATAGCTCGAAAACACCAGGTTGTTCTCGTGGAGCGCCGGCGTGTCGGCCACAAAGGCGCCGCGCCCGCGCTCGGTGCGAACCAGGCCCTCATCAGCTAGTACCTTAAGGGCATGGCGCACGGTGCTGCGCGACAGACCCGATTCGTCCATGAGTTCCATCTCGGACGGCAGCTTGTCTCCACGTGCGTAGGTGCCGGAGGCGATGCGGTCGCGCAGTATGCCCGCCAAGCGCTCGTATTGGGTCAGTCTCTTTTTAGATGAAGCGTTCATGCGATCAACCTGTATCTAACTTGTATACGTATCTAATCAAGCATGTATTCAATACAACAACAAAACCGCTGGTATCCAGTTATCGAAAACCGCATCAGCAAAATTTCTAAGACAAATATAGCATACAACTAGTCGACATAACCAAAACATGTATGTAACTTGTATGCCATCGAGAGCATCAAACGAGAAGAAAGGCTGATGCACGATGACCACTCAGGAACAGGTTAAGGACGTCGTCTCCCAGGTTTTGGCTGACAAGGCGGACAAGGGCGGTATCAAGCGCGTCGTGTGGATTGGCGCCGGCGGATCCAACGGCGGCAACTATCCTGCCCAGTACTTTATGGAGCACGAGGCCACGCAGGTCGTGAGCTCCAGCTACACCAGCAACGAGTTCGTGCACGCAACCCCTGCCTACGTCAACGAGAACACCTTGGCCGTCGTCGTGTCCATGCGCGGCACCAAGGAGACCATCGTCGCCGCCCAGGTCGCCAAGGACCACGGCGCCAGCACCATCGCCATCTATGTCGACGAGTCCGGCCTCACCGAGGTCTGCGACTACAAGATCCAGTACGACAGCCTGGCCGTCGACGAGTCCTGCATGGGCCGTACCAACTCCGCCGTCGTGACCATGATCGCCATGGAGCTCACGCAGCAGACCGAGGGCTATGCCGAGTACGAGACCGCCATGGCCGCCTTCGACCTGATCGATCCCATCTATCGCAAGGCCGTCGAGTACACCCGTCCGCTCGCTGCCAAGTGGGCCGAGCAGAACGCCGACAAGCCCTGCATTAATGTCATGGCTCAGGGTCCGCTTTTTGGTGCCGCTTACGTCTTTAGCATCTGCAACGTGCAGGAGATGCTGCAGATCGACTCCTGCACCATCAACACCTGCGACTTCTTCCACGGCCCCTTCGAGATCCTGGACAAGCGCACCTCGCTGTTCCAGCTCATCAGCGTCGGCCGCAGCCGCTGCAACGACGAGCGCGGCATCCGCTTCGTCAACCAGTACGGTGGCGAGCGCGTCTATCAGCTCGACGCCAAGGAGCTCGGCCTCAACGACATCAAGGACAGCGTGAGCGAGTACTTCAACCACCTGATCTTTGCCCCGATCCTCAACAATGTGTACATGCGTGCACTCTCTGCAGTCACCCACAAGGACTACATGACGCGTCGCTACATGTGGAAGCTTGAGTATTAGTTACGCGGTTTTACCAAACCGCGTAACGGCTCGACGCTGCGCGGTCCGCATTTGGGCAATCTGACGTTCAACTTCAAGGGCGCGACCAGAAGGTCAGCGCCCTTTCGTTTCACGTCACCTTGCCTCAAATGCGGCCCGCTCGCTGACTTATGCTCAACCAGCGGCGCCTTAGACGTTGGGAACGTTCCTTTTCTGCCGGCAGTTGGGGACAGTCCTAGTCGTTGGGGACGTTCTTAAATGACTAGTCATCCAAGAACGTCCCCAACGACTACTCATTTAAGTACGTCCCCAATGAGTACCCAATGAGTGTGTGGGCGATCGGATTTTCCCGCTCGCCGATTTGTGTCTTGAAAAATGTATATAACGACTATAACGTAGTGTGAAACATATTGGAAACAATACCGAGGAGGCTGCGTTGAAGAAAAGCAATCTGGGCTATGTGCTGGTGCTGATCGCCGCGCTTATGTGGGGCAGCATCGGAATCTTTGTAAAAGGCATCTCGGCCCTGGGTGTTTCGTCTCAGAGCATGGCGGCCTTTCGCCTGTTGTCAGGTGCCGTCTTAATGGCTCCGGTCTTGGCGTTCATGGGTTGCCAGGGAGGCGATCGTGAGGGAAAAGCATCGGGTCCCCTGGCACTGTTCAAGGCAAGTCCTAAAGAGCTTGTTCCCTGTGCGCTTCTTGGCATTATCGGCCTCGCCACCGCTAACACGCTTTATTACGAGTGTATGGGCGAGGTGGGCATGTCCACGGCCTCGGTGCTGCTCTACACCTCGCCGGTGTTTGGCGTCATGCTCGGCCGCGTGCTTTATCGCGAGGATGTGACTCCCAACAAGCTCGTTGCCATCGCTTTTAATATCGGTGGCTGTGTACTTGCAGTGACCAATGGCGACCTTTCCGGTTTCCATTTTTCGGTTTGGGGCGTCACGTCGGGCGTGATCGCGGGCTTTTGTGGCGCGTCGCTCGCGGTGTTTAGCCGGATAGCAACCAAGACGGTCCACCCGCTGGCTGTCACGTTTTGGGGCCTTGTTTTTGGCGGTGCGGTTATGGCGGCTATCGCGGCTCCGTGGCCAGATGTCGCCGCGGCAATGTCGCCACAGCTGCTGCTGTTGTTCTTTGGTTTTGGACTCATCCCCACAGCCGTGGCCTATGTCTTATATATGCAGGGTCTGTCCATGGGGCTCGAGACGTCGAAAGTTCCCGTCGTAATGTCATTCGAGACGGTCGTCACCGTACTGCTGGGCATTGGTGTCTACGCCGAGCCCGCCGGCGCGATCAAGGTCCTGGGCATCGTGCTGGTGCTCGCGTCCATCCTGATCATGAACACCGACTTCTCCAGGCTGCGCAACAGCGTCATTGTCAAACGTATTGTCGAGAGCATGACCTTTAAGCCCAACGCGTGGTGGACCGAAAAATCTCAGGACATGGATCTGTTTAAGGAACGCACTGGCATCGCGCTGGAGCCCACCGTGCAGGAAAGCCCCTGGTACTTCGTGCGATAGAGGATTGTGCACGGCGTCTGGCCTGGGGTTATCCAGCCAGCGCCGGCCTATCCAGCCCCAACGTTTCAAGTACGTTAAACCCGTCAACGGTCGATTTTCACCCGCGAACGGTCTTTATACTAATTAGCAATATAAGCAACGTATAAGACGTTATAATGACCATAACGAAAAGGAGGAGGCAAGATGAATCAGATCATTCTCGCATCTCATGGCGGCCTGGCCGCAGGCGCCAAAGACACGCTCGAGATGGTTCTCGGCGACGTGTCGAACGTCCACGTCGTGTCGCTTGCTCGTGACGACAAGGAGCCCATCACCAACAAGGTGGACGCCATGATCGCCACGTTCAACGCGGACGACACCGTCTATGTGCTGACCGATATGCTCGGCAGCTCGGTCAACAACAGCATGGTCGAGCTTTCCAAGAACGGCACGAAGTTCACGGTTGTCAGCGGTTTCAATATTCCGCTGGCGCTGACGCTCGCTATGAGCCCCGCCCCCATCAAGGGTGCCGAACTCGCGGCCCTCATCAACGAGGCCCGCACCGGTCTGACCAACCCCAACGCACCGGTCGAGGCCGTCGCGGCTCCCGCCAAGAAGGCCAAGGCGTCCCGTCACAGCTCCGGTCCCGCCAAGATCGTCCTCGCACGTCTTGACTACCGTCTGCTGCACGGCCAGGTCGTCTTTACCTGGACCACCAAGGTTCAGGCCGAGCGCATCATCGTCGTCGACAACGCTGCCGCCAACGATGAGATCAAGAAGGGCGCTCTTAAGCTGGCCAAGCCCCAGGGCGTGCGCCTGAACGTCTTCACCGTCGAGCGTGCCCTCGCCAAGATGGACAAGCTCAACACCCTCGGCGAGCGCGTCATGTTTGTCTTTGGCAACACTGCCGAGATGCTGCAGTTCTGCCAGGGTTACAAGCTCGACGCCATCAACCTGGGCGCCACCGCCAACCACGACGGTGCCGATCAGATTGGCGGCAAGGACAGCTCCGTCTTCTTCGACGCCACCCAGAAGGCCGACGTCAACCAGCTGCTCGACATGGGCATTAAGCTCTACGTCCAGCAGACCCCTACGTATCAGAGCGTCGACATCGACGCCAAGCTGTAATCAACCAGGCTTTTGCCTGACTGAAAGGAGAAGGGTATGAATACGTTCATCAGTGCGGTGCTCGTCGGCCTCGTCGGCGTGTTCTGCATGTGGGACTCCCGCCTGCTCGGTCGTCTTAACTTCGAGCAGCCCCTCGTTGGCGCTACGCTCGTCGGTCTGCTGCTGGGCGATGTGCCCACCGGTCTTGCCGTCGGTGCCGCCGTCGAGCTCGTGTCCATGGGCCTGGTGCAGGTCGGCGCCGCCGTTCCGCCCGATATGGTCCTGGGCGGCATCGTGGCCGCTGCCTTTGCGTGCCTGACCGATGCTTCCGCCGAGACCGCCATGACGATCGCCATCCCGGTCGCCGTCCTGGGTCAGCTCCTCGGCATCGTGTTCCGTTCCATCATCGCCGTCCTCACCCATGTGGCAGATAACGCGATTGATAACGGAAAGTTCAAGACCGCCTACCGTATGCACATCTGCGCCGGCTCCGGTTTGTACGCCATCATGTACTTCCTGCCGATCTTCCTCGCCGTCTTTGTTGGCACCGACCTGGTTCAGGCCATCGTCAACATGGTTCCCGAGTGGCTGTCCACTGGTCTTAACGTTTCGACCAAGATCATGACCGCCTACGGCTTGGCCCTGCTGCTCACCATGATGATCAAGAAGGGTATGACTCCGTTCCTGTTCATCGGTTTCCTGCTCGCCGCTTACCTCAACCTGTCCGTCATCGCGGTCGCTCTGATCGGTGTGTGCCTGGCTGTCGTCTTCATGGGCTTCAAGTTCAACGGTTCCCATGCAGCCGCCGGTGTCGATTCCGACTACGATCCGCTCGAAGACGACGAAGACTAAGGAGGAACACACTATGGCAACCGCAACCAAGGACGTGTCCCTGAACAAGAAGGTCAGCCAGTTCTTCTGGCGCTCCTGGGCCATCCAGGCCTCTTGGAACTACGAGCGTCAGATGAACATGGGCTTCCTCTACGGTATGGTTCCCACGCTCGATCGCCTCTATCCGGACGAGTCCGACCCCAAGCAGCTTGCTGCTAAGAAAGAGGCTTACCACCGTCACATGGCGTTCTACAACTGCACCCCGCAGACGAGCGCTTTCATCCTGGGCCTCGCCGCCTCCATGGAGGAGGAGTACGCCAAGGATCCCGAGAACTTCAACCCCGATTCGATTAACGCGGTCAAGACCTCCCTTATGGGCCCGCTTTCCGGCATCGGTGACTCCTTCTTCCAGGGCACCATCCGCGTTATCGCCTTTGGCTTGGGCGTTCAGCTGGCTCAGCAGGGCTCCATCATGGGCCCGATCCTGGCCCTTCTCATCTCCATCGTCCCCTCCGTGCTGATTACTTGGTTCGCAGCCAAGATGGGCTATCAGGGCGGCCACGAGTACCTGAGCAAGCTTCGGGGCGGCGACCTCATGGAGAAGCTCATGTATGTCTGCGGCATCGTGGGTCTTATGTCCGTGGGCGGCATGATCGCCACGCTGATCGGCGCCACCACCCCGCTGCAGTTCGCTGACGGCACCGTCGTTATCCAGGACATCCTGGACAGCATGATGCCCCAGATGATCTCCCTTGGCCTCACCGGCCTTATGTACTGGCTTATCAAGAAGAACGTCAACACCGGTTGGCTTCTCGTGATCGCCATTGTGGGCGGCATCGCCCTCTCCGCGGTCGGCATCCTGGCCTAGTCGCGACTAAGCGCCTAACCGCTTTCCCCCGGGGGCCTGCCTGGCATCCCATACCCCAGGCAGGCTTCCATCCCTAAATGTGTCAAAGGGCAGTCCCTTTGACACATCCTCAACGGACCGGCGACTCGGTCCAAATCACGGTAACCCTGCGAGCGCCCGGCAATGTGGCGCCGCAAAAATTGAAAGGAATGTGTCAGATGTACGAGATCGACCTTAACCTCCCTAAGCAGATCGTCGCTGACGTCCTGTCCAACCACGAGATCCACAGCGTCGCCTTCGTCGGCTGCGGTGCCTCCATGTCCGACCTTTACCCCGCCAAGTACTTCCTGGCCAACAACACGGACAAGCTGAACGTTCAGATCTTCACCGCTAACGAGTTCAACTACGACACGCCTTCCTGGGTCAACGAGCACACCTTCGTGATCACCTGCTCCCTCGGTGGCTCCACGCCCGAGACCGTCGAGGCCAACAAGACCGCCAAGAAGCACAACTGCCCGGTCGTCTCCCTCACCAACAAGGCTGGCTCCGCTCTGACCGTCGACGCTGACTACGTCATCGTTCACGGCTTCCACGCCAACTTCGCTGCCAAGTGCGAGAAGCCCGGCTACGCCATCGCTCTTGCTGTCGAGATCCTTCAGCAGACCGAGGGCTATGACCACTACGAGGACATGATCACCGGCCTCACCAACGTCTTTGAGCTCTGCGAGAACGCTGCTCAGTCCTGCAAGAAGCTCGCCAAGAAGTTCGCCGAGGACTTCAAGGACGACAAGATGATCTACTTCATGGCTTCCGGTGCCTCCGAGAAGATGGCTTATTCTCACGCCGCCTTCCTGTTCACCGAGATGCAGTGGATCGACGCCGCCGCCTACAACACCGGTGAGTACTTCCACGGCCCGTTCGAGGTTTCCACCGAGGGTAAGCCCTACGTCTTCTTCATGTCCGATGGCGCTACCCGTCCGATGGACGCCCGCGCCCTCACCTTCCTTAAGCGCATGGGCGCCAAGGTCGCTCTGATCGACTCCAAGGACTACGGCCTGGCTGACGCCGTGCCCGCGAGCGTCGTCACCTACTTCAACCCGCTGCTGCACCTCGCCGTTATGCGCGAGTACGGCAACCAGATCGCCGAGGCCCGTCAGCACCCGCTGACCATGCGTCGCTACATGTGGAAGCTTTCCTACTAATCACAAGTAAGTAGACCTTACGGGTTGATTGAGAGGGGATGGGGTTTGCGCCCTGTCCCCTTTTTTGCTCTGGGGAGGGCGTGTCTGCCGCGTCATAAAACCCCAGATAAAACCTACCAAAATAAACCTGTCCCTTTTTGGCAGGTGGGAGGAGATGCGTATGATCAAGGCAGTGCTGTTTGATATGGACGGCGTGCTGGTCGATACCGAGTGGTTCTACAACCGTCGTCGCGTGGCGTTTATGGAAGAGAAGGGGTTCCACTTTGACGAGATTCCCGATCTTTCGGGGTCTAACGAGCCTGCCATTTGGGAGGCGCTGGTGCCCGACGATATTGAGCTGCGTGAGCGTCTGCGCGTGGAGTACAAGCAGGTCTACAGCCCGGACCATCCCGTTCCGTATACCGAGCTGCTCAACGAGCAGACGGGGCCGGTGATGCGTGAGCTGCACGAGCGCGGCGTGAAGTGCGCCATCGCGAGCTCGTCCTATCGCGAGCTCATTGACGAGCTGGTGGAAATTGCCGGTATCGCCGACGTGCTGGACTACACCATCAGCGGCCACGAGTGCAGTGCGTTTAAGCCCGACCCCGAGATCTACCTGCGTGCCATGGAGGCGCTGGGGGTGGAGCCTGCCGAGTGCCTGGTTATCGAGGACTCGCCTTTGGGCATCGAGGCCGGCAAGCGCTCCGGCGCCCGAGTCCTGGCGCTGCGTCCGCACGAGGGCGTCAACCTGGACCAGTCCGCCGCCGACACCATCATCGACAACCTGACCGACATCCTACCTGCCATTTAGGGACAGGTTTATTTTGGCAGGTTTTATCTGGGCAAACGCCGAATTCGCCGTGAAGGGACCGCTCTCTTCACGGCGTTTTTCTTTTGAGCGGCCTCACGGTCCTTCTGATGGTTGTCGAGAGAGGGTGAATTGAAGCGCCCCCGCACGCTCCATGCTACAATCGCGGGCACGCCTCACAACTATATCTGCCTTCGAAAGGAGCCTCCGTGGCGAACGCCATCGATCAGCTCACGGACCGCGTGCTCGTGCTCGGCCGCCTCACCATCGTTCGCCGTGCCATTACTGCCGTGGCGGTCACCATTTCCGCCGTTCTCCAGACATTTCTGATCCAGGCGTTCATTCAACCCGCCGACCTGCTTCCGAGTGGTCTTACCGGCGTCGCGGTCCTGCTCGATCGCGTTACCTCGCTCGGCGGCGTTCGAATCGACATCTCGCTCGGCATGCTCGCGCTCAACATCCCCGTGGCGCTCCTATGCTGGAGCGGCATTAGCAAACGCTTCGTCATCTTCTCGATGATGCAGGTCGTGCTCTCGTCGCTGTTCCTCAACATCTTTCACTTTTCCCCGTTTTTGGGCGACAAGATCATGCTCATCATTTTTGGCGGCGTGGTCTCGGGTCTGGGCGCTGCCATCGCGCTCAAGTCCGGTGCGTCCACCGGCGGCACCGACTTTATCGCGCTGTGGGTCTCCAACCACACGGGCAAGACTATCTGGGGCGTCATCTTTGGTTTCAACTGCTTTATCCTGGCGATTTTTGGCTTTATGTTTGGTTGGGACAACGCGGCGTACTCTATCGTGTTCCAGTTTATTTCGACCAAGACCATCGACAGTTTCTATCGTCGCTACGACCGCGTGACGCTGCAGATCACGACGCGCAAGGCGGACGAGGTCATGACCGCCTATGTTGACCATTTTCAGCACGGCATTAGCTGCGCCGAGGTCATCGGCGGATACAGCCGCGAAAAGATGTACCTGCTGCACGCCGTTGTCTCGACCTACGAGAGCCAGGACATTATCAAGCTGGTGTGCGACATTGATTCCGGTGCCGTGATCAATGTGTTTCACACGCTCAACTTTGTGGGCGGCTGGTGGGGCGGTCATGTCGACGAGCCCATGCCCACGGCCGTACCTGATCCCGACAAGCCCGCGCGCATGGCCAGCAGGCAGGCGCGCCTCAGCGAGCAGGACAGCCTGCAGCAGGACGACGGCAGGTAGGGTATTGGCATTTTGCCGGCCTGGCGCAACCCTTCCGTATGAGCCCCTCGAAAGCCTCGCTGCTTTCGAGGGGCTTTCGTTTTCCCAGATAAAACCTACCAAAATGAAGCTGTCGCTTTTTGGTAGGGAGGGTGTATCGTTTTATCATTATGAGGTAACATGAAACTAGACGTTATATACGTATTAGTTATTTCGATATTTCGATAAGAGTGATCAGATATGCCCGCGCCCAAAAATGCACCGCTTTACCAGCAGATTTACGACGAGATCAAGGATGCGATCGAGAAAGGTGTTTATGCACCCAAGGAGCGTATTCCGTCCGAGCTTGAGCTAGCCGAGCAGTACGACGTGAGCCGCATTACGGTGCGCCGCGCCGTCGAGGAGCTGTGCTCCGATGGCTACCTGGTTAAGCAGCAGGGCCGTGGTACCTTTGTCTCCACGCCGCACATCAATCGTCAGTTCCACGCTTCGACGCTGCAGACGTTTACCGCGCTGTGTGCCAGCAACGGCATGAAGGCGGGCGCGCATGTGGTCGATCGCCAGATTGTGCCGGCACGTCAAAACGAGATGGAGTTCTTTGGCCTGCAGAAGGACGCGCTGCTGCTGCATATTAAGCGCGTGCGTACAGCCGACGGCGAGCCCATCTTTGAGGAGAACATCTTTGTGCCGTTTGACGCCTACCGTGAGCTGTTGACGGCCGATCTTGAGGACAAGTCGATTTTTGCCGAGGTCGAGCGTGTTGGCGGAACGCCGATTGTCTTGGTTGGCTACCGCACGGTCGAGGCCGTTCGTGCCAATACCGAGCAGGCAGCCGAGTTGGGCATTGCTCCGCACGATCCGCTGCTCAACCTGCGTGCCAGCTTTACCGGTCCCAATGGCGAGCCGGTCCTGATGGGTAAGCAGTACTACGTGGGATCGCGCTACGTTATGGTCATGTAGGGTTGGTTCCGCCGTTCTGACGAACGGCGGATCGGTCGACGCTGCTCCTTTGGTTACGCGGTTTTACCAAACCGCGTAACGGCTCGACGCTGCAAACGCCCCTAAGCGGCAATCTGCAGAATGAGCGTGGAAAATATTCCGTTTTTGGCTTGGTGACGGGCTCAAAGTGGGAGATTATCCACGCTCATCCTGAAAGTGTCCAAAAATCCACGCTCGTTCGCCTTGGATTACGTTGCCCGTGGCCGATGGCGGCGCGGCACCGGTCCGCGTGGCGGCGTATAATCGGCGGCAGATGACTTGGACGTTAGGAAACCATGACCGATAGCATGCAGCAGATGGCGCTCGACACGCTCGGCGCCTATTTTGGCTACACCTCGTTTCGCCCGGGACAGGACCGCATGGTCGATGCAATCCTTGCCGGTCGCGATGCGTTGGGTGTTATGCCCACGGGCGCCGGCAAGTCCATTTGCTACCAGGTGCCCGCGCTCATGCTGCCCGGCATCACCTTTGTGGTGAGTCCGCTGCTGTCGCTTATGGAGGACCAGACCCGTGCGTTGCTCGCGGCGGGTGCGCGACCCAGCTATCTCAACTCCAGCCTTACCCCGGCCCAGCAAAACACCGTGCTCAAGCGGGCGCGCGAGGGCCGCTATCAGCTTATGTACGTGGCGCCCGAGCGCTTGCTTGAGCCGCGTTTTTTGGCCTTTGCGCAGGAAGCTGCGGCCGAAGGCGGCATCGGCGTGCCGCTCGTGGCCATTGACGAGGCCCACTGCGTGAGCCAATGGGGCCAGGATTTCCGCCCCGCCTACCTGCAGATTCGCGAGTTCATCGATTCCCTGCCGCAGCGCCCTATCGTGGCAGCCTTTACCGCTACGGCGACCGAGCGTGTGCGCGCGGACATTCAGCAGATGCTCGGCCTGCAAAACCCCGCGACGGTGGTGACGGGCTTCGATCGCAAGAACCTCTACTTTGGTTGCGAGGAGATGGGCGACAAGGCCAAGACCGCCTGGGTGCGCGACTATGTGATTGCGCATTCGGGCGAGAGCGGCATCGTGTATTGCTCGACCCGCAAGACGGTCGATGCGCTGGCAGGCGAGCTTGCCGAGGCGCTGGGCCCCAGCGGCATTCGCGTGGGTCGCTACCATGCCGGCATGGGCAACGACGCCCGCCGCCAGAGCCAGCGTGCCTTTATCGACGACGACATTCAGGTGATGGTTGCCACCAACGCCTTTGGCATGGGCATCGACAAGCCCAACGTGCGCTACGTGATCCACAACAACGTGCCCGAGAGCATCGAGGCATACTACCAAGAGGCGGGCCGCGCCGGCCGTGATGGCGACCCGGCAAGCTGCCACTTGCTGTGGAACGGTAACGATTTTCGCATGCGCCGCTTTTTAATCGACCGCGGCGATGCCGCCGATGAGGCACTCGACGACGAGCAGCGCGCGTGGGCGCTCCAGAACCGCTACCGTCTGCTCAGCCAGATGGAGGGCTACTGCAATACCACCGGCTGCCTGCGCGAATATATGTTGCGCTACTTTGGCGACGAGGCCGCGGCCGAGCATGCTGCCGCGGCTGGTGCGGGCGCCACCGCCACGGACGAGGCCGAGGGCTGCGGCAACTGCAGCAACTGCCTCACGCAGTTCGAGGTCGAGGACGTCACCGATATGGCCCGCGCCGCTGTGCGCTATGTGGCCACGCGACCCATGCGCTTTGGCAAGTCGCTCATCGCCGACGTGCTCCACGGCGGCAACACCGAGCGCATTCGCCAGATGCATCTGGACGAGGACCGCGGCTATGGTGAGCTGTCGAGCGAATCGGTCGGGCGCATCAAGGACATCATCGGCCAGCTGTGCGGCCGCGGTTACTTGGCCGCCTCGCAGGGGCAGTACCCGGTCGTGGGGCTGGGCCCGCGTGCCGCCGAGGTCGAGGATGAGGCGTTTGCCTTTACCGTTAAGCGTCGTGCGTCCAAGCACAAGGCCTCGGCCCGTGCCCGCCGCGCGGTGGATCTGCTGCGTGAGGAGGCCGAGCTAGATCAGCGCCCGCGCGTGGGTGACGATGCCGAGCTGTTCGAGCGCCTGCGTGCCCTGCGCAAGGAGATTTCGACCGAGCTGGAGATGGCGCCGTACATGGTCTTCTCTGACAAGGCCCTGCGCGGCCTGTGCCGCCTACGACCTCAGACACGCGACGAGCTTATCCAGGTCAACGGTATTGGCGAGAAAAAGGCCGATGCCTTTGGCGAGCAGTTTATGGCGGCGATTGAAGAGTTTGAGTCCGAGCATGCACGGGATGGAGCGTAATGATGGCATCCGACGATAAAACCGAGCGCACTGAGGTGTCCGCCGTGCCGCTGTACCAGCAGGTTATGGACGACCTAAAGGGCGAGATCGCGCGCGGCGTGTACGCATCCGGCTCGCGCATTCCTTCCGAGATGGAGCTCGCGAAGTACTACGGCGTGGGACGCATCACCGTGCGCCGCGCCGTCGAGGAGCTGTCGCGCGCGGGGTATCTCAACCGCCAGCAGGGGAGGGGCACGTTTGTGTGTGCGCCCAAGCTCAAACGCAAGATTGTCCAGAAGGGTGACGTTCAGAGCTTTTCCGAGGGTTGCGCCGCCAACGACATGGTGGCCGGAGCACGCCTGGTGTCGCGCACGGTGGTTGCGGCGACGCGCGAGGACGCGGCGTTTTTTGGTGTGGAACCCGGCTGCGAGCTCATCGTTGTCGAGCGCGTGCGCACGGCAGACGGCGTGCCCGTCATGCTCGAGAACAACGCCTTTGTGCTGGCCGACCATCCCTATCTGCAGACGCTTGCCGACAAGGACCTCACGGACAATTCCATCTTTGCGCTCGTTGCCGAGCATTCGGGCCGCGCGCCGCTCAAGTCCGACCCCTGTACGGTGGAGATTGCGCTTGCCGATGCTCAGGCGGCCTCGCTGCTGGAGGTGCCGGTCGGCGAGCCGCTCTTCTATATGGAGGCGTACTTTACCGATGCGGACGAGCGGCCCTTGCTGCTCGGACGCCAAAAGATCGTGGGCTCGCGCTACGTGTTCGACATCTAACGTCCACAGATAGAACAACATAGAACAAGTTTGGTGAAATGACTTCACGTGCATCGTCGTGCGTGCTATAAATAGGACAACATAGAACGACAGCAGGTACGAGCTGCCGTCGTCCAAAGCCGCCACACAAGGAGGAACATCACCGTGAACGCACACGATCTGGTTCAGGAAATTATCGAGCGCAAGGGCAAGATTGAGAACGTCTTTTGGATCGCCTGCGGCGGTTCGATGATCGACCTGATGCCGGCCAACGAGCTACTCAAGCGCGAGGCCACCACGTTTACCTCGACGGTCTACACGGCACGCGAGTTTTGCCTGATGGCTCCCAAGAGTCTTGGCGAGAAGTCACTCGTCATCGCCTGCAGCCACAGCGGCAACACGCAGGAGGTCGTCGACGGCTGCGAGATGGCGCTGGCCGCCGGCGCCGAGGTTGTCGCCCTCACCGACTGCGAGGGCTCCAAGATCGATAACGGCAAGTGGACCACCTGGGTCTATCCGTGGGGCGAAGGCGTGCCGCAGGCCGAGGTGCCGCAGGGCATCGGCGCCCTGATGGCTGCCGAGCTGCTCGACCAGCAAGAGGGTTACGAGGCGCTTGCCGACATGTACGCCGGCCTTAAGCAGATGGATGCGCTGCTGCCCGCTGCCCGCGAGAAGGTCAACGCCGAGCTAGGCGCCCGTTTTGCCGAGCTCTGCCAGCAGCACAAGTTCTTCTATATCCTGGGTTCCGGCCCCAACTTTAGCCAGACCTACGCCATGGCCATCTGCTCGCTCATGGAGATGCAGTGGCAGCACTGCTGTTACATCCACTCCGGCGAGTATTTCCACGGCCCGTTCGAGGCCACCGAGCCCGGCGTGTTCTATTTCGTGCAGCTCGGATCGGGCGAGTGCCGCCCCATGGAGGAGCGCGCGCTTGCATTCCTCAACACGCACACCGATACGGTCATGGTGCTCGATGCGCTCGAGTACGGCGTGGGCGAGGTGCCCGCCAGCGTGCGTTCGTTCCTGGAGCCGATCTTCTTCTATGCGATGAGCTGCGAGTTGCGCGCCGCCCGCGGCAAGGTGTTCGACCACAGCCCCGAGGTCCGTCGCTACATGGGTATCGAGCAGTACTAATCGAGCGGTATTAAGTTACCGGGATAACAACTTCTCACGTCGGGGCCTACGCTAAGCGCAGGCCCCGTTTGCGTTGCGATGACCGGTTTTGTTTGTCGAAAAACGAAGTCAAATACTTTTCCCGAGAAGTGAACGACCTATTTTGGACCCTCGAAGCATCGACACTTTTTGGCGCCAAAACCGCAGGAAAATCTCAATGAAACTGCAGGAAATGGCTCCCATAAAGTGTCGATGCTCCGGGGGCTCGATTTTGCTCGTTCACTTCTCGGGGAAAGTATTAGACCTAAATGTGCGAGCGTGTTGCATGAGTCGAAAAGCGGGCTGCGCCGGGGATTTCCGGCGCAGCCCGCTTAGTATCGCGCTTAGATTCGTAAGGTTGCGGCAGCCAGCGGCCTACTTTGCGTCGTAGGCCTCGGCGTCCCACCAGTCGAGCTGGGCGATGTTGTCGCGAATGTGCTGGCAGCTCTTGTGGAAGCCCTCGAGCTCGTACTCGGACAGGTCCAGCGTGTAGACCTCCTCGACGCCCTCGGCGCCGATCACGCACGGCAGGGAGGTGAAGATGCCCTCCTCGCCATACTGGCCGGTCATAAGCGTGGAGGCGGAAAGCACGGCGTGCTCGTTGTGAAGCACGGCGGCGCAGACGCGCGCGGCGGAGTTGGCGACGGCGTACTCGGTGCACTGCTTGCCCTGGTAGGTCACATAGCCGCCCTTGCGTGCAAGCTCCTCGACCTCCATGTGGTCGAAGGCGTACTTGTCGGGGTTCTCGGCCTGAAGTTCATTAAGGCTCTTGCCGGCGATGGCCGCGGCCTTAAAGGCTGCAAGCTGGCTAAAGCCGTGCTCGCCGATCATATAGGCGTCGATGGACTTGGGGCTCACGCCGACCTTCTTGGAGATCTCGGTGCGCAGGCGGGCGGAGTCCAGGCCGCAGCCCGAGCCGATGATCTTCTTGGGATCGTAGCCGGTCAGGTGCCACAACTCGGTGCACACGACGTCGCAGGGGTTGGAGATGCTCACGAAGATGCCGTCAAAGCCGGCGTCGACGATGCGCTTGGCAAAGGTGCGGGCGGCATCGGTGGTAAAGAACAGCTCGCCGTCGCGGTTGCCGGCGGCCAGCGCGACCTTGCCGGCGGCGTTGACGATGACGTCGCAGCAGGCCAGCTCCTCGTAGTGGTCGTAGCAATTGACGATCTTGGTGTTGTACGGGACAAACGAAAGGGAGTCACGCAGGTCCTGGACCTCGGACGTAACCTTGGCCTCGTTGATATCGCACAGGTACAGCTCGTCGGCAATGCCCTGCATAAGCAGGCTGTTGGCGACATGTGCTCCTACGTGGCCCTGGCCGACCACACCGATCTTACGCGTCTGGTACATATACGTATCCTTTCGGCCGAGTTTTTCGCGTCGAACCATTGTAGCGTCCTGCTACCACTTTGCTAGACTAAAGCGCCGTAGATTTTTTGGGACATACCTTAATCTCTATTTTTGGAGTGATTCGGGCCGCTGACGGCATCGCTGAGCGATGTGCTCGCGCGGATGGGACCGCTCGTTGTACCATAGCTGCAACTGACTCGTAAGGAGCATCCATGCCCATTCGTATTCCCGACGCCCTTCCTGCTGCTGCGCAACTCGAGAGCGAGAACATCTTTGTCATGACCGAGTACCGCGCACTGCATCAGGACATCCGTCCGCTGCGCGTGCTCATCCTCAACCTCATGCCCACCAAAATCGCCACCGAGACGCAGATCATGCGCAAGCTCTCCAACACGCCGCTGCAGGTGGAGGTGGACCTGCTGCGCACCAAGACGCACGAGGCCACGCACGTGAGTGCCGGCCACCTGGAGACGTTCTACCGTACGTTCGACGACATCCGCGACATCCACTACGACGGCCTGATCATCACAGGCGCGCCGGTGGAACAGATGCCGTTCGAGGAGGTCGACTACTGGCCCGAGCTCTGCCAGATCATGGATTGGTCCACCACGCACGTGCACTCTACGCTGCACATTTGTTGGGGCGCGCAGGCGGGGCTCTACCATCATTACGGTATCCAGAAGTACGACCTGCCGGCAAAGGCGAGCGGCGTATTTGAGCATTATCTGGTGAAGCCGCAAAGCCCGCTGGTCCGCGGCTTTGATGACCGTTTCTATGCCGTGCATTCGCGCAACACCGATGTGCGCCGCGAGGACGTGGAGGCCGAGCCGCAGCTTGAGGTCGTGGCCGTGTCCGACGAGGTTGGCCTGTACATTGTCAAGTCGACCGACAGCCGTCGCTTTTTTGTATTTGGCCACCCCGAGTACGATACCGACACGCTGCGCCTGGAGTACGAGCGCGACGTGAAGCGCGGGCTCAACCCTCAGGTGCCGGCGCATTACTTTCCGGGCGACGACCCCACCGCCGAGCCGCGAAACGTCTGGCGCAGCCAGGCTCAGCTGTTCTACACCAACTGGCTCAACTACTACGTCTACCAGACCACGCCCTACGACCTGGCTCGCGCCGGCGAGGAGCACTAGGCCGTCGGGAGGTGTGCCAGCCGTTAGGCGCTGATGATGTGGGATAGCGGCTGGTCGTGGGTATCGGTGGGAACGTGGTCGACACGCTGTTCGTCAAAGGCGATGCCGATGATTTGACATGCGGGCGAGAGCATGGGCAGGTAGCGGTCGTAGCAGCCGCCGCCGTAGCCCAGGCGCGCGCCGGCGCGGTCGAAGGCTACGAGTGGCACGATGGCCATGTCGAGGGCCTCTGCAGACACGATAGGGAAGTGGTCGCTGTCGATGTCCATGGCCGCGAAGGCCCGCGTGGGGTGGGCGATAAACGGAGCCGAGGACGCATCGTCGACAGCAACTGCCCGCATGCACATGCGCTGGCCACAAGCTGCGGCATCAATTGCCGAGAGCATGCACGGATAGGCCACGCGCCAGCCGCGTTTGACGGCCGCAGCGGCAAACGCGGCTGGGTCGACCTCGGAACCCATCGCGGCATAGATGGCAACGGTGTGCGGCGCCGCGGCATCCAGGCGGCCCAGCAGCTCAATCAGCCGCGCACAGATAGCGGCAGACTTCGCCGCGCGCAAGTCCAAATCAAGAGCATCGCGCCGAGCAATCACCGCCCGTCGCAACTCAGCCTTATCCATCCCAGCTCCCTCTCCCAAACCTACCAAAAAGGGACAGGTTTATTTTGGCAGGTTTTATCTGGGCAAATGTCGAAACCACCACAAAGGTGCCTGTCCCCTTTGTGGTGGTTTTGGCCCATGCGTTAACGCTATAGCGCCGCAGCGATCGCTTCAGTCACAAACTTATTGAGTGACTCGCCCTTCTTTGCCGCTGCCAGCGCCGCCTGTTTGTGGAGCTCAGAGCCCGTTCTTACGTTGAACGAGCCCTTAAAAGCCCGCTCGGGCTCTTTGCCCTTCTCGGCGCAAAACTCAAGGTAATCGTCGACGGCGTCGTGGAAGCATTGCTCCACTTCTTCAGCCGTGGAGCCTTCAAATACGATTGCGTCCCTAATGCCGGCGACCATACCTGTTAGCACATGCTGTTCGGCATCGAACTCGACCGGGGCGAAATAACCCTTGTATGCCAAAACGTTACTCATGACTACCTCCGACATCTTGCAGAAAGCGAACGATGTTTCGAATGGTCCCCGCTGTCAATTCGTCAGATGGATGAGGCGCGTGCATTACGAACATCCTGCCATCTGATGGCCTGTAGAAGCGAACGCGCGATCCGGATGTCTTGCCTTTGCTGTCCATTTCAAAGCCATATGAGGCCATGACTTTTAAAAAATCGGCATACCGATACGTCGAAGGGCAGCTAAACAGTTGGGCGATGAGTTTATCGGTCCGAGTCATCCCGCCTCACATTCTGCAACTATATCCTAGTTGCAATTTAAGTCCGATGCAAGCACCCCTACTATAGAACATGTGTACGTATAGAATAAGTGTTCGTACCAACACAAAGGCACCTGCCACTTCGTGGTGGTTTTTGCTGGTGGGACGGGTGTCTGCGGCGGTTTGTCTCGATCTGTAACAGTAACTCGGCAAAATCGGACCTAGATGTTACAGATTGAGACAAAGGGTCAGCGTCATCCGGAAACGTCTCGATTTGTAACATCTGGAGCCAATATTGCCGCCTAGATGTTACAGATCGAGACAAACTGGTGGGACGGGGTGAGCTGCCCCGCCCAAGCAGCGGCAAAAGAAAAGGTAGATTTTCGGGCATGTCCCAAAAATCTACCTTGGTGCCTTAGCCCAGCAGGTCGACAACGTTGAAGTTGGCGTTGCTCTTGGCGATGACGTCTCGGCCGCCAAAGACGCAGGTGGGCGACTCGGCTGCGATGCGCGTCACGTCGGTGCCGAGCGAGCGCAGCTCACCGGGCGTGGCGGCGAGCATCTGGGCGCGGCGCTCCTCGCGTGCATGCGGGTCAAGCCCGGCCAGGTAGGTCGTGTTGCGGCGCTTGGTGAGCGCGTACGGCTTCACCGGCGCGTCCATGCCGCTCACGCAGCTCACGATAAAGCCCTCAAAGGCGGCTTCGTCGGGTTCAAAGCTGCCAAGCCATGCACCCGCGCGCTCCACGCGCTCAATCGAAGGATCGATCGCCGGGTCGCGGTAGGTGTAGAACGCCGCCTGACGCTCACCTGCCGCGCGGAATCCGCAGCCGTACGCCCCGCCCTTCACGCGGATCTCGTTCCACAGGTAGTCGTAGGAGAGCGCGTTGGCAGCCACGGCCCAAGTGCCTGTCACGTCGAGCCCCAAGCGACGCGGATCGCACGCACGCGCGGCAAAGCAGATGTCGCTGGGGATCACGAAAGCCTCGTGGCGGTCGCGCGGCGCCGGCACCACGAGCGCGTCGCTGGCAGCGCCGTCGCCCGTGTCAAGCCCCAGGCCACCCGCGGCATCCCAGTACGCGTTAAAGTCCTCATCGCTGCCGGTAAAGCTCGCCATGCAGCCATCGGCCACAAAGATACGACCTGCCAACTCGGCAAGCTTGGCGCGCAGGTCGTCCAGTCGCTCGTCAAAGTGCTCGAGCAGATCGCGCAGGAACAGATAGAAATCAACGCCCGAAAGCTGCTCGCGCACCACGGCCGAAGGCGAGCTGTAGCTCATCGCGCGACCGAGCGCCGCCGAGTGGCCGTTGTTGATAAAGCCCTGCTCAAGCCCAATGCGAATCTGCGTGAGTACGTCGCGAACGCGGTCGGCGTTGGCATCGAGCAAAAGCGTGCTCGACCACACCTCGCGCGGTAGGCTCGCCAGCGCGTCGATCTTTTCGGACAGGGCGCCGGCACTCACCAGCAGGTAGGGGCGCACGCCGTCCACGTCGGGCTGGGTCATGACCTCGGTCGTAAAGCTCAAAAAGCCAAGCTTGCCGGCGAGCAGGTTGTCGAGTTCCTCGGCCGAATGCTCGCGTGTGGGCAGCTGCTTGAGCAGGCGGCAGAGCAGGGTCACGTAGGGCAGGTCCTCAAACGTGATGCATCCCAGGTCGAAATACTGCATGGCATAGGCCAGGCGGTTGGTGGGGATGTCGTGGCGCAGGCAGGGGATGGGCGCGGTCGTGTCTACGACCAGCGGCGGCTCGGGGCGCGCCTCGCCAATGTCGGACACGCGCAGGCGCGGCAGCGTGGCCTTGTCCTCGGGCGTGTCCTCGGCCTCCTGCGCGGCACGCAGCGCGGCCGTGCGCTCGACCACATCGGCCAGCTCGGCATCGGTCATGGCATCGCGCTTGGCGGCAAGCTCGGCGGCCTCGGCACCCTCCGAGCCAGCACCAGCGTCCACCGGCACCAGCTCGACCAGCGCCATATGGTCGTTTTCCAGTACCAGCTCGCGCAGCAGGTCCTCAAAATAGCTGCCGTCCAGCTCGCCGCGCAGCTCCTCGTACACCGGGCCATACTTGAGCGCCAGCGTCGCGGCGTCGTCATCGTAGAGCCAGGTGCTCAGCGCGTCGCACGCAATGGCCACGCCGTCGGCGATACCGTAGTCGCGCTGGCGCAGGTCGTATTCGTTGCTGCTGATGATGGCCTCCAGGCGCTCGCGCGGAACGCCGTGCTCGCACAGGTCGCGGCAGGCGTCCTGGAACACGCGGCGCAGCTCGCGCGCCACGCCGGGCTGCGCGTTTTGCAGCATGATGAGCTCGTAGGGCTGCAGGCTTTCGGCCGCGGTGTAGCTCACCACGTTGCCGCCCAGGCCGGCGGCCAGAATGGCCTTCTTAACCGGCGCTTCGTTGGAGCCCAGCAGCGCCTCGAACAGGATGTCCGCGGCGATCGTGCGCTTGCGGTCGAGTGCGCTGCCCAGCACAAGGCCCAGGCCCACCAGGGCGTTTTCGGGCGTGGTGGCCATCTCGACGCGCTTATACTCGCAGGTCACGGGTGTCTGCACGACCAGCGGATTGGGCGCCAGCGCAGACGGGTCCTCGCCGGCGGCGACGGCTGCGTCCATGCGGCGGCTCGCGGCGCTCGACTGCGACAGATAGCGCTCGTCCAAAAAGGCCAGCGCGCGGTCCACGTCCAGGTCGCCGTAGAGCGTGATGTAGGAGTTGGAGGGATTGTAGTGGCGCGCGTGCGTGTCCAGGAACTGCTCGTAGGTGAGCGCGGGAATCGCGCGCGGGTCGCCGCCGCTTTCATGCGCATAGGCGGTGTCGGGATAGAGCGCGGCGTTGACGGCGTCGTCCAGCACGCTCATGGGGTCGGACAGCGCGCCCTTCATCTCGTTGAACACCACGCCGTTATAGCGCAGCGTGCCCTCGCGCAGGTTCGCGGAGCTGCGCTCGACCTCGGCGCCCTCCGGCAGGTCTAGCTCGTAGTGCCAGCCCTCCTGCTCAAAAATGGTGGGCTTGGTATAGATGGCCGGGTTGAACACCGCGTCCAGGTACACGTCCATCAGGTTGTACAGGTCCTGCTCGTTGGTGGTGGCAACGGGGTAGATGGTCTTGTCGGGGTAGGTCATGGCGTTGAGGAACGTCTGCATGGAGCTCTTGATCAGATCGACGAACGGCTCCTTGACGGGAAACTTGGCCGATCCGCACAGCACCGAGTGCTCAAGAATATGGAACACGCCGGTGGAATCGGCCGGCGGCGTCTTAAAGCCAATGGCAAAGGCCTTGTTTTCGTCATCGCACGCCAGGTACAGCAGGCGAGCGCCCGAGGCAGCGTGGCACAGCACGTAAGCGTCTGCGTCGAGCTCGGGCACGGTCTCGCAGCGCTCGACGGCAAAGCCGTGGCAGGTGGTGCCGGGCACCAGCAGCGCGGCGGCAGCGGCGCGCGGGTCGGTTGAGGTAGTGGGCATATGCAGTCTCCTTTGACGCCCCAGCGGGGGCGAGTCGAGTCGAATCCCCGAGAGTATACCCATATGGGGCCTTCGACCAATCTGCCGCACGAGCGTGGATTTTCGGACACACGAGCGTGGAAATTCGGACGCCCGCCAAATAGCAGTGGATTTTCGGACGAAATCGGCCGCCAAAAGCCTAGAAACCGTCCAAATAACCACGCTCGTGCGTCAACTACGTATCTCTCACCTCACATTCATCTCTACGACGAGGGATGAATGTGAGACAGGTAGAAGATAAAAATCAATCGGCTTATCGGATGCATATACCGCCATCAGATTGAAGTTGTATGCGGAAATGGATGGACTCTACACCGCTTACGCAAAATAACCCCTCGTTTGCTAAAACATTATAGGAAATGGCGTGGAGTGCTAAAAAGTTCTAATACAATATAAGCCATTTATCTATAAGCTGCTGATTTCTTGTAAAGGTATGGTTGATATGGTTGAAGCAAATAGCGTTATCCCCCTGTACAAACAGATTGTTCATGCGCTTTCTGATTCGATCGCCAACGGCACGTACCGCCCGGGAGATAAGCTCCCGACCGAGGCGGAGCTTATCGAGCAATTTGGCGTGAGCCGAATAACGGTTCGCTCCGCAATTAAAGAAATGGAAGATGCTGGGCTTGTTGAGAGGGCCCGTGGCAAGGGCACGTTTGTTTCGTCGGACACGCAGATGTATGCCGCGGACGACCGTGAGAGCTTTACCCATTCGTGCCAGCTTGCGGGCAAACAGGCGTCTACCAGGGTTCTCGAAATGGGCTGGGACTTCCCAAGCCTGCGAGACGCGAAGTTCCTGGGCGTAGACGATACCCAAAAGGTATTGCGTAGTCGTCGTCTACGCCTTGTGGATGGCAAGCCCACGATGCTGGAAACCAATAGCTATTCCGCTGCGCTTTCTTTTTTGGAGCATGAGTCCCTCGATGATTCGCTGATGGCGGTACTCGATCGCCAGGGGATCAAGATGGGCCCCAACACGCGTACGCTCGAGGTCTGCTATGCGAGCGAGCTCGAGGCGGCATACCTTAACGTGGAGCTGGGCTCTTCGCTGCTTCTGTTTGTCGATAGGCGCTATGCCCCAAGCGGCGAGCCGCTCTTCATCTCCCGTCAGGTGTACTGCACCGAGCGACTGAAGTTCTACTTGTAAATTAGAGATAGATTGGTCGATTTACCGACTAATTGTTACCGTTCGCGGATTTGGAAAATAGACACGCCGCGTAGGGTAGATTGCTAATATACTTTGTTATGACAATATAGTACGTCCTAATGGTATTGGAGAACTATGAATAAGATATTGCTAGCGAGTCATGGTTATCTCGCCCAAGGCATGAAAAGCTCTCTGGAGATTCTGATGGGCACCAACGACCGAATCGAGTGCCTGTGCGCCTATGTCGATGACGATTCAAGGGACGTCGCGGCGTTGATTGATGCATGGATGGAGACGAGGGACCCTGCCGACTCTTGGTTTGTCGTGACTGACATCTTTGGCGGCTCTGTAAACAACGAATTCATTCAGAGGCAGACTGCCGAATCGTTTACGTTGATCGCCGGAATGAACTTGCCGCTGCTGGTGGAAATGGTTACACAGCTGGACTCCCTGGATGCGGGCAAGGCCAAAGCCGCGGTCGAGGGATCGCGTTCGTTTATTCAGCTTTGCGAGGCGGCGGACATGCTTGCCGGCGCCGAGGAAGAAGATTTCTAGTTAGTTCTGGTTCGAGCCCTAGCTAAGGGTCATACCTGTCATTCCCTTTATCACGTGCGGAGATGATAACGATGATTAAGCTTACGAGAGTTGATTACCGACTGATTCACGGCCAAGTTGCCATGTCCTGGACTCACGCTTTGGATGTAGATTGCATCCTGCTTGCCAGCGATGCTGTGGCAAAAGACGACATGAGGAAGGCGGCCTTGAGGCTCGCCCGCCCCAACGGCGTTAAACTCGTCATCAAGGATGTTGACGCTGCTATCGAGGCGCTCAACAGCGGCGTTACCGACAAGTATTCGCTGTTTATCATCGCTGAGACGATTGAAGATGTCTATCGTCTCGCTAAGGGTTGCAAAGACATCAAAGAGATCAATCTGGGTGGAACCCGAAAGACCCCCGAGACCACGCTTCATCCGACCCCTGCAATCTTCGCGACCGAGAAAGATGCCGAGCATATCCAAGAGCTCCTGGGCGATGGCGTGGCTATCGAAATCCGTCAGGTTCCCAATGACGCTAAGGTGTTTGCCAAGGACGTTTTTTAGCCGAAAACATGCTGGTGTTCGGCATTTATTGAACCGATGCTCTATGTCTATGCCCGTCGATCATTTGATCGGCGGGCTTTTTATTAAAGAAAAATCAAAAAAATCTGAAATAGTTCTTGTATAGTTAGTTATATAAAGTATTATAACGTCATGGGATGAATGAAGGGTTCATCCAAGTGAGTTAGGAGTAAGGGATGTTCAATTTCGATGAGCCTCGTTACGAGAAGGTTGTGAGCGATGCCCTCGCTCTCCGTCCTCAGATTGAGGCTGCCGTGGACGAGGTCTGCGAGCAGGGTTATTCCAACATCTTCTTCATCGGCTGCGGCGGCACCTGGGCCCACACGCTCCCGATGAAGTATTGGGTCGAGACCACCACGGCCGACGTCGACGTCCACTGCGAGATCGCCGCTGAGTTCCTCGCGTGCCCGCCTAAGACCTTCAACAAGGATTCGGTCTGCGTCTTCTCTACCCGTACCGGCACCACCCCCGAGATCATTGAGGCTGCCAAGTTCTGCCAGGAGCAGGGCGCCCGCACGCTGATGTATGTCTCCAACGACAACACTCCGGCCACCGAGTACGCCGATTACAAGTTCTTCAGCTTCGCCGAGGACGACGTTCTGTGCGAGGCCATCTACACCTACCAGATCACGCTGGTCGCTCGCTTCCTCAAGAACGCCGGCGCCTTCCCCAAGTACGACACCTTCATGGAGGAGTTCGGCAAGATCGCCCCGTTCCTCATCAAGGCCAAGGACGCCCAGGACGAGCGTTGTGCCGCCATGGCCGAGGACTTCAAGGACACCGACTACCACATGGTAATCGGCTCCGGCATGCTCTGGGGTGAGGCCTACGACTACGCCATGTGCATCCTCGAGGAGATGCAGTGGATCAAGACCAAGTCCATCCACGCCGCCGAGTTCTTCCACGGCACCATCGAGCTGTGCGAGGAGGGCACGAGCCTCATCATGCTCTACGGCGAGGACGACACCCGTAAGCTCATGGACCGCGTGGACAACTTCACTCACATGCTCGCCGACGAGAAGGGCGTCAACGTCCGCGTGAACAAGTTTGACACCGCCGAGGTCGAGCTGCCGTTCAGCGACCCCGAGTTCCGCAAGATCGTCTCCCCGATGGTCACCTACACCATCACCGAGCGTCTGAGCTGCCATCTCGAGCACGTCCGTAACCACCCGCTCACCACGCGTCGTTACTATCACCAGATGAACTACTAATCCTCTCAAATTGCTGCGATTGTCTGCAGGCGAGCTGCGCAGAACGCCTCGCTTGCAGACCTATTTCTGGGGTTGATCGAAATGGTTGTCCAGTATCTTCTAGTTGCACTGGTCGCATTTATTGCGTCCATGGACGAGCAATTATTTGGCATTACGATGCTTGGTCGTCCGCTGTTTACGAGCCTGTTTGTCGGCTTGATCCTTGGCGATGTCCAGCAGGGCGTTATCGTCGGCGCTGCTTTGGAGTCCATGTTCATGGGCGCCATCATGGTCGGCGCGGCGGTTCCTCCAGAGGTCTATGCCTCCGGTGTGCTTGGCTGCGCGTTTGCCGTCATTACGGGTACGGGCACGGCAACTGCCGTCGCGCTCGCCCTTCCCGTCTCCGTCTTCCTTCAGGTGTGGCGCAACTTCTGCTACGCCGTTCCGGGTGCCTTTGCCTGCAAGAAGATTGAGACCGCTCTGGCAAATCGCGATCTTGCCAAGGCGAATCTGTACCATCTGACCATCGTGCCGCTGTCGATTGGCATTCCGTCTGCACTGCTGGTGTTTGGCTCGCTGTTCTTTGGTGCCGACCTCATCAACAATGCGCTCAATGCGATTCCGCAGTTTGTGATGGACGGCCTCAACGTTGCATCCGGCGTCATGGTCTGCATCGGCTTCGCACTTCTTATCAGGACCATGGGCGATAACGAGCTTCTTCCCTGGCTGTTCCTGGGATTCATTATGGTCATCTACCTCAAGATGGACGTTGTCGGCGTCGCCGCAGCTGCCATTTGCGTCGCGCTGCTCCTGGCCTTCCGCGAGGGTTCGTCCGGTCCGCAGGCGGTTGCTGCAGATGAAGAGGAGGACTTCTAATGGCTACCCAGAACACCGACCTCAAAGAGGCCAAGAAGGATGCGATTATGACTCCCGATATGTATCGGAGCATGTTCCTTCGCCAGTTTACGAGCCAGTGCTCGCAGTCGTACGACAAGATGATGGCAATGGGCTTCATGTACACCATTCAGAAGCCCCTGCGAAAGATCTATCCTAACGACGACGATTACTATGCGGCGCTCGATCGCCATACCGAGTTCTTTAACATCACGCCTCATGTGCTTCCGTTTGTAGCCGGCCTAACGGTTTCGATGGAAGAGCAGGCGGCTGCCGATAAGAACTTTGACACGTCCTCGATCAACGCCATGAAGGTTGGTCTCATGGGGCCGCTTTCCGGCATCGGCGATTCGTTCTACTGGGGTACGTTCCGCGTGGTCGCCGCCGGCATTGGTATCGGTATCGCTTCGACGGGCAACCCGCTCGGCCCCATCGTGTATGCGCTCATCTACTCGGTGATTAACTTTGCAACGCGTATCGTCGCCGCCCATCTGGGATACGACCTGGGAACCAAGTTCCTGCAGCAGTCCGAAGAGAACAACCTTATGTCTCGCATGACGCATGCAGCCGGTGTCCTCGGAATGACCGTTATCGGCGCCATGATTGCGGCGCAGGTCTCGCTGTCCACGGCTTTGACCTTTGACGTGGGTGGTTCGGAGATTGTCCTGCAGGATCTGTTCGATTCGATCTTCCCCGGTCTGCTGCCCTTGCTGGCAACGTTCGCTTGCGTTGCCCTGTACAAAAAGGGCGTCAAGACCATTTGGATTATTATTGGTATCTTCGCGATCTGCATCATCGGAACGGGTTTGGGAGTGTTCGCAGCGGCGTAATGTTGACTGCCATGCTCGCGCGTTGGATAACTAACTGACCGTTTGAAAACGGGGCTCGGCGTAAGGCCGGCCCCGTTTTTTGTTTGAGGGATTTTCCGACCGTCCAATAGTCCAGGCCCATGCATCACTCACGTATCTCTCATCTCTCATTCATCACTAATATGAGAGATAACAGAAAGATGAGAGATAAATATGAGAGATAACAATGCTGCAAAGAGACAGGCAACCATGGTATTGTTTCAATATAGATTGTTTTACCAGCGAAAACATGTTTAAATGAAACAGATGACAGACATCTTATCTTTCATCTCTCACTTCTCTCTAATATGAGAGATAATAGAAAGATGAGAGATAATTACGAGAGATAACTGAGAGACGAAGGAAATCTATTCGCGGCATTCTTCGCAGAACCGAGCGAAAGGACGTGCAGATGAACGAAAACGAGCTGGCCGGTTTGCTCGAGTCTTTAAAGCGAATGGGTTCGGATGACCTTAGCGTCGAAGTAAAAGAGAGCGCCATGACGCTTTCCCGCGACGTATGGGAAACGGTCAGCGCTTTCGCAAACACCGCCGGCGGCATCATCGTACTCGGAGTGAGCGAGCACGCGGGTTTTGTCCCAGTTACAAACTTTGAGACCGAGAAAGTGCTCAACCAATTCGTGGCGGGCATGGGCGATGCCGGCGGTCGCGGAAAGCTGGCCAATCCGCCCAAATACACTATTGAGCGCGTGGAGCTCCAGGGCACCGTGGTTCTGGTCATCACGATTGAGGAGCTCGACCCGTCGAGCAAGCCTTGCTATGTCATAGAGCGGGGCGCTCAAGGTGGCAGCTACAAACGCATCGATGACAAAGATGTCCCGCTTTCGTCGACCGAGGTTTTGGCACTGTCGTCATATGAACGGACGAGTCCTAGCGATCGCGATGCGGTGCCCGGTACGAGTGTGGGCGATCTCGACGAGTCGATGGTCGACCGCACGATAGAGCGTGCCTATTCGCTGACGCCTCGAGCGATGCGCGGTGCGGCGGACAAGAAGACAAAGATGGAGCGTCTGAATTTCCTCGACTTCCAGGGCAATGTTACCAAGGCCGGCCTCCTTGCCGCGGGCGTTTACCCTCAGCAGTTCTATCCCAAGCTCTTCATTGATGTGGCTGTCCACGTGGGAACTCAAAAGGGAGCTGCGGGGCCACTAAGGTTTATGGACCGCACAGTCTGCGAGGGCACCCTAGGCGAGATGATTTCGGATGCCGTCGCAGCTGTCGCCAAAAACCTGCGCCGCATCTCGACCGTCCAAGGCGTCTCGCGTGTCGACTCGCTGGAGATTCCCGAGGAGGTTCTGCGCGAGGCAATCGCCAACGCCGTAATCCATCGAGAATACGGGGATCGGTTCTGTGGACAATCGATTGCCGTCGACGTCTTTGACGATCGTGTCGAGGTAACGAATCCTGGCGGCCTTTACGGGGGAAAGACTCGCGAGAACTTGTTTGACGGCAGCTCCCGATGCCGTAACGCGACGCTCGTGAAACTCATGTCGATTGTCCCGCTTCCGGATGGCGCAGGTTCGCCGGCTGAGGGCAATGGCTCGGGCATCCCGATGATGATCGATGCCATGCGCGCGCATGGTCTGGCCGAGCCCCTGTTCTGCCCGGGGTTCGATCGGTTCAAGGTCGTACTTTACCGTTCAAAGATCGAGCCGGTCGATCATGGCGGGGGCTTAATTGTGACGGCACTCAAACATTACGGCGAGCTGGGGACGCGTGAGCTGGCAGAACGCACGGAGCTTACAATTTCCCAGGTTAGGTCGCGCGTCAACGCGCTCATTGCTCAAGGCGAGCTTGAGCCCACGGCGCCGGCGACGAGCCGCAACCGCAAATATCGACTATCAGAGCGCGTGGAATAAATGCGTTAGTGGACGAGGCAACCCAATAATTGACCCTCAATTGGCGCCCACTAAGGTAAAGCGGTTGTTGCTCAGTCGACGGTGATGCTAAAGACTCGGCTTACGCCGGCATGGCCCCGAACCCGTCCATCAAGAACAGCCTAAGAACCAGCTTGATGACATTTCCCGGTTTGACTTCAGCCGTGCCAAAGACGTGACGCTCGGCGAGCTCACTGCAGTATGCATAGATGTCACGGATAAGGTCCGCGCCCGAAAGCGTAAACATGTAGCCTACGTCCGAAGGCGCATTGGGCGCGGCGGGCAACTTGGCCATGTGGCAGAACGTTTGCAGGTCGGGCGCCATAACATTCTGGTAGTCGAGGTGGCCGTTGGCATCCTGTGCGGCAAGCTCCAATTGGCGCACAAAATCCAGCGCCGCCGCTAACACAAAGCTCGGCGTAGGCGCATTGACGTCCTGAGTGGTTGCCACAAGCCTGCCCGCCGCCTGCGTGACAAGCCAAGCGACCTCGCGCTGGCAACGCACGGCCTTGCGCGTAACCGGCTTGATGGACGAAGAAGAAACGCTCCCCTTAGGCGGATTCGAAGCAGCCATAAGACCCTCCCATGAACAATCCGGCCCAACAAGCCCGGATGAAACACGTGCTACATCAGTATACAGGGGAGTGGGGTAGCGGGGTACAAGCGCGCCAGCGGCAAACCGAGAGCATCAACGATGTGCCGATCGCGGAATGAGATCTCGTAATAATTGACTCTCGGCCATATTATTGAGGGGTATGACTCGCGTTCGTATGGTTGTAGGTGCTGGCGATGAACGACATTGACCTTGCTGTTCCGTTGATGGATGGACCAAGCTATGACCGTGCCTGCAGTCTCGTGCCTTCTGAATACGTTGAGGCATGGGAGTGGTTTCTGGGTGAGGAGCAGCGCGGCGGCGTTTGGACCAGCCTTCCGCACCACACCAAGGAAGATAGCCCTCAGTATCAGTATCGTTTGAGAATTGGCTCGGACTTCTTTCCCGTAACGCGGGATTCAGGGATCTTCTGGCCGGGCCAGGATCGGGTGAAGCAAGATCCCAATAAGACCTTTGCGCTTTCGGTCCATAACTCTAAAAAGAGCTTCTACACCGATGTGCCTCCGCTCTATTTGGACGATGGTACGTGGGTCATTAAGTACTCGGTTCAAGCGCCGGGTACCGTTGGTTCTCGAGACCAGAATTACAACCGTAAAATGCTCAACTGCATGGAATGTGGCGTTCCAGTCGGAGTCATATTTGCAACCGAGGTGGGCTATAAGGTGCTCGGCCTTGCGTTTGTTGAGCGGTTCGAGCCCGAAAACGGCTGGTTTGTTCTGCATGGTCCCGTTCATAAAGGCGGGCCTGACCCTCGTTTTGCGTCCGACATGAGCTATCTGAAGCGCATACCCGTCGATATTGAGTTTGCCGGACAGGGTGCGACCGACGATGAAATTTGGTTTTGGCGGTCTTTTAAGATCGTGTTGTTTGATCGGATCGCGTGGCGATGCAATTTCGCGCGCACTTGCTGGTGCATGCTCTTCCTGGTTTCAATTACGGGAAGGGAGCGAGCGTGAGCTGGCGAGGCGATGTCGTGATGGGGAAGTACGGAAAACTGCCGTGTGCTCTTATCGACAACAATATGTTTCCGAGCGTAGAGGTTGATTGCGGGTCGTTTGTCGTCGCCTGCCCTTGCTGCGGCTCGCAAATACCGTGTCTCGACATTCGGTTCATCGATGTGTGCGACAGACTTAGCGACGAAGTGAGAAAACGGACAGGCGTTCATATGCCGGTGTATCAGGAGAAATGCCCTGTTTGTGGCCTCGATATCGTGTACGACGCCGGCGACGAGGGATAGGTGATGCGGAGGAGCTGGCTGTGAAGGCATCTCTGTCCCTATAAGTAAACCCCCTCACCGAGTTGCCTGTGGAACTCGGTGTGATGGCCGCGTGCCCAGGTAAAGAGCGCCTGGTCAAAGTCGGTGCGCGCGGCCGGGACGCCAAAGACGCCGGCAACTTCGACGCGTACAAACTCCAGTGCCGGCAGCTTGTTGATGGCAGTGAGGGCAAACGGGGACGAGGGCTCCTCGAACAGATAGCGGCTGCCTTGCAGCGCGTTGCAACTGGTGCACGTGTTGCCGAGCGACGGGGCTTTGGAGGCTCGCGCGCTTACGGGCTTGTAGCCGCAGCGCTTAGAAAGATAGTCGCGGATCTCGCCCGGCACGCAGCCAAGAGCGGGCACGATGGCGAGTGCGTTGGCGTTGGCCGTGTCGATGGTAATGTGCCCGGCTTCGTTGGGCGCGTGCGCGATGGCGATGCCCTTGTCGTCATCGGTTCGATAGGGAATGCCGAAGGCCGCGACCGAGGTCTCTTTGTGACACTTCCAGCACTCGCGCTTGCCCAGTACTAGATATATATACGGCGCTGAGGGGTCGGATCGGTCAACACCGGGCAGCCACTCGGCAAAGGGCTCGGGGTTGACGCCGCTGGGTACATACCAGATCTTCTTGGTCCGGTCCCATTTGGCGCCCAGCGCTTTGGCTTCTTCTTTGTGCGAAAAGGGGACATCGAGCTCGGTGCGCATGGCGGCTCCTTGGTGCTGCAGGTGCGAGTGGCTCAAGGATACCGCAGGGCGCAGACATCGCGGCGTTTTGTTGAGAAGTTGCGGCGCGGACTGCTTGGTTACGCCGTTAGATAAATTGGCAAGTAGATGGTCGGCTTTTGACCAGTTGGGCGGTTGGAGCAGCTTGCGGCGCAGTTTTGTGCCTGGCTATTGTTGATGTTGGGGTATTGAATATATTTGGCTGCCATTCGTCAGGTGAATTGATGTTACGTTGCGATGACGGTTGGAACTGCCAGCGGATTTAGCGACATAAAACAAAACAGCCCAGAGGACATAGCCTCTGAGCTGCGAACATTTGGTGGGCGTTAGAAGATTTGAACTTCTGACCTCTTCCGTGTCAGGGAAGCGCTCTCCCCCTGAGCTAAACGCCCGATCAAGGGTGCGCAAGCGCGCAAGGGATAATATAACGGAGCCTGAACTCGGTGGCAAGAACATTTTTAAAAATCGCTTACATTGTGGAATTCGGGGGCTTTGTCATATCCATTTCAAAAGAGCCTGCTGCCGCGATTTGACTGTCGCATAATGCAAGGCCATTGCGGTATCGAGCTATGGAAAGACGTCTGCGGAATTGTCCTACCGATAAGCGGACAAGCCTTCGGCTGGTGCCTTCGCCGTGGTAAGGTAAGCCGAATTGTTTCCAGGTTGCTTCGAGGGAATGGAATGAGCAAAGAGCGTGTCGAGCAGGTCGAAGGCGCAGGGGCTTCGGTGCCGATGACCGATATATCGAACATTGATGTGCCCGAGGGCACCGATGAGCTCAGCCGTAGCACCCGCCGCGCTTGGCGCGAGCGCCTGAACAGCGCTTCGACGCGCAAGATGATCACGGGCGTCTTGGCTACGCTGGTGGGCGGTTCGTTTTGGGGCTTCTCGGGCACCAGCGCGAGCTTTCTGTTCGATACCTACCACGTCGACACCTTGTGGCTTATGAGCGTGCGTCAGATTCTCGCCGGTCTACTCTTTATGGCCGTGGTTGTTACGCGCGACCGCGAGCGCCTGATTAAGCTCTGGACCACACCCGCCGATCGCAAGCAGCTGCTGCTCTTTACCGCCTTTGGTCTGCTGTTCAACCAGTTTTGCTATCTTTCGGCCGTGCGCCTGACGAACGCCGGAACCGCGACGGTGCTCCAGTGCCTGCAGCTCGTTATCATCATGGGCTACACCTGCGTGACCGATCGCCGCATGCCGCGTACTCGCGAAGTTATCGGCATTGGCCTGGCTCTGGGTGGAACCTTTTTAATCGCCACCGGCGGCGACCCCACCAGCCTGAATATCTCGCCGCTTGGCCTGGCAGCAGGTCTTATGTGTGCGGTCAGCGCCACGTGTATGGCGGTGATTCCCGCCAAGATCCTGCCCGAATACGGCAGCCCCATCGTCACGGGCTCGGCAATGCTCACGGCGGGCGTGGTCTCGTGCGTCTTCGTGCAGCCTTGGGCGCATATGCCGGCACTCGACGCTGCCGGCGTCGAGGCGCTCGCGGTATTCGTGGTTATCGGCTCGTTTTTTGCTTACATGCTCTATATGCAGGGCGTTAAGGACATCGGCTCGGTGCGTGCGAGCCTCATCGGAACTGTGGAGCCGGTTTCGGCGACCATCACCAGCGCCGTTATGCTGGGCACGGTGTTTTTGCCGACCGACCTTATCGGCTTTGCCATGATCATCGTGATGATGTTCCTCACGGTGTAGCTGGCGCCGCCGCCAAGACAGAAAAGGTGTTGTGCCGCATTTTCGCCAATTGATGTCCGTGTCTGGAGTTTAGCTGTCGATGCTCAAAATGCCATAGACTAGTAACGTTATGGACTTTTTCATTGCGACTCAATTGCGAGGATTTCTTTATGGCTGGTAATCACTTTAAGGGCAGCGATAGCGGCCGCCCTGCAGTTCCGCCGCGTCCGAACGGGGCTGGTAAGGCCGGCACGCCGGGCGGCGCTGGACAGGGCGGTTCCGGTAAGCGCGTGTCCCCGGGCGAGACGGCGATGTTTACCGCTCTGTACGAGCAGTCTCAAAAGGCAAAAAAGACCGGCCGTGCAAGAGGAAATGTCTTTGCGGGCGGTGCAACCTCTGCGTCGCAGCCGAGCGGGGCTCCTTCGGTACCTGCGAACAACGCAGGTGCTGCCAACGCCGCGAATGGCGCCGGCAACGTTAATGCCGGCAAGGCCGACAACAATACTCCCTCTGCCGGTGGCGCGGGGCTTACGGGTAACCTCGGCACGATTTACACCGGCGCCTCCGAGACAGGCACGTTCGCCCGCCTGGATGATAGCGGTGCCGAGTTTGCGGGCTCGGGTTCCAAGGAAGATTATTACGATTTTGGCTTGAACTACGGTAGCGATGCTTCGTCGAGTTCGACCTCTGACGGTCTGGTCCGTCATCGCCATCGCAAGGGCGAGCGCAAAAAGCGTCACACCGGCGCCATTATTGCCGCTGTAGTCGCGGTGCTTCTCGTTGCGCTTGGCGCAAGCGGCTTTATGCTGCTTAACTCGGCAAAGACCGTAAAGAGCGAAGCGAAGGAGGCTGTCGAGATCGTCGGTGGCCTTAAGGACAAGGTCACGTCGGGCGATTTTTCGACGCTGCCTGACGACGCGAAGAAGATCGATGAGCTCTGTAACAGCATGAAGGCGGAGACCTCGAGCCCGCTGTGGACGGCGGCTTCGTTTATCCCGGTGTATGGCAGCGATATCAATGCGGCCCGCACCATGATTGACGCCCTGTCCGATGTCTCGAGCAATGCGCTGGTTCCCATGGCCGATAACCTTTCGCAGGCTACGCCCGGCAAGCTGTTCCAGGACGGCATGATTAACGTGTCCGCGCTGCAGGCGGTCGCCGATTCGCTTTCCAGCAGCTCGAAGGTGTTCAAGAGCGCCAACGAGAAGGTCCAGGGCATTGGCGATACTCATATTTCCCAGGTGACCGAGCTGGTCGATAAGGCCAAGGACGGCTTTGCCACCCTCAACGGCGCGGTTGACGCGGCGGAGAAGGTCGCCCCCGTCCTTCCCCAGATGCTCGGCGCCAACGGCCAGACGCGTCATTATCTTGTGCTCGCGATGAGCAATGTCGAGATCCGCGCCTGCGGCGGTTTCCCCGGTTCTCGCGGCGTGATGTCGGTGACTGACGGTAAGCTCGAACTGGGCGATTTTGTCAAAGTCGACATGATGAAAGAGCCTTTGAGCCCGCTTCCCATCACCGATGAAGAGGCAAACTTATTCACGACCGGATGGGGCCTGACCGGATTCAACACGCTCGGATACACGATGGGCGACGTTACGATGACGCCTGATTATCCGCGTGCGGCTCAGCTTGCCAGCGATATGCAGAAGGCCATTGTCGGAGATGACATCGACGGCGTATTTGCAGTCGATCCGGTATTTTTGCAGTATATGCTCGGCGTTGTAGGCGGCACACAGCTTCCTGACGGCACCGTCGTTGATGGAAGCAACGCTGCGAAGGTGCTGCTGCACGATATTTATTGGAATTACCCGGTAGAGGAACAGGACGCCATTTTTGCGGCGGTTGCCGGATCAGCTTTTAACAAGATCGTGGACGAACTGGGCTCCAGCGATATTACTAAGATTGCTGCCGCCATCGAAAAGGGCGCTTCCGAGGGTCGCATCCTCATGTATTCGAGAAACGATGACGAGGAAAAGGCCGCGAAGGCTCTTGGAATATCGGGCGCCCTCCAAACCGATACGTCGGAGGCTCCGATCTTGGGCGTCTATGTGAACAACTACAGCTATTCAAAGATGGATTGGTTCCTCGATAAGCGAGTCACCATCGATTCTTCGGTTGAAAATGCCGATGGCTCGACGACGTATCGAGTGACCACCTCGCTCAAGAACACGATGACCCCCCAGGAGAAGGCCGAGATGCCTGGTTATTTCCAGGGCCATAACGGCATTAGCCAGGATATTGATGATGAGGTGCTGAGGCTTTATCTCTATGCTCCTGCGGGAGGCAGCATTTCGGACATTAAGACTTCGGGCTCCGGTTCTATCGAGATGAACGAAGCGACGCACGATGGCTTGAAGGTTGCATGGGGCGGTGTCCACATGCTTCTTGGACAAGACATAAAGGTCGAGTACACGGTCACGACTTCGAAGGACTCTGGGCACAAAGAGCTTAAGGTTCGTACCACGCCAACCGCTCAAACGTTCGAATAGGATAAGTAAGATATGAAGTACTTTGGCACCGACGGCTTTCGCGGTGAGGCCAACGTTGGGCTGACGGTAGAGCACGCTTATAAGATTGGCCGTTTTGTGGGCTGGTATTACGGCGCCAACCGCAGTGCTAAGGCGCGCGTTATCGTGGGCAAGGACACACGTCGCTCGAGTTATATGTTCGAGGCGGCGCTGGTGAGCGGTCTGGTCGCGAGCGGTGCGGACGCCTATATGCTGCACGTGATCCCGACGCCGGGCGTGGCGCATCAGACCGTGGAGGGCTGCTTCGATTGCGGCATCATGATCAGCGCGAGCCACAACCCGTTTTGCGATAACGGCATTAAGCTCGTCAATAGCGACGGTTTTAAGATGGACGAGGACGTACTGGAGCTCATCGAGGATTACATCGATGGCAAGAGCGAAGTTCCGTTGGCCACGGGCAACCACATCGGTGCCACGGTGGACTACATGCAGGGCCGCAACCGCTACATTGCTTCGCTCATTGCAAGTGCGAACTTTTCGCTGCAGGGCGTCAAAATCGGTATCGACTGCGCCAACGGCTCGGCTTCCTCGGTGGCCAAGCCGGTGTTTGACGCGCTCGGTGCCGACGTGCGCGTGATCAATGCCGCGCCCGATGGCTTTAACATCAACGTCGACTGCGGCTCCACGCATATGGAGCGTCTGCAGCGCCATGTGGTGGAGCAGGGCCTGGACGTGGGCTTTGCCTACGACGGCGATGCCGACCGCTGCCTGGCCGTGGACGAGCGCGGGCGCGTGGTCGACGGCGACCAGATCCTGTACGTGTGCGGCGTGTATCTGAACAAGCACGGGCGCCTCTCGGGCGGTACCGTGGTGCCGACGATTGCCAGTAACTTTGGCCTTGTCAAGTCGCTGGAGCTTGCCGGCCTGAGCGCCGTGACCAGCGGCGTGGGCGACCGTCACGTGTATGCCAAGATGCGCGAGGGCGGCTACAGCCTGGGCGGCGAGCAGACGGGCCATACGATCTTTGGCGATATCGAGCGCACGGGCGACGGCATTATGACTTCGCTGCGCGTGATGGAAGTGATTCGTGCCGAGCGCGAGACGCTCTCGCAGCTCACGGCTCCGTGCAAGTTGCTGCCGCAGGCGCAGGTGGCCGCGCGCGTGGCGGACAAGGACGCCACGCTCGAGAACATGGGCGTGCAGAACGCCATCGCCGAGGCCGAGGCTGCGCTGGCAGGCGAGGGCCGCGTGCTCGTGCGCAAGAGCGGAACCGAGTCGGTTATCCGCGTGCTGGCCGAGGCGCCCGACCAAGCATCCGCCGATGCCGCCATGAAGCGCATCGCCAACGCGCTCGAGGCTCTGTAAGGTAGTCATTGGGGACGTTCTTAAACGACTAGGTGGAAAGGGGGCGCCGCGGATTGGTTCCGCGGCGTCCCCTTTGCGTTGGCGTGTCGGTTATGCCTTACAGCTCGTAGAGCGTGGTGAACTTGTCCTGCAGGTAGCTGCAGTAGTAGCGGGCATCGAACGCCATGCCGCAGGCGCCCTTGATGAGCTCCGGCGCGTCCTTGGCGCGTCCCCACTGCCAAATGCGCTCGCCCAGCCAGGCGCGAACGGGCGCAAGGTCGCCGCTCGCGCAGGCGCCGGTAAGGTCGACGCCGTCGCGGCACATGGCCGGCACGAACATGGCGTCGTAGGCGCTGCCCAGCGCATAGGTGGGGAAGTAGCCAAACGAGCCGCCGCTCCAGTGCGTATCCTGCAGGCAACCACGCGTGTCGTCGGGAACGGGGATGCCCAGGTACTCGTTCATAAAGCGATTCCAAAGCGCGGGGATATCCTTGGCTGTGGCCTCGCCGGCAAACAGCATGCGCTCGATCTCGTAGCGCACCATAACGTGCAGCGGATAGGTGAGCTCGTCGGCCTCGGTGCGGATCAACGACGGCTGCGCGATGTTCACGGCGCGGTAGAGCGTGTCCTCGTCGACGTCGCCGTAGACCTCGGGCGCGTGGCGGCGCAGCACCTCGAGCAGCGGTCCCATAAAGGCGCGGCTGCGACCCACGGTGTTCTCGAAAAAGCGGCTCTGGCTCTCGTGGATGCCCATGGAGGTGCCGCCCTCAAGACAGGTGCGCGCATAGGCGGGATTGACGCCCAGCTCGTACATGGCATGTCCCGCCTCGTGGATGATGCTGTAGACGTTGGAGATGCAATCGTTCTCGTAGATGTGTGTCGCGATGCGCGCGTCACCCACGGCAAAGCCCTCGCTAAACGGGTGTTCGGTAAAGGCAAGCGTGGTGTCGTTCAGGTTCAGGCCGACGAGCTTCATAAGGTCGAAGCTCATGGCGCGCTGGGCGGCCTCGGGCACGCGGGCGTGCAAAAAGTCGGCAGCGGGCTGCTGGCCGCGCTCGCCGATGGCGTGCACGAGCGGCACGACCGTCGCCTTGACCTCATCGCAAAACGCATCGAAGCTCTTGGCGGAAAGGCCGCGCTCGTACTGGTCGAGCCAAACGTCGTATGGGTCGCGCTTGGGGTCCATGAGTTCGGCCTGATGCTTAAGTTGGGCGACGATTCTATCCACATAGGGCTCAAAACTCGCCCAGTCGTTGGCCGTCTTGGCCTTGTGCCACACGGCGTCGGCCTCGCAGGTGAGCCTGGTCCAGGCCTCGGCCTCCTCGGTAGGAATAACGCTTGCCTCGCGCTGGTCGCGGCCGAGCACGCGGATCTCGTCGAGCAGCTGCGGGTCGTCTACGTGTCCGCCTGCAACCGTCTCGCGCGCTAACGAGCGTACGAGCTCAACGGACTTCTCGCTGGTCAGTAGCTTGTGATGCTCGCCGGCAAGCGTGCCCATGGCGTCGGCACGGGCGGCAGCACCGTTGGCAGGAGCAATCGTCGCTCCATCGAACTCGGCAATCTTGAGCAGGTACTCGCGAGTCCACAGCTTGCCCTCGAGTTTGCGGAACTTTTTGACGGCCTTGTCGACTTTAGCAGCCTTGACGCCCTTGGCAGCCTTTGCCACGGCGGCCTGGGCCTTCTTATCGAGTTTCTTTCCCATACCGTATCCTTAATCTCGCAGGCCGAGCGCCGCAGGCGGGTGCGCGGCCAATTTGCACAGCTACCTGCCTTGTACCCAGCGCGAACAAAACGGAACGCGGCGATGCGCTCGCGAAATGTGTTATCCTATAGCCCAATGCGTTGACGGAGAGGGTTTTTGCCCGCCGCGTCGCCGGCAAGAGAGGGAAGGTCATGGGCTGCAAGCCTTCCTGCGGTGGCAAGGGCCAAGCGTTCACTCCCGAGCAGCAACCTCAACGGGCGCGCGGCCGACGGCGGTGAAGCCCCAGTAGGGAAGCCGTGAGCCTCGCGACAAGGGGCGCAGAGTGGGCACGGCGGGCCAGACATCCGCCGGGTCAAACAAGGTGGTACCGCGGAATTCAACCGTCCTTGGGCAATGCACATGCCCGAGGACGGTTTTTTGTTACCGAACCGGGCCGCGCATCTGCAGCATCGGGCGGCGTCAGCCGTCCCGGAGCGCGGATGCGCGAGAGACGAAAGGGAAGACATGAGTCTGATTGATGATCTGGTCAAACTCGAGGAAGAGGCCAAGGAGCTCGTCACTAGCGCCGACGACGCCGCCAAGCTCGAGGCTGCGCGCGTTGAGCTGCTCGGTCGCAAGGGCCGTATCACCGGCCTGATGCGCATGATGGGCAAGCTCGCCCCCGAGGATCGTCCCATGATGGGCAAACGCGCCAACGAGATGCGCCATCTGATCGAGGGCATGCTCGACGAGCGCACCACCGAGATGAAGGCCGCCGCCCTCAAGCACGCACTCGAGCACGAGGCCGTCGACATCACGCTGCCGGGGATCCGTCCGCAGATCGGTCACCAGCACCTGATCAAGCAGATCATCGAGGAGGCCGAGGACATCTTCTGCGGCATCGGCTACACCGTCGAGTCCGGCCCCATGGTCGATACCTCCTACTACAACTTCACCGCACTCAACGCGCCCATGGATCACCCGAGCCGCTCGGCTCGCGACACGTTCTATGTGGTCGACAACAACCCCGGCAGCGTCGCGCATCCCGAGGCTCACGCTCACGGCGAGTCCGACGTGCTGCTGCGCACCCAGACCTCGGGCGTGCAGATCCACACCATGGAGTCGCAGAAGCCGCCCATCTACATGATCTGCCCGGGCACCGTCTACCGTCCCGACACGGCCGACGCCTGCCACCTGCCGCAGTTCAACCAGATCGAGGGCCTAGTCGTCGACGAGGGTATCACCTTTGGCGATCTTAAGGGCACGCTCGACTACTTTGTTAAGTGCATGTTTGGTGAGGATCGCAAGACGCGCTATCGCCCGCACTTCTTCCCCTTCACCGAGCCTTCCTGCGAGGTGGACGTGAGCTGCCACGTGTGCGGCGGCAAGGGCTGCAACTTCTGCAAGCACAGCGGCTGGATCGAGATCCTGGGCTGCGGCATGGTCGACCCCAACGTCCTTATCAACTGCGGCATCGACCCCGAGAAGTACACCGGCTTCGCCTTTGGTATTGGCGCCGAGCGCGTCGCGGCACTGCGCTACGACCTGCCCGACCTCAGAACTCTCATGACGGGTGATATGCGCTTCTTGAATCAGTTCTAGGCTGCGGCTTGCCCAAGCACGGCACCTCGGCGCTCATTCGTCGCTTGCGTACCAAAGTACGCGGCGCTCCTCTTTCGGGCCGATCTGCCGCACTTGGACAACCCTCGCTTTGTAAGGAATGTTCACAAAGTTGAAGTTTCCACCTGCATCTCTTCGCAGGCTTTCAGTATGAAAGGAGAGCTAGATGCGTGTTTCTTACGACTGGCTCAAGACCATGATCGATATTCCGGAGGATCCCAAGACCCTTTCGGACGAATATATCCGTACCGGCACCGAGGTCGAGGCGATCGACACCGTGGGCGAGTCCTTCGACCACGTGGTGACCGCCAAGGTGCTCACCAAGATCCCGCACCCCGATAGCGACCACATGTATGTGTGCTCGGTCGATGTGGGCGACAAGAATCTCGACGCCGACGGCAATCCCGCTCCGCTGCAGATCGTCTGCGGCGCGCAGAACTTCGAGGCCGGCGACCACGTCGTCACGGCCATGATTGGCGCCGTGCTTCCCGGCGACGTTAAGATCAAGAAGAGCAAGCTTCGCGGCGTCGTGTCCATGGGCATGAACTGCTCCGCGCGCGAGCTCGGCCTGGGTGGCGACCACTCCGGCATCATGATCCTGCCCGAGGATACGCCCTGCGGCATGCCGTTTGCCGAGTACGTGGGCTCGAGCGACACCGTGCTCGACTGTGAGATCACGCCCAACCGTCCCGACTGCCTGTCCATGATCGGCATGGCCCGCGAGACCGGCGCCATCTTCGACCGCGATTTCCACGTTGAGCTGCCCGCTATCAAGGTCGAGACCGGCCGTGCGACCGACGACGAGCTTTCCGTCGAGATCGCCGACGAGGGCCTGTGCGACCGCTACGTTGCCCGCATCGTGCGCAACGTCAAGGTCGGCCCGTCGCCAGACTGGATGGTCAAGCGCCTCAACGCCCTGGGCGTGCGCCCGCACAACAACATCGTCGACATCACCAACTACATGATGATGCTCACCGGTCAGCCGCTGCACGCCTTTGACCTGGACACCTTTGCCGAGCGCGATGGCCACCGTCGTGTGGTGGTTCGTGCCGCCCAGCAGGACGAGAAGTTCACGACGCTCGACGGCGAGGAGCGCGTGCTCGACGCCGGCATGGGCCTCATCACCGACGGCGAGCGTCCCGTGGCGCTGGCCGGCGTAATGGGCGGCATGGATTCCGAGATCGAGGACGACACCGTCGACGTGATGGTCGAGAGCGCCTGCTTCAACGCCGGTCGCACCTCGCACACCAGCCGCGATCTGTCGCTGATCTCCGACGCCTCCATTCGCTTTGAGCGCCAGGTCGACGAGACCGGCTGCGTGGATGTCGCCAACGTTACCTGCGCGCTGATCGAGGAGATCGCCGGCGGCGAGGTTGCTCCCGGCTATGTGGACGTGTTCCCCGCGCCCAAGACCATCGACAGCATTAAGCTGCGCCTGGCCCGCGTGCGTGCCATCTGCGGTGCCGACATCGAGCCCGACTTTATCGAGCGTTCGCTCACCCGCCTGGGCTGCACCGTCGAGCGCGACGGCGAGGACTTTATGGTCACGCCGCCGAGCTTCCGTCCCGACCTGCCGCGTGAGATCGACCTGATCGAGGAGGTCTTGCGCCTATGGGGCATGGGCCGCGTGACGGCGACCATTCCGGCTGCCAAGAACCACATCGGCGGTCTGACCCGCGAGCAGAAGCTCACTCGTAAGGTCGGCGAGATCCTGCGCGCCTGCGGCCTCAACGAGACCACGACTTTTGGCTTTGCCGCCCCGGGCGACCTGGAGAAGATCGGTATGTCCACCGAGGGTCGCGGTTGCCCCGTGGTGCTCATGAACCCGCTGGTAGCCGAGCAGACTGAGATGCGCCGCTCGCTGTTGCCAGGCCTGTTGCAGTCTGTGGCCTACAACGAGGCCCACGGCACGCCCAACGTGCATCTGTACGAGGTCGGCAGCTTGTTCCACGGTCGCGAGAACGCCAGCCTGCCCAAGGAGACCAAGTCCGTGGCGGGCGTGCTCTCGGGCCAGTGGAGCGAGCAGTCTTGGAGCATGAAGTACCGCAAGCTGCGTTTCTTCTTTGGCAAGGGCATCGTTGAGGAGCTGCTTGCCCAGCTGCGCATCGAGAAGGTTCGCTTCCGTCCCGTCGAGGGCGAGAGCTATGCCTTCCTGCAACCGGGTCGTGCTGCCGAGGTACTCTCGGGCGGTACCGTGCTGGGCTGGGTTGGCGAGATCCACCCCGAGGCGCGCGAGACTATGGGCATTGATGAGGTCGTCGTTGCCTTTGAGCTCGACCTGGACAAGCTGATCAAGGGCGCCCGCAACCAGGAGAACTACCGTGAGTTCTCGCAGTACCCGGCCGTTGAGCACGACCTTGCTATCGTAGTCGACAACACTGTGACCTGCGAGGATCTTGAGCGTCGTATTACGAGTGCCGGCGGCAAGCTGCTCGAGGGCGTGCGCCTGTTCGATGTCTACCGCGATCCCATCCGTATCGGTGCGGGCAAGAAGTCCATGGCCTTTGCGCTTACGTATCGCTCCGACGACCATACGCTCACCAGCGAAGAGGTCGAAAAAGCGCACCAGAAGATCGTCACCAAGGTGTGCAAGGGCGTAAACGGCGAGGTCCGCGGCTAGGTCCTGCGCTGGGGTATGGGTCAGCGGTGGCTGCTGCCGAGTCCTACGTGACTGCTGTTTTCGGTATAAGGCACCGTTGAGCCTGCATATATGACACGCGCATTACATAACGGCGTGCTGCTTTGTCGGCAGTGCGCCGTTTTGCTATGATAGCCCGCGGCGTGTTACGAATCTGACATTACGTAACACTGGAAAGGTGATTCAAGCGGCGTTGCAATTCCGTGCGCCGATAACCGGGAGGCGTACATGCACATTCCAGATAATTATCTGTCCCCGCAGACCGATGCCGTCATGGCGGTGGCGATGGTGCCCGTCTGGGCTCACTGTATCAAGAAGGTGCGCGCCACGCTCGATCGCGAGCACATGGCTTTCCTGGGCATCTGCGCCGCATTTTCCTTCTTGCTTATGATGTTCAACGTGCCGCTGCCCGGCGGCACCACTGGCCACGCCGTTGGTGGCGCACTCATCGCGCTGCTGCTGGGCCCCGAGGCCGCGGCTATCGCGGTTTCGGTCGCGCTGGCGCTGCAAGCGCTGCTGTTTGGCGACGGCGGCATCCTGTCCTTTGGCGCTAACTGCTTTAACATGGCCTTCGTGTTGCCGTTTGCCGCAGCCATCGTGTTCCGCGCGCTTAACAGCCGTTTGCACGACAAGAGCTGGGGCACCTCGGTTTCGGCCATCGCAAGCGGCTGGGTCGGCCTGTGCCTGGCGGCCCTGTGCGCAGCAATCGAGTTTGGTATTCAGCCGATGCTTTTCACGAATGCTTCGGGCGCTCCGCTGTACTGCCCCTTCCCGCTGTCCATTGCCATTCCGGCCATGATGATCCCGCATATGTTGGTAGCCGGCGTGGTCGAGGGCGTGGCGACTGCCGCGATCTACGGCTTTATCAAGAAGACGGCGCCGAGCGTTATCGTCGGTCCCGAGGCTTACGACGGCCTGCTGGACGCCGAGGGCGCAGCCGCCAAGAAGACCTCGCTGGTCCCCACACTCATCCTGGTCGCCGTGCTTGTCGTGGCCACGCCGCTGGGCCTGCTGGCCACGGGTGACGCCTGGGGTGAGTGGGATGCCGAGGGCGCCGCGACCGCCGTTCAGGAGGCTGGCGACGACAGCCTGCAGGCTTCGGTCGGCCTTGACACCCCGACCTTTGCCGATGCGCTGCCTACGGGTGATTACCTGCAGGCCTATTCCGAGGAGCAGGGTCTCGGCTTTGCCGGTCAGGCTGCCATGTATATCCTGTCCGGCGTGATTGGCGTGGCGGTGCTCACCATCGCATTCCGTCTGATCTCGCTGACGGTCAAGGAAAGCGGTGCTCATGGCGATGGTCGAGCTGCCTAGCTGGCTTGCGGTCGAGCAGCGTTACGAGCCCACGGGCGCTCGTCATCGCGTGATGCAAAAGAACGTCCTGCACCTGGCGAGCCTGCTTGAGCGGGTTCGCCTGGGTGGAGGCGCGCACGAGGGCGGGTCGATGGTCGACCGCGCCCTTTCTTGCGTTTCGGCTCCGGTGCGCCTGGTGGGGATATTCGTTTGCGTCCTGTGCGTGTGCCTGACACAAAGCCCGCTGTACCTCATGTTGATGGCGGCCATTGCGCTGGTGCTCGTTGCCGTGCGTCCCGTACGCGGGCTGCGCGCGACCTTTGTGCCGGCGCTTGGCGCCGCGGGGCTCGCAGTGGTTTTGGCGCTGCCTGCCCTGCTGCTGGGTGCTTCCGCTACGGGCGCCATGCTCAAGATTGCGCTCAAGACGTTCATTAACGTGACGCTCGTGCTGGGCGTTTCGTGGACCCTCACATGGAGCCGCATGTCGGCGGCGCTCAAGACGCTACATCTGCCCGACGAGGTCATCTTTACGTTTGATATGGCGCTCAAGCACATCGAGGTGCTGGGCCGAACGGCGCACGATCTGACCGAATCGGTCATGCTGCGCAGTGTGGGTCGCGCGCCTGAGGGGTTTTCGCGCACCGACTCGGTCGCGGGTATCATGGGCATGACGTTTATCAAGGCGATGGAATGCAGCCATGCGATGGACGAGGCCATGCTCTGCCGTGGGTTTGCCGGTGTGTATCCGGCGCCCGCGCGCGCCGGGCTTGGCTGGCGCGATGCGGTCTATGCGGCCGGCGTGGCGCTGCTGGCAGTGTTGTGCGCCGTGCTGTAGGCGCTGCTGGTTCCGGCTGGGGATGCAAATGGGGAAGGGCGACGTTTTGGCAAACGATACAAATGGCGCGATGGGCGCGAGCGGTTCTGCTGGCGCCGAGACCACGCCGCTCATCGAGTTTCGCGACGTGGTGTTTTCCTATGCGGGGCATACGGTTGTCGATGGTGTGTCGCTGCAGGTCGATTGTGGTGAACTCGTTGCCCTGCTCGGTCCCAACGGCTGCGGTAAGACGACGATTATGCGCCTTATTAACGGCCTTGAACTCGCGGACACTGGGGCATACCTGTTTGACGGGCATGTGATTGATGCGGCGTTTCTAAAGGATTCCGCGGCCGCTCAGCGTTTTCATCAGCGCGTGGGCTTCGTATTCCAAAACGCCGATGCCCAGCTGTTCTGCGCCACGGTGGGCGAGGAAGTTGCTTTTGGTCCCGCGCAGATGGGTCTGCCGGCAGACGAGCTCGAGCGCCGCGTGCGCGATGCCATGGGGCTGTTCCAGGTTGCCGACCTTGCCGACGCCTCTCCCTATCAGCTCTCGGGCGGGCAAAAGAAGCGTGTTGCGCTGGCTGCGGTGGTGTCGATGAACCCGGATATCTTGGTCCTCGACGAGCCTACCAATGGGCTCGACGAGGATTCATGCGACATCGTGGTCAATTTCTTGCTGGCTTATGTCGCGGCGGGTAAGACGGTCTTGATGAGCACGCATCACCAGGATTTGGTGCGACGCCTGGGTGCCCGTGCAATCTATATCGATCGATATCACCATGTGGTCGAGGCGTCTTCGTCGTCGTATGGAACCGAAAGCGGTGCTACGGACTAGTTGCTGCGTAGAGCGTGCGTAGCCGTCCGCGCGGCTTTGCCGTGATGGTATAGTTATCCAGGTTTTTTATGGGGGTGGCTATGCCAAGCTGGAACATTCATATCGCTCAGACGGAGCGTTTGCTGGAGCGCACCGGTGCGCTTGCCAATAGCGTGCGCGACCGCAATGCCTTTTTGTTTGGCTGCGTGGTTCCGGATATCTTCGTGGGCTATATGGTCCCTGGCATCGCCGATCCCATCCCGTACCGCATTACGCACTTTGCAAAGCCCGAGCCTATCCCTAAGCCTCGTGAGCATGAGTTCTGGGATACCTATGTGGCACCGTTGCTTAAAAGTTCGCCCACCGGTGCGCCAGCCGCGGCGACCTCGATTATCGAGGAGCGCGAGCGACTGAATCGCGTGCACTATCCCCAGCGCTACAGGGATGCCGAGCCGGTTGTCGGTCCCGGCGCTCGTGAGTTCTCGCTTGCGTCCGAGGACGTGGCGCAGTCGCTGCTCGATTTAACGTTGGGCGTCTGGTCACATCTGGTGGCCGATACCGTATGGAATACGCGCGTGAATCAGTACTTGGAGGCACACGGCGGCAAGCCGTGTGAGGAGTTCCGCATTAAAAAGCAAGGCGACTTTGACTGGTTTGGCAAGACGCTCGGCATCGTTTCGATTCCGCGCGCGACCGATCGCCTGTATACTGCGGCGACGCGTTTTGGGCAGTATCCCATCCATAAAGAATATGTGCTCAAGACCATCGGCGTTATGCACGAGATTGTACGCGAAAACCCCGGCGAGCCCGATCATCCGCCGTATCGCCTGCTAACCGAGGAGTTTTTCGATGCAACGTTTACCGAGGTCATCGAGCTAACCGAGGCGGGATTTGCGGCTCGCGTTGCCGCTTCTGACGTTCCCGCAGTCCCCCTGATCCACAGCTGCTAGCCGGCCGGCTTAACGGTGAACAGTTCATCCCAATTGACCAACAGCTCCCGTCGCAGGGCATCTTCGGTGGTGCGTTCCTGATCGGTCTTTGGGATGTAGGGGAGCCCCTCCTTTTTATGGATGAGTTCGGCGATGTTGCTAAAGCTCTTCGTGTCTTTGATTTGCTCATAGGTTATCTGGATAACGTCATAGCCCATGCTTGTGAGGGCGGTGGTGCGCTCGGCATCGGAGAGGCTTGCGGCTTCGCTGTCATGGGCGGAGCGGCCTTGGCATTCAAGGATGACGCCCATGCTGTCGGTGCTGCTCTCTATGAGGATATCGGCGTAGCAGCAGGTTTTGTCATACAGTGAGCGCGCGGTGTCGCTGAGTGGGATGCGCACGTTGTTTGCGATATTGATGCCCATGCCGCCCTCGTTGCGGGGGAGCGAGACAAGCATGGAGGTCTGTACTTCGAAGGGCGAGGCGGTCTGTCCCGTCATGTGCTCGGCCGCCCAGCGCAGTTGTTTAACGCCGCGCAGGCCTGCGGCCTGCTTGGCGAACGCGGCGATATCCGCTGCGGAAAGAAGCGGCGTGCGCTTCCACAAGTTGGTGTCATTACCCTTGGTGTCGACAACACGTTTCCAACCACAGTCGGGCGGAATGAGCTTAAGCGAAATTGCTTCATCGAGCTGCTGCTGCGCCCGTTTACAAGGCGTGAACACTGCAAAGGAGCCGCACATCTCGTAGCAAGCCATGAGTAACTGGTTGCGCGAGACCTGCGTAGCAAGGTTGAGCAGTGTGAACTCGGGCGACGTGACATCAAATCCATGTTCAGTTTGCCTAAACGACCCGGGAGGCGGCTCTTGGGTCAGGAGGTGCGATTTAAACAGGCTTCGCGACCCGGATTGTGCTCGAGTGAATACAAGCCTGTGAAGCGGTGCATGAAGCAGGTCTTTTACAACTGCATGACTTCCGAGGCCGCAACATCTGCGATCCATATTGCCAAGGCTAATGGCGGGGTAAAGCCCTAATACCTGCGGCGGGATACGGTGATAGTAAAAAGCGGATTGACCGCATAGCGTCAGGTCCATGATATCCTCCTGGTCGAAATGTGCTTTTGGACCGTGCGATGCCAGCGTCAATCCGGAAGTATGCGGCAAAATCTGAATCCTATGAGCAGACCTGGCTTTTAAGGCCAGTTTATCAGGCATTTTGTTGCGAAAAAACAGGGCGTGCTCGGAGGTCTCAGAATTTGCCGCATACTTCCGAAAACCAGGTCGATCTGGCTCCTGCTAAAACGATTTAGCAGCGTCGGGTAAGGTGTGGTTTCGCCATCGGGCGAACATTTCCGCAGCAAGAAAGTTCATTTTTAGGGCTTGGAGGGGCGATTTGGACTCATTTGGTAAAGAAATGAGTGCGTGTCATGCTGTGCAGTGGGCACTTGCATTGCAAAGGGCCCGGAAGGCTTTGCCTTCCGGGCCCTTTGCAATGCAAGTGTGCTTGCAAGTGCGATTTAGCGCACCTGAGCGACGTAAGCGACGTTGGTCGAGGAGACCTTGTCCTCGAGCTGGACGCTCATGCGGGGATCGCCGGCGGTGGCGACGGTCAGGTCGCCGGCCTCGACGTAGCCGAGCTCCTTAGCGGTCTCAATCGCCTTGACGATCGTGCCGTTGACGGTACCCTGGGTAATCTCGGCCTGGTGCGGGATAACGCCCCAGTACATGATCATCTGCTGGACGGCCCACTCGTGGCGGGAGAACGCGCAGATCGGCATGTTGGGACGGAAGTGCGAGATCAGGCGAGCGGTACGACCGGTGGTCGTCGGCACGGTGATGCACTTGGCGCCAACGGTGGTGGCCATGTTCACAGCGGACATACCCACAACGTTGTTGACGACGCGGGTGCCGTGAGCATCGGCCGGAACCTCGAGCGGAGCGTGGGCCGGGAGGTACTTCTCGGTCTCGAGAGCAATGCTGGCCTGCATCTTGACGGCCTCGACCGGGTACTTACCGGCAGCGGACTCGCCGGACAGCATGACGGCGTCGGTGCCGTCATAAATGGCGTTAGCAACGTCGGCAACCTCGGCGCGCGTCGGGCGCGGGTTCTGCTGCATGGAGTCGAGCATCTGCGTAGCGGTGATAACGGGCTTGTAGGCCGCGTTGCACTTGGCGATGATCTCCTTCTGGATGTGCGGAACGAGCTCGGGCTTGATCTCGATGCCCAGGTCGCCACGGGCGACCATAATGCCGTCGGAAGCCTCGAGAATCTCGTCGAAGTTCTCGACGCCCAGGGCGCACTCGATCTTCGGGAAGATCGTCACGTGCTCGCCACCGTTCTCGCGGCAAAGCTTGCGGATGCCGCGGACGGACTCGCCGTCACGGATGAAGGAAGCGGCGATGTAGTCGATGTTCTCGGTCAGGCCAAAGAGGATGTCCTGACGATCGCGCTCGGTGATGGCGGGCAGCGAGATGTTGACGTTGGGCATGTTGACGCCCTTGCGCTCGCCGATCAGGCCGTCGTTCTTAACGACGCAGGTCATGTCCTGGCCGCTGACGGACTCGACCTCGAGGGCAACCAGGCCGTCATCGATCAGGATGAGGGAGCCCTTCTCGACCTCGGAAGGCAGAGCCAGGTAGTCGAGGGAGATGTGCTCAGCGGTGCCGTGGAAATCCTCGGACGTGGGCTGAGCGGTGACGACGATCTTATCGCCGGTCTTGACGGCAACCTTCTTGCCGTCGACCAGAAGGCCGGTGCGGACCTCGGGGCCCTTGGTGTCGAGCAGGATGCCGACGGGCATACCGAGCTCCTTGGAAATACGGCGGACGCGCTCGATGCGACCGTGGTGCTCGTCGTAGGAGCCGTGCGAGAAGTTAAAACGGGCGACGTTCATGCCCGCCTTGATCATCTCGCGGATGGTCTCGTCGCTATCGCAGGCGGGACCCATGGTGCATACAATCTTAGTGCGCTTGTACATTCAGACCTCCATCTGACATCGTCTTGCGCTGATAGATAAACCATAAGAAATAAAACCGTGTTGATTATAACGAAATGCCGACCGAATACCCCATAAAATCGACCGTATGCCGAATTAGAAGTTCATTTTTTGCGGAATAAACGGTATATGAAAAAACTTTACCAACCGCTCTAACCGCTGCTATCTGGGCGATATTTCAGTTTGCCGAGACGTTGGTGAAAAAACGTTTTATCAATATTGAGCATCACACGGTCTGCACCGTTTGGCACGGACCGTATCTCCAAATGAATTGTTTTGGCTAGACGTGTCGCTTTGGGGTACCATAGCTCCACTATCAACTGCCGCTCAGCACGGCAGCCTTGATGAGCCCTTGCCCTTCTCCTGGGAATTATGATCGGGCATCAATCTGCTGAGTGGCCCGAATCCCAGGAGGGGACTCTATATGCAAAAGGAATACCTGTCCGCCGCGGCGGAGGTGCTCAGCGACCAAGGTGTCGATGAGAACCTCGGCCTGAGCAACGGCGAGGCGTCGTCGCGCCTCGCCAAGACAGGCCCTAACAAGCTCGAGGAAGCCGAGAAGACGCCGCTGTGGAAGCGTTTCTTTGAGCAGATGGCAGACCCCATGGTCATCATGCTGATCGCGGCCGCGGTTATCAGCGCGCTTACGGGCATGGTCAAGGGCGAGGCGGACTTTGCCGATGTCGCCATCATCATGTTCGTCGTTATCGTCAACTCGGTGCTGGGCGTGGTCCAGGAAGCCAAGAGCGAGGAGGCCCTCGAGGCCCTGCAGGAGATGAGCGCGGCGCAGTCCAAGGTGCTGCGCGACGGCAAGCTCGTGCATCTGCCGAGCGCCGAGCTCGTGCCTGGCGACGTGATCATGCTCGAGGCGGGCGACTCCGTCCCGGCCGATTGCCGCGTGCTCGAGAGCGCCACGATGAAGATCGAAGAGGCCGCACTCACCGGCGAGTCCGTGCCCGTAGAGAAGCACGCCAACGTGATCGAGCTTGCCGCGGGCACCGATGACGTGCCGCTCGGCGACCGCAAGAACATGTGCTACATGGGCTCCACCGTGGTGTACGGCCGCGGTCGCGCCGTCGTGGTCGGCACCGGCATGAACACCGAGATGGGCAAGATTGCCGGCGCCCTGGCCGAGGCCAAGGAGGAGCTCACGCCGCTGCAGGTGAAGCTCGCCGAGCTTAGCCGCATCCTCACCATCATGGTGATCGTCATCTGCGTCGTGATCTTTGGCGTTGACATTCTCCGCCACGGCGTGGGCAACGTCCTTACCGACCCGACCGCCTTGCTCGATACCTTTATGGTCGCCGTCTCGCTCGCCGTTGCCGCCATCCCCGAGGGCCTGGTCGCCGTCGTGACCATCGTACTTTCGCTCGGCGTGACCAAGATGGCCAAGCGCCAGGCGATTATCCGTAAGCTTTCCGCCGTCGAGACTCTTGGCTGCACACAGACCATCTGCTCCGACAAGACCGGTACCCTCACCCAGAACAAGATGACCGTCGTCAAGCACGAGCTCGCTGCGCCCAAGGAGAAGTTCCTGGCAGGTATGGCGCTGTGCTCCGATGCTCAGTGGGACGAGGAGCTGGGCGAGGCCGTGGGCGAGCCGACCGAGTGCGCGCTCGTCAACGATGCCGGCAAGGCTGGTCTTACTGGCCTGACTGCCGAGCATCCGCGTGTGGGCGAGGCCCCGTTCGACTCGGGTCGTAAGATGATGTCCGTGGTCGTCGAGACCCTGGACGGCGAGTATGAGCAGTACACCAAGGGCGCGCCCGACGTGGTGATCGGCCTGTGCACCCACATCTACGAGGGCGATAAGGTCGTCCCGCTGACCGAGGAGCGTCGTGCCGAGCTCGTGGCCGCCAACAAGGCCATGGCCGACGAGGCCCTGCGCGTACTGGCGCTGGCAAGCCGCACCTACACCGAGGTCCCGGCCGACTGCAGCCCTGCTGCGCTCGAGCACGACCTGGTCTTCTGCGGCCTGTCCGGCATGATCGACCCGGTCCGTCCCGAGGTGGCCGACGCTATCCGCGAGGCGCACGACGCCGGTATTCGCACTGTCATGATTACGGGCGACCACATTGACACCGCCGTGGCCATCGCCAAGCAGCTGGGCATCGTCGCCGATCGCAGCCAGGCCATCACCGGTGCCGACCTCGATCGCATGAGCGATGAGGAGCTCGACGCGCACATCGAGGACTACGGCGTGTACGCCCGCGTTCAGCCCGAGCACAAGACCCGCATCGTCGAGGCTTGGAAGTCGCGCGACCAGATCGTCGCCATGACGGGCGACGGCGTCAACGACGCCCCGTCCATCAAACGCGCCGACATTGGCGTTGGCATGGGTATCACCGGTACCGACGTCACTAAGAACGTTGCCGACATGGTACTCGCCGACGACAACTTTGCCACCATCATCGGCGCCTGCGAAGAGGGTCGCCGCATCTACGACAACATCCGCAAGGTCATCCAGTTCCTGCTTTCGGCTAACCTTGCCGAGGTGTTCTCGGTGTTTATCGCCACGCTCATCGGCTTTACCATCTTCCAGCCGGTGCAGCTGCTGTGGGTGAACCTGGTTACCGACTGCTTCCCCGCGCTCGCGCTGGGCATGGAGGATGCCGAGGGCGACATCATGAAGCGCAAGCCGCGCAACGCCAAGGACGGCGTCTTTGCCGGACATATGGGTCTGGACTGCGTGGTTCAGGGCCTGATCATCACCGTGCTGGTGCTGGCGAGCTTCTTTGTGGGCGTCTACTTTGACATGGGCTACATCCACATCGCCGATATGATCGCCGGCGCCGCCGACGAGGAAGGCGTGATGATGGCCTTCATCACGCTCAACATGGTCGAGATCTTCCACTGCTTTAACATGCGCAGCCGTCGCACGTCGCTGTTTAAGATGAAGAAGCAGAACAAGTGGCTGTGGGCCTCCGCCGCGCTGGCACTTGTGCTGACGGTGATCGTAACCGTGCAGCCGACGCTTGCCGAGATGTTCTTTGGCCCCGTGACGCTCGAGCTCAAGGGCGTTATCGCCGCGCTGGGCCTTGCCTTCCTGATTATCCCGCTGATGGAGATCTACAAGGCGATCATGCGCGCTGTGGAGAAAGAGTAACGTACCTGTCCGGGCCCGACCGCCTGCGGGGTTTCCACGGGCACGTCCTCGCCGCTTTGCGGCTGCGGGATGTGCCCTTAGGAAACCCCTCCCGGCGGGCGGGCCCTGCGGTATCCTTGCTGGCTTTTCGCCCGTGCGGATGAAAAGGGCTGAGGGAAAGTATGTGAGCTGGTCGGGCTTTGCCCGGCCAGCTCTTTTTTAGAGCATTTGCTCGACCGACTCTTTTTGTGAACTGGATTGTATGGGGTTGAATCGGCGACGCGTTAGGAGAAGCCGGGAACGTCGCTGAAGGGGATTTGAGGCATAAAGAGAACGATGACGGCCATAATTCCCCAGTAGATTTGCAGAGGTAGCGGAGCCGATATCAGGGCATTAAAGAAGGACAAACCCTTTTTGCTTCCATATAGCTGGACCGAGCTGAGAAGAGCAATTCCAAAAGAGATGGCGCTCGGCCAGCATGCTTTGACAATGAGGCTAAGGAAATAGCATATTAATGTTATCGCTATGCACCCAATGCCCCAGAGCCACTTCTTGTTGAGGAAATACTGGATGCCCCATACACCAATTACGGGGGCAATGATGACTGGCAACATAGCCGTATCCTAACTATTTATACAACGAATGTATTCTCCGGAGTTGGGGGGATAGACGCTGCAAGGTAGACGGTACGCGTTGCCTGCGGGTACGGGGTGTCCAAGGAGTTGCTTTGCTGCATACTCAGGCCAAGTACCTCCGGTTTTGCTTATGATCTTCTTAATCAGTCCGTCGATTACAAGCCCCGTTACATAGCCGATGAGTTCTTTTCCAATAAAAATGGCAATTTTGACGATCCATTCTTTAGCGCCGCGTGTGGCAGTTGCTAAATCATCCAAAGACAGGGTCTGGAATCGATCGACAATTTGGACATCTCCGTTTTCATCTAGTGCGTATGTCGTCCATCCTGTGCCGGACTCATTGACAGCTTCAATGTACTCTTCGGCAGAAGGGAACTCTACTTCAAGAGGTTGCGCCTTAGATTGCTTTGGTGAAATGGCAATTGAGCAAAGCGCAACTGCGCTTGCGATGAATGACTTACGGCTTACGGGAACGTTGCGTAGCATGTGTATCCTCCTGACATTTAGCTTGACATTGCTGTGTTGTTCAGATTCAGCCTCCAATCCGTGAAACGCATTTCAAACGAATCAAGCGTGGAAAGGTCGAACTCGGACGCTATCTTTCCTTCAGAGATGGCAAAAATTGAAGGATAAAACTCGAATGACGGCAGAAGCGCCTTAAGTGTTTCCCTATCAACTTCCTTTTGGCTCTTAGGGACAACGAGGATCTCGATGTCGTTCTTGAGACTCGGCGAAAGCGAGCGCTCTGCCGCACGGAGTTCTTCACAGGCCGGGCAGCCCTCCAGCTCAATTTGCACGATAAAAGATTCGCCTTTGCTTAATTTCGATCGAAATTCGGGCAATGAGATATTGATTGGATCGGAATTGGTTCGTACTGACGAGAAGAGGGCGAAAAGGGACAGCGATAAGATAAGGATAAGGACGGTTTGCTTTCTCATGGGTCCTCCAAACTCTATAAAGTTAAATTAATTTATATAAAACATTAAATAAAGATTCTTTAAAATGAACGGTATCGATTTGCCGGTAAATGGTTTTGAGCGAGAGCGGTTGGATTGAAAAGTACAATGAACGCAGGGAAATAAGGAAAAAAGGAGGAGAAATGAAAGATCGCGATATACATCTGCGGTTGACGACGAGTTTTCTGACAATCTTCTGTATCGCCCTGGCGGTTCAAGCGCTATGTTGCGTGGTGTTGTTCGTTCATCTTGCGAACCTGTTGCTCATCGAGGGTATCTCTGCGGTGAGCGGCGGATTTCTGCTCTTGTTTATGGTTAGCACGCTTTGCGACGCTGCAACGTTTCTTCTGTTTACGATTCTGACGGCGAAAGTCAGGCATGAGGGTCGTCCTTTTGGTAAGTGGCAGACCAGGATTTTGGTCGCGGCTGGCCTCCTGATGTCGGTAAAAGCCGTCATCAGCATCATATGGCCGACGATTCAATTGCCATACAGCAATGTTCTTGGAACGGCTGAGCCCGTGTTTCCCGAGTTTGATTTTCAATCGCTTTCTTACGGACTCGTTTTCTTTGCGTTGGCGGGGGTCTTTGAATACGGTAGGGTATTGCAGGAAGATGCAGACGAGATTCTCTAGGGGGTGGCACGGTGCCGATTGTTATGCGTCTTGACCGCGTGATGGCGGACCGTAAAATCTCGTCGCAGGAACTTGCCGAAATCATTGGAATATCGCCTGTTAATCTGTCTCGAATTAAAACGGGAAGACTCAAGGGGATCCGCTTTTCTACACTTCAAGCAATGTGCGAGGCGCTTCATTGCAAGCCCGGCGACATCATCGATTGGATGGATGATGACGAGTACGCCGCAGCATTTGGTAAGTCGGACGGAACAATGCGTTAAAATACCTGCTCAGTTGTGTGGTTTTGTGCTGGGAGGCGTTTGTGGGCAAGGCTAAGGCTAAGGCGAAGAAAAAGACGACGGGGGCGCGGGCTAAGCGTGATCGTCGTCGGAAGCTCGCGACCGAACCCCCTGCATCTGCCGAGGAGTTGCTGGCGAGTGTACCGGGGCTTGACGCGCTGCGGGACGTTCCGGCGTTTGATGACCTGCCGGTCGATGAAGCCCAGCAGGCTGCCTTTGATGATTTCTGCGCGCATGTCGAGGAGCCCGAGCAGATGCAGCTTGGCGCCGTGGTGCGCTTGGATCGCGGGTTTCCACTGGTGGCGACTGCCGACGATACCTTCCGCGCTGAGCATGCCGTGGGATTTGCCAAGTCGCGCGGTGGGGACGAGGTCCTGCTGCCTGCCGTGGGCGATCGTGTGGCGGTGCGCCGCGCTCCCGGGCACGATATGGGCGTGATTGAGTGCGTGCTGCCGCGCCGTACGAGCTTTGAGCGTTGGCGCGGCCATGCCCGCGGAGAGCGCCAGGTGCTCTGCTCCAACGTGGATAGCGTGCTAATCGTGCAGGCGCTCGGTGCCGGCGAGGTGCTGCTCGACCGCGTGGCGCGCTCGCTGGTGTTGGCGCTCGACTGCGATGCCGAACCGGTGGTGGTACTCACCAAAGCTGACCGCTGCGATGCCGGGGAGCTCGAGCGCGATCTGGATCGCGTGCGCCGCCTGGTGGGTCCGGACGTGCGCGTGATCGTGACGTCCTCTGCCGAGGGCCGCGGCCTGGACGAGGTCCGTGCCTGCGTGCCTGTCGGGAGCTGCGCCATGATTCTGGGCGAGTCGGGTGCCGGCAAGTCGACGCTGCTCAATGCACTGCTGGGCCACGATACGTTGGCGACCGGCGGTGTGCGCGAACGCGACGACCAGGGCCGTCACACTACCGTCGCGCGCGTGATGGTGGCGCTGCCGGGCGACGCCGGCGTGATCGCCGATGCCCCGGGTCTGCGCAGCCTACCGCTCGTGGGTCACGAGCGGGGGCTGGCCCGCGCCTTCCCCGAGATTGTCGAGGCATCGCGCGCGTGCCGGTTTGGCGATTGCACGCATACCCATGAGCCGGGTTGCGCCGTTCGCGAGGCCGAGGACGCCGGGCAGATTGACAGCCTGCGTCTGGAAACGTTCCAAAACCTGGCGTCATCCATGCGCGTGAGCGCTCAAATGCTCGATCCCGATGTTCATCTGTAATTGATTTTTCCTATGACAGCCGTCTCCCAACTGTTCGGGAGACGGCTTTTTTGCTGCGGAAAAGCCTCGAAACATGCAGTTTGCTGACGTGCTGACCAAAACCTTGCCACGAGCTTGACGGGCAGGTCAGCTTTTGGTCAGCGATTGGTTTGACATCGAAAACCAAGATCGCGATTGCGCCGCTTTGCGCTCTGACCGCCCAGACAATGGTGGTACGGGCATTCGCCCGGCACTGCCATGAGAGGAGCGGCCGTGAACAAGAGCAAGCGCATCGCCATCAGTCTGGTCGCGGGCGTGCTCGCTGCGCTGCTCTGCATGGCTTACGGCTCGTCGATCCGCTCACGAGCCGAACAGGTCCAGGCTGAGACCTTGGCCAAGTACGGTGGCGATCGCGTCGAGGTATGCGTCGCGGCGCGCGATATCGATGTGGGCGAGACCCTCGATGAGACCAATGTCATAACCCAGGAATGGCTGACGAGCCTGCTGCCGCGTGACGCGGCGACCGAGCTGCGCCAGGTGCGCGGCGACGTGACGACTTCGCGTATTCCCAAAAACGCCGTGATCTGCAATGTCTACACCAAGGCCGAGAGCCACAAGCTCGAGGTGCCTAAGGGCAAGGTCGCCGTTTCGGTGGCGGTCGATGCCGAGCACTCGGTCGGCGGTGCTGCGGGCGTGGGCAGCTACGTGGATGTGTATGTGCAAAAAGACGGCGTGACCGATCGGCTGTGCGGCGCGTACGTGATCGATACCAGCGAGGATTCCGGTGCCACGCGCGAGGGCAAGATCGAATGGGTGACGCTGGCGGCTGACCCCGAAGACGTCAAGGAACTGCTGGGAGCCTCGGGCAAGGGAACGGTCAGCTTGACGATTCCCGCCACGGCGCGCGGCAAAAAGAGCGGAGGCGACGAGTGATGAAGGCGATCTGGCTTGCGTGCTGCGCGTGCGGCGATTACGGGCTGTTGCAGCGGGAAGTCGAGGGCCGTGATGTGGGTGCACAGGTGCTTCGCGTGGGTGACCTGGACGGGCTGGTTTCCATGGCGCGGGCGTTTCCGTCGCGCCGCGGGGCTGCCATCATCGCGGCGTCTCTGTTTGATACCGAAGATGTGCGCAAGACTGTTGCGCGCCTGACGGCCGAAGGCCGCGTGAGTCGCGTGGTCGTGTTGATAGAAGCGCTCGATCCGTCGGATATCGAGGGGCTGTTTCGCGCGGGGGCGACCGAGGTCATCGCTGCACACAGTATATGCGGCAACGGGCGCGCGGGCGAGGGAGCGGTTGATTCCGATCGGAGCATGACGATTGAGCCCGATGCTTTTGTTGATAGGGAACCCGGGGCGCCTCGCGCTACAAGAGGCCCGCGTGTTGATGATTATGGAAAAGCGGAAGCCGAGCATGGTCGGCGCCCCCGGAACCCCCTTGTATACGATGACGCTGGAGGGCCGGCGCAGCATGCTGGCGATTCCCCGGCTGTAGATATGGGATACGTGCACGGCGTGAATCTGGCGGATGAACTCGATGAAGTTGAGGGCTTTGCCGGGTGCGGCGAGTTGTCGCTGATGCAGCATGAGCAGATTGCGCAGAACGAGCCTGCCTCGCAGACCGAACAAGCAGCCATGCCGGCTTGGACGCAGCACGTGGTTGCGGCGGGGGAGACGGGGACGCTGTCACCGACGCCCGCCCCGCCGCCTCCGATGCCGCCGGCAGACGCTGCCGCTTCGCCGCATCGAGCTCCGGTCATCTGCGCCATTTCGGGTTCGGGCGGTTGCGGCAAGTCGACGATCGTTGCCACCATGGCACACACATCGTCGCTGTTGGGCTTGCGTGCCGCCGTGCTCGACCTGGACCTGATGTTTGGAAACCTTTACGACTTGTTAGGCGTCGATGCTCCGCGCGATATGGTGACACTTATCGAGCCGTCGGCGGCGGGCACGCTCGCCGAGCCGGATATCGTAGCCGCATCGATGCGCGTGGCACCGGGCGTTACGCTCTGGGGTCCCGTCGCGGCGCCCGAGCAAGCCGAGCTCATGGCACGTCCGGTGGAGCTACTGCTTGATGTCCTGCGTCGCGAATCCGACGTGGTCTTTATCGATACCTCGGTCTTTTGGGGCGACGCCGTGGCGGCTGCGGTGGCGGCGAGCGACCGTTGCCTGGTCGTTGGCGATGCGGCGGTGTCGTCCGCGACATCGGCGTCGCGCGTCATCGAACTGGCAAGTCGAGTAGGTGTACCGCGCACGCGCATGAGCGCCGTGTTCAACCGGTTCGGTGCGCGCGGGGCGGACGAGGACGTCGCCATGCGCTTTGAGATTGCCTGTGCGTTGAGCTCCAAGATTCGTATCGCCGATGGCGGGCAGGATCTCGCCGCGCTCATGGCGTTTGGGCGCGCTGACGAGGCGGTGGGGCAGACCAGCGCTTTTGCGACCAGCATGCGCGAGGCCACGCGCGAGATGCTCGTGGAACTGGGGTGCGCCGTCGGCCCTTGGAGCGATATGGTCGCCGACCGTGCAACGCGTACCGAACGCCCGCGTATCCGCCTTCCCTGGTCGCGCGAGGGTGATCAGCGATGAGCCTGCAAACGAGGATTAAGGCTGCCGGCGCTGCAGCGGCGGCAACGCCTGTAGATGCGGGGCGTCGCCGCGCGGTGAAACGACGCACCAAGCGCGCCGTGATGGACCGCATGGGTTACGACGAAGTGGCGCGTATCAGCGCCTATATCGACCCGGCACTTGCCCGCTCGGAATTGCGTCCTGCGGTGGAGGCGGCGCTCAATGTTGAGGAGCCGACCGATCTCGCGACGCCCGAGCGCGAGACCATCATCGACGAGATTTTGGATGACGTGGTGGGCTTGGGGCCGTTGCAGCCGCTCATCGAGGACGACACCGTTACCGAGATCATGATCAACGGCTGCCGCTCGGCTTTCTTTGAACGCGGCGGCGTCTTGTACCCCATCGAGCATGCGTTTGAGGATGATGAGCAGATCCGTGTGCTTATCGACCGCATTATCTCGCCACTTGGCCGCCGTATCGACGAGCGCAGCCCCATCGTCAACGCCCGCCTCAAAACGGGCTATCGCGTCAACGCGGTGATTCCGCCTGTGGCGATTGACGGACCGATTCTCACCATCCGAAAGTTCTCGGACCGTATCTGCTCGCTGGACGAGCTCGTGGGGTTGGGATCGCTGCCGCTTTGGTATGCGCAGCTGCTGTCGTGTGCGGTGTCGCTGCGACAGGACCTGGCGGTTGCGGGAGGCACGGGATCTGGTAAGACCACCCTGCTCAACGCGTTGTCATGTGAGATTTCCACCGGCGAGCGCATCGTGACGATCGAGGACTCTGCCGAGCTCAAGTTTGCGCATCATCCGCACGTGGTGCGCCTAGAGGCGCGCGAGGCTTCAATTGAGGGCGAGGGCGCGGTGACGATCCGCGACCTGGTGACTAATGCCCTGCGCATGCGCCCCGACCGCATCGTGGTGGGCGAGGTGCGCGGTGCCGAGTGCTGCGACATGTTGCAGGCCATGAACACGGGCCACGACGGGTCGCTCACCACGCTTCATGCGGGTTCAGAACAGGAGACCGTGGTGCGTCTGACGTTGCTTGCACGTTATGGCATCGATCTGCCGAGCGAGCTCATCGAGGAGCAGATTGCCATGGCACTCGACGGTATCGTGATGTCCGAGCGCCACGCCGATGGCAGGCGCTTCGTCTCCTCGTATTCGGGGGTGCGACGCGCCGCATCGGGCGGCGTAGAGCTCGAGCGCTATGTGACGTTCGATGCCGCCGAGCGCACCTGGACGCTTGACCGCGAGCCGCCGTTTATCGCAGAAGGCCTGCGGTCGGGGACGCTCACACAAGAGGAGGTGGACGAATGGAGATCACTGTGCCCCTCGTCGTAGGGGGCTTGGCAGGGCTTTCTGTCGCGACGGCGTGCGGGGCGGAACCTCGTGTGCCGCAGGTACCGCCGGCGGAGCTGGCACGTCAGGCGCTCGAGACGGTGGCAGAGAAGCTGCCGCGTGAGCTGGTGGAAAACGATCTGCTGAAAAAGATCGCCCGTTCGTGGGCATCGCTGGCTCCGGCGCATCGCCTTGGCCTCGTGATCGAAGATGCTTCGGGACGTTTGGCGTTTCTGCTGCTATCGAGCGGTGTCTGCTGCGTTTTACTAACGATGGTGTCGTTATCGCCCATCGGATTTGCCTTGGGACTTGTTGCTCCGTTTGCCGTTGGTGCCGCTCGGGATGGCTTTGAGAGCCGGCGCGAGCAACACGATGCAGAAGAGGCAATGCCCGAGGCGTTTACCGCACTTTCCATGTCGCTTGCCTCGGGACATTCGCTGGCTCAGGGCATGCGCTTTGTGGGCGCTCATGCGCAAGAGCCAGTGCATACCGAGTTTTTGCGGGTGGCGGCGGCGATCGATTGCGGCATCTCGGCGACCGACGCGCTCGATGACTTGCTCGTGCGTATCGACGCCCCCGGTCTTTCGCTTGTGACCTTGGCGCTTAAGGTGTCTCAGCGCACCGGCGCTCCGCTTGCCGACTTACTGTCCGAGGCGTCGAGCATGGTGGGGGAGCGCATTGAGCTCAAGCGCCGCCTGGATGTTAAGACGTCGCAGGCTCGCATGTCTGCGCATATGGTCGCGGCGATGCCGGCGGGCATGTGCGCGGTGTTGGTGCTGCTTTCGGCAGATTTTCGTCGCGGTCTTGCGACGCCTGCCGGCGCGGGCGCTGTGGTGCTGGGTCTTGCCCTCAACGCCGTTGCCCTGGTGGTTATCCGGCGCATTATGCGGGTGGAGCTATGAGCGCCCCGGTTGCAGTTGCGGCTTGCCTGTGCGCCCTGAGTGTATTTGTCGCGACGGGCTTGGATCGGGCGGATGCACGCAAGATCGCAGGGGCCTGCAAGCGCGAGGCGGTGCTGGTCGCTGCCGCGGGTCGCTCGGTGGTCGATGCTCTGACCGCGCGAGTGAAGGGCGCGGTTGGAGCGGGCGGCCCGGCGCGAGTGTCGCTCGGCGAAGTGTCCGAGATGATCGATGTTGTGCGCTTGGGTCTTTCGGCCGGTCTTTCGTTTGATGCGGCGCTTGAGATTTTCTGCGCCAACCGCCGGTCAGTGCTGGCTCTTCGCCTTGAGCGCGCCTGCATGGCGTGGCAGGTGGGCGTGGGCACGCGTGAGGACGAGTTGTTGGCCGCCGCGCGCGACCTGGACGTGCGAGCGCTCGAGACCTTTGCCATCACGGTGGGGCAGGCGCTCGCCCTGGGCGCTCCGCTGGCCGAGACGCTGGCCGCTCAAAGTCGCGAGATCCGTGCGGCTCATCGCGCCGCGGTCGAGCGCGAGATCGAGCGTGCACCCGTCAAGCTGCTGATTCCCACCGGCACGCTCATCTTGCCGGCGTTGCTTCTGTCCATATTGGGCCCGCTGCTGGGAGCAGGCGGGATGATGTAGGGAGGAATACATGAACACGATGACTGACGCTGCTGGCAAGGTCCAGGGCTGGGCGTTTTGCCGGGCGGCACATGTTCGTCAGCGCGCCAAGGAACTATTGCAGGAGGAGAGTGCACAGGGTACCACCGAGTATGCCATCTTGGTCGGCGTGCTCGTGGTGATCGCGATTATCGCCATCGTCGCATTTAAGGGCAAGGTCCAAGATCTATGGAACGCTATCAGCGAGGGCATCAACAGCCTGTAGAGGGCGAGCGCCCCATCGGGGTGCTGCTGGTGTTTGCTTGCCTGACCGTGGCGATAGCGGCGGTGCTTTGGGGGCTTAACGCCGCGCGGCAGCAGCGTCCTGGGACCGCCTCCGATTTGGGCTCAGATTCGGCGGTGGCGTCTCAAAAAGATGAGATGCGAGATGCGGACGATTCGGATGTCGCTGTCACGGCGCAAACCTTTCTGCGGACGCTCGACAAGCGGTCTGGCACTGCGACGGATTCGCCTGAGGGCAACGCGATTGCGGTCCGGCTTGCATGGTCCGAGGACCGACCGATGACCGAAGCGGCGGCGGATATGCTGCGTGCCTATCGCGAGGTACCCACGGCGCAACTTGCTCTGAGCGGCTATCTCGACATCAAGGGAAACGTGTGGGGCGCCATCGTGCGCGACGAACGCGGCTGGGTCGATATGGTGACAATTGCCGCGGATGCTGGCGATGCTTCGTGTCGTCTGCGCGCCGTGCGCCTGAGCCCGCAGGCAACGGACTCAAAGGAGGGATCGTGAAATGCATGATGTCCTGCGTGAGGAATCTGCCCAGGCGACGGTCGAATACGCCATCGTCACGGTGGCGCTGTTATCGATCGTGCTGGCGATCGCGGGACTTTGGCGTGCCGGCACCGATGGGCGCTTGGCGGCGCTGGTTGAGCGGGCGGCATCCCATGGCGTTGCCTCGACGTCGGTTATCGACGCCGCTGCGGCCGCTAAGGACATCGCGTTGTATTGATGCCGCGCGCGAGGACCGGGCGCAGTCTACGGTCGAGGCCGCTTTTTTGCTGCCGACGTTTCTGACACTCATCCTTCTCGCGCTGCAACCGGTGTGCCTGCTCTATACGCGCGCGGTCATGGAGTCTGCCGCCGCCGAGACCGCGCGGCTCATGACCACGACGACGGCGGAGGACGACGATCTTAAGGAGTTCACCCGCCGCCGACTTGCCGCAGTGCCCAACGTTTCGATCTTTCATGCCGGCGGGCCGTTGTCGTGGGATATCGAGCTTGGCCGGGCCGGTGCGGGTGGCGCCTCGTCCGTGTCCGTTTCCGGCGAGGTCAAGCCGTTGCCTGTGATCGGTGCGTTTGTGCAGGCTATGGGTGGTACCGCCGAGGGCGGCTACGTTGAGCTCAAGGTCGATGTCTCGTATCAATCGCGTCCCGAATGGCTGGAGGGAGATTATGATTCGTGGATTGCTGCATGGGATTAAGCGTTTCTGGTCTAGACGCGTTTTGACGCACCGTCCGAGCTGCCATCGCAAGCGAGGCGGCTTTATGGGTCGAGCCGGTGTCGATCTGTTTATCGAAGACGGCGCCTATACCACGCTTTCTTCTGCCGTGGTCATCCTAGTGGTGCTCACATTGTTGTTTTCGTCGACCGCGGCGATATGGAGCATGTCGCGTGCCGGGGACGCCCAGGTGGCGGCCGATAGCGGCGCGCTGGCGGGTGCCAACGTAGTGTCGTCCTATCACACGGCTGCCACGGTGGTTGATGCGAGTATCTTGAGTCTGGGGCTGGCGGGGTTTGCCACGATCGGGACGGGCCTGGTCGCCATCCTCATCCCGGGTGCCGAGCCGGTTGCCGGCAATATGGTCGACACCGGGATCGAGATCATTAAAACGCGCAACAAGTTTGCCAAAAGCGCATCGGAAGGCTTACAGAAAATCGAGACGGCTCTGCCGTATCTGATCGCCGCGCGTGCCACGCAGGCGGTGTCGGCGCAGGATACCGATAGTGTGACCTATACCGGTACGGCGCTTGCCGTGCCCAGGACATCCGAATCGGACTTCGCCGCGCTCAAAGGGTCAGAGATCTCGACCGATACCATCGAGAGCACCTCAAAAGACCTTGACTATGCTGCCAGGGAACTGAAGAAAGCGTCCGAGAAAACGTCAAAGGCCAAGGAACGCGCCTGGCTTGCCGACTGCGGTGGATCGGACAGAGGCGCAGTCGGAAGCTGTTCGTGCATGTGGGAACGCGCGAAGAGCTTGGCGAAGCTTTCGGATATTGAGAATCAGCACTATGCCTCGAGTGTCACATGGGAGCCGCAAGTGGCGCTCGATCGCGCGAAGGCCTATTACCGCTTGCGCCTTGCAAACGAGGCGCCTCAGGGCTCAAGCGTCGAGATGAAGGCGGAGTCGGCGGCGCGCAAGGCGTTTTACACCTATGCGAGTACAGAGGTCAATCGTGCATATGTAACCGAGGGCGGAGATGAAGTTACTTCCTATATCCCGCTGTTGCCGCGCAACACTGACGAGGTGCGAGCGACGGAACTCTATTCCGATACGGCGTGGCCAACCAGTGCCATCGATGGCAAGATGTATCTGCATTACGGAACGAGTTGCCCCAACTATAAGAAGGGGGCGCCAGGCGGGCTGGCCTCGGTTGCTGATTATGACGGGCAGGACAGATGCAACAGATGCCATTTTGGCGTTTCGTCGCTCGGCGCCGTTGCGGCTCCTTCGACTTCTATCGAAAACGGCTTCGAGTACCACTTTGATCGATTCAAAGACGCTCTGGAAGACTACGTCGAATGCCGCAACAAAGAGCTCGAGCTCATGCGCCAGACCGAGGACGAGGCTGACCGTGCGGGTAATGCGTTTGACGAGGCCATTAGAGCGCTTTCGGGCGAGCGTCCGCGTATCGCCCCGCCCGGGCGAAATGGCGTGGTTGCCCTTGCGGTTTCGGGTGCCATCTCGAGCCCCGATGAGCTCAACTCTTCGTTTAACACGACAGTCAGGCTTGGCGATCGCGGTGCTATCTCTGCCGCGGTGTTGGCACCCGATGACGCGACAGCGCAAAACAACGTGCTTTCGCGATTTTTCTCGACATTGAAGGAACGCTCGGGCGGCGTTGCCGGCGTGCTCGACGGCGTCATGGATGTTTGGGGACGGCTGCTCGTAGGATACGGTGATATCCAAGGTTCGGCCGACGAACTTATGGACGAGATGATTAAAGGCCTAGGAGGGGGCAGCGGCGCGTTGGGCTCCATCGCATCGTGGCTCGGCGATACCGTTTCGGCGTCCGTGGCGGCGTTGGGTCTGGAGCCGTGCGACTTGCGCCTGCGAAAGCCGGTGCTGACCGATTCCGCCAACGTCATTAAGAGTCCGGGGTCTGACATTGCCGGTCTCTCTCAAGCGCAAGACAAACTGCGAAGTATTCCGTTGGGCGTGACCGATCCCAAGGCGCTTTGCGAGGCGTTGGAATATCAAGTCGAACGCACCATTAGCGGTACGGTGTTCACGCTTGCGGAGATTCCTCTGCCCGGCGGCGGCTCCATCCCACTCACCGTCGATGTCGCCACGCTGGTTGGCGCTCTGGGCGGTGGGTCGTAATGAGTATCCGCATGCGTCTGCGCGAGGAGCGCGCCCAAGCGACGGTGGAGATGGCGGTGGTTACGCCCGTTTTGCTGGCGCTGGCACTCATCGTGTACAACGTCATGATCTTTGCCAGCGCTGTCGCGCGCTTCGACCGCGTGGTACCCGACATCGTGTTGGCGCACGCCGTGGCGTCGGAGGGGGAGGGCGACGAAAGCTCTGCCGATGCCTCGGCGACGGTTCAGACTCAAATTCTGAATGCCATGGAAGGCTATGACTTGCGGATCGAAGTGTCGAGCGAGCAAGGCGCGGAGGCATCGGATGGTGGCCTGCTCTCCCTATCCGGTACGTTTAGGACCTACACCTGCACCATGCACTATGAGCCGTGGCCGACTTCTCTCAGCATCGCTGGCGTTTCGCTGGGGGCGCCGACAACGTTGTCGCACGAGCGTGCGGTGACGGTCGATCCATGGCGTCCGGGGGTGGTCATGTGACCGCGGTCTCGTCCTACATCGCCTACGCGCGGGCACTCAATAGGCTGGGTTGGACGCCGGCCGAGTTTGTGGTGGCGGAGTCGTTTGCCGTGCGCCTGCGCGGCATGCTGGGACGGCGTCCGGTTGCCGCCAACGGCCTGCCGCTCGTCATGGCGTTTCCACGCTGCTCTTCGGTCCATACGTGTTTTATGGCCTATCCCATCGACATCGCCTTCATCGATGCACGCGGCAATATCCTCGCGCGCTACGAAAACGTATGTCCCTGGTGTATGTGCTCCTGCCCCGGCGCCTGGGCGGTATTGGAACGCCCTTCAATCCTCGCTACACCTCCCGCCCTCCAACAAGTGCCGGCGTAAGAGATTGGCGACAGCGGACTTTCGTCATACGAAATTGGGTAAGATGGAGGAGAAGATGCATGGATGTTGAGATCCATCCCAACGCTAAAAAGCACCTGACGGAAAAGCAGGTACTAGGTGCCTGGTTCGCGGTTACTGAGTGCATTCGCCGCGAGTCGGAGGACGAGCCGCCGAGATGGCTTGCCATTGGATGGCTTCCAGATGGTCGAAGTGTGGAACTTGTTGCGGTCGAACTAATTCGTGGATGGCTCATTATTCATGCCCTGTCTCCGGTTCAGAAGAAATTCTGGCAAGAGATCGAGCGAGCTCGGCAGAGGGGTCGATGATGAGCAAGACGTATACGGCCGCTAATGGTCAGGTTGTAACGGATGAAATGATTGACGCGTGGTGCGAGTCGTACGAGCGCGGAGAGTTACCGGATGGCGAACACACCGTTGGTGGGATCGTGCATGGACGGCCCCCGCTCTCAGGTGAGGGGACGGCAACGCTGTCGGTCAAGATTCCTCTGGGAATGAAGGAGGCCATTCGTCGACGGGCGGCTGCCGAGGGGATGACGCCAAGTGAGTTTGCCCGTGCGGCTCTGAGCGAAAAACTTCTTGCTGCCGACTGATGCCTCTGACGTGCCGATTTATAGAACCGAGGCTGTGCTCAAAAACTTTTTTAAAATTCTCGGTTGACCGGAACGCGTCCTTGGTTATACTAATCAAGCCTTGAAACAAGGCACACCTCAAATGGCTGGGTAGCTCAGTTGGTAGAGCAGAGGACTGAAAATCCTCGTGTCAGGGGTTCGATTCCCTTCCCCGCCACCTTGAATTGACTAGGACCTCTGCAAAGGGGTCCTTTTCTTTTATGTGGACCATGCATGGAATCGAACCCCGTGAGGGCGCGGAGCTGAGGAAACGCGCAAGCGTTTTCCAGCGTAGCTCGCAAGGCGCGCAAGCGCCGCGGCGGTCCGTCCGCGCAGCGCGCGGACGCGATTCCCTTCCCCGCCACCTTGAATTGACTAGGACCTCTGCAAAGGGGTCCTTTTCTTTTATGTGGACCCGCGGAAAATGCATCCCAGTCTTTTGCGAAAAACGGGACGCGCTTTCCGGCGCTTACTTCCGACGTGCGTGCACATCTCGGCGCGCCATCTCGGGCCCGCTCAGACATTCCTCCCGCTTTTGCGCCACTTTACAGACCGTTCGGTCGTCTGTCCGCACGCGCGGGTATACTCAAAACGATACTTTTCCTATGCAATACGATGCAGGCTCGGCCTGCACGATCCGAAGGGGGCAGTGATGGAGAGGATACTCGGCGTTAATCTCTCTGGCTGGTTTATTCCCGAGCCTTGGGTGACCCCGTCGCTGTACGCGGCGACCGGTGCATCCAACGCGGCCGAGCTACAGGAGGCCATGGGTACCGCCGCCTATAACGAGCGCATGCGCCGCCATTACGAGACGTTTGTGAGCGAGGACGATTTTCGTCGCATGGCGCAGATCGGTCTCAATGCCGTGCGTCTGCCGGTGCCTTGGTATGCCTTTGGCTCACAGGAGTCCGATGCCTCCTACATATCGGTTGTCGATTACATCGACCGCGCGATTGAGTGGGCTGCCAAGTACGACATCCGCGTGCTGCTCGATCTGGCAACTGTGCCCGGTGGCCAGGGCGATTCCAACGATTCGCCCACCACGCCGGAGGCTGTTGCCGAGTGGCATTCGTCCACTAACGGCCGCCATGTCGCACTCGACGTGCTCGAGCGCTTGGCTGATCGCTATGGCGAGGCCGAGAGCCTACTGGGCATTGAGCTGCTGGACACGCCGCAGATGAGCGTTCGCAAGAGCCTCTTCACCATGACGGATGGCATTCCCGCTCACTACCTGCGCAATTTCTATCGCGATGCCTACGAGCTCGTCCGTTCGTATATGCCCGAGGATAAGATCGTCGTCTTCTCGTCGTCGGGGCATCCCAGCGAGTGGAAGCATTTTATGCGCGGCGCCAAGTACAAGAACGTCTACATGGACCTTCACCTATACCATTACCGCGACGAGTACGCGCTCGACATCACGAGCCCTCGCGGGCTGACGACGGCGATTTCGCGTAACAAGCGCGAGCTTAAAGAAGCGATTTCGACTGGGTTCCCCGTGCTGGTGGGCGAATGGTCGGGTGCGGCGATCTTTGCCAACTCGTCGGTTACGCCCGAGGGCCGCAATGCCTACGAGCGCGTGTTTATCGCCAACCAGCTGGCTTCGTTTGCGCCGGCTGCCGGTTGGTTCTTCCAAACGTGGAAGACCGAGAAGCGCATTGCAGCATGGGACGCTCGCGCGGCGCTCGGTACGCTCGAACGCGGCATGATTGAATAGGTTGATATGACGCAAAACAGCGCCCACACGGGCAAACTCTATGTGGTCGGTACGCCCATCGGTAACCTGGGCGACCTGTCCCCGCGCGTTGGCGAGGCGTTTGCCGCCGCCGATGCCATTTGCTGCGAAGACACGCGTGTGACGTCAAAGCTGCTGATGCACCTGGGAATTTCCAAGCCGCTTGTCCGTTGCGACGAGAATGTGATCGCCAGCCGCGCCGCCGGCCTGGTCGACCGTCTGCTGGCGGGGGAGACCCTCGCCTTTGCCTCGGACGCCGGCATGCCGAGCGTGTCCGATCCCGGCCAGGCGCTGGTCGAGGCGGCACGTGAGGCCGATGTGCCCGTCGAAGTTATCCCCGGGCCCTCTGCTTGCGTCACGGCGCTCGTTTCGTCCGGCATTCCCTGCGAGCATTTTTTCTTCGAGGGCTTTTTGGGCCGAAAGCACGGCGACCGTGTGCGCCGTTTGCAGCGCCTTGCCGTGGTGCCCGGCGCACTCATCTTCTACGAGTCTCCACATCGCATCGTGGCGACGCTCGAGGCCGTGGCGGAGGTCTTTCCCCAGCGTGAGGTTGCCGTCTGCCGCGAACTCACCAAGCTGCACGAGGAGGTCTTGCGCGGGCCCGCTGACCAGCTTGCCGAGGAGCTGCATGCTCGCGGCGAGGTAAAGGGCGAGATTGCGCTGGTCATCGCGCCGCCGAGCGAGGATGAGGAGGCCGGCATCGCGCCGGTTGGCGCTGCGGTAGCGGATCCCGACGAGGCCCTGCGCGAGGATATCCGCACCGCGCTCGAGGAGGGGGAGCCCGCCTCTGCGGTGGCCAAGCGCCTGTCTCAGAAGTATTCGCGCCGCAAGCGCGATGTCTATGCCATGGTGCTCGATATGCAATAGATGGAGGATATCCAGCCCTTGCGCTAGAATCATCCCCTGTATGCAACGTTTTTCTGGAGGACAAACCCCATGGATCAAAGCAAGCCTTCGTTCTTTATCACGACGCCCATCTACTACGTCAACGCCGATCCGCACCTGGGCACGGCTTATTCCACCATCATCGCCGACGTTCAGGCTCGCTATCGCCGCTCCGCCGGCTATAACGTCAAGTTCCTGACTGGCATGGACGAGCACGGCGAGAAGGTCGCCGAGGCCGCTGCCAAGCACAACATGACGCCGCAGGAGTGGACCGATAGCCAGGCCCCGCACTTCAAGGAGCTTTGGAGCAAGCTCGAGATCTCCAACGACGACTTCATTCGCACCACCGAGCCGCGCCAGCATCACGCCGTGCAGTATCTGTGGGAGCGCATGAAGGAGTCCGGCTACCTGTATAAGGGCAGCTATGACGGCTGGTACTGCGTGCCCGACGAGACCTACTTTACCGATACGCAGGTCCAGAAGGGCGACGAGGAGTACGGCAGCGTCGGCCAGCATCTATGCCCCGACTGCCACCGTCCGCTTGAGCGCGTGCAGGAGGAGTCCTACTTCTTTAAGCTCTCCGCCTTCCAGGACAAGCTGCTCAAGCTCTATGACGAGCACCCCGACTTTGTCGAGCCTGCGTTCCGCATGAACGAGGTACGTAGCTTTGTCGAGGGCGGCCTTAACGACCTTTCCGTGAGCCGCACGAGCTTTGACTGGGGCATTCAGGTCCCGTTTGACGAGGGTCACGTGACCTACGTGTGGTTCGATGCGCTGCTCAACTATATGACGGCCGTCGGCTACGGTGTCGACACCGACGAGGCGCGTGCCGAGCTGGCCTATCGCTGGCCCGCGCAGTTCCACATCGTGGGTAAGGACATCATCCGCTTCCACTGCGTCATTTGGCCCGCCATGCTCATGGCCATCGGCGAGGCCCTGCCCGAGCACGTCTTTGCCCACGGCTTCCTGACCGTGCGCAATGCCGAGACAGGCAAGGCCGAGAAGATGTCCAAGAGCCGCGGTAACGCCATCGCTCCGCAGGACGTTATCGACATGCTGGGCGTCGAGGGCTATCGCTATTACTTTATGACCGACGTGGTCCCCGGCACCGACGGCGCCATCAGCTTCGATCGCATGGAGCAGGTCTACAACGCCGATCTGGCCAACAGCTGGGGCAACCTCATTTCGCGCTCGCTCAACATGAGCGCAAAGTACTTTGACGGCTGCGCCCCGGCTAAACCGGCGTCTGCCGACGCGTTCGATAACCCGCTGGCAAAGATTGCCGACGGTTTGGTCGAGCGCTACATGGCCAAGATGGACATGCTCGATTACGGCGGAGCCAAGGATGAGGTCATGGAGCTCATCCATGCCGCCAACCACTACATCGAGGACTCCGAGCCCTGGGCGCTTGCCAAGGACGAGGCCAAGGCTGACGAGCTGGCATTTGTGATTTACAACCTGCTCGAGGCCATCCGCATCGCCGCCCACCTGCTGATGCCGCTCATGCCCCAGACTTCTGTCGAGGCTCTGCGCCGCCTGTCCTGTGAGGGCGAGGCCGCGAGCGACGACCTCAAGGGCATTTGCGCTTGGGGCCTGCTTGCTGGTGGTCAGCCCGTCGAGAAGGGCGATCCGCTGTTCCCGCGTCTGGCGTAGAGACTTCGCGAGCGCCATATCGGCAATTTGCTGTTTAGATGTAAGGGCATGGCCGCAACGGTCCATGCCCTTTCGTTTCAAGACGCCGCCATCATGCTAAGGAGGCAACTATGACAACTTCGCCTTTGGCAAACCCCACGGCCACCAGGGAGCTGCTGGAGGAGTTTGGCCTTGCGACCAAGCATCGCCTGGGCCAGAACTTTCTAATCGACAATCATGTGATCGAGCGTATCTGCGAGCTTGCCGAGCTTGCAGGTGACGAGCGCGTACTCGAGGTGGGTCCGGGTTGCGGTACTTTGACACTTGCGTTGCTGCAGGAAGCGGCGTGCGTTACGTCCATTGAGGCCGATCCTGAGCTCGAACCGGTGCTCGACGCCCACGCCGCCGACTATGCCAACTTCCGCTTTATCATGGGCGACGCGCTTAAGGTGGGCCCGGAGCAGATTGAGCAGGCTGCGGGCGGTGAGCCGACGGTATTTGTCGCGAACTTGCCCTATAACGTGGCGGCGACGATCATTTTGCAATTTTTCCAGACGATGCCGGCGCTCAAGCGCGCCGTCGTCATGGTGCAAAAGGAGGTTGCCGATCGCATTGCCGCAGTGCCGGGCAACAAGACCTATGGCGGCTATACGGCAAAGCTTGGCCTGTATGCGCAGGTAACGGGTCGCTTTGAGGTGCCGCCGCGTTGCTTTATGCCGGCGCCACACGTGGACTCGGCCGTCGTGCGCATCGACCGTGTTGACGGTGTGGTGCCCGAAGGACTCGATCGCGAATTTGTGGCCCGCGTGATTGACGCTGCATTTGCTCAGCGTCGCAAGACCATCCGCAATTCCATGAGCGCCAACGGCTTTGCCAAGGACGTGCTCGATGCCGCCTTTGAGGCTTGCGGTATCGCATCCACCACGCGCGCCGAGACGCTCGGCGTCGCCGACTTTGTGTGCCTGGCTCGGGAGCTTTCCCATGACGCTTAATGCCGAACGCGTGACGTTTACCAAGAAAAAGAAGACGGTTGCTTGTCCCGTACCCTTGGCACCGCTTGCCGACACGCATGCGCATCTGCTTTCGTTCTGGGGCAAGGATGTGCCCGAGACACTCGTGCGTGCCAAGGCGGCAGGCATCGACCTGTTGGTGACGGTCTTCGACCCCATCGCCGACAAGCGCAGCGTGACGGACTATAGCGACTGGCTCGTGCGCGAAATTCTGCCGATGCAGGATATCCCGCAGATCAAGTATCTTGCCGGCGTGCATCCGTATGGCGCGCCGGACTATACCGACGACATTCACGCGCAGGTTGTTGCTGCGCTTGATGACCCTTTGTGCGCCGGTATTGGCGAGATCGGTCTGGACTACCACATGGATTACGACGACGACATCGCGCCGGCGCCCCACAGCGTGCAGATTGACTGCATGACGCGCCAGCTCGAGCTTGCCGTGTGCCGTAACGTGCCGGTGGAGCTGCACCTGCGTCACGAGGACTCGGATGGGGAGCGCACCTCGCACGTTGATGCGTACAACGTGCTTCGTGAGGTGGGCGTGCCCCAGGCCGGTTGTGTGCTGCACTGTTTTGGCGAGGACCGCGCCACGATGGAGCGCTTTGTGGAGCTGGGCTGCTATATCGCTTATGGAGGCGCGGCTACCTTTAAGCGCAACGACGATGTGCGCGAGGCATTTGCGGCAACCCCACTCGATCGAATTTTGTTCGAGACGGATTGCCCGTATATGGCTCCGGAGCCCATCCGCGGTCTTGAATGCGAGCCCGCAATGATCTCCATTACGGCAAACACGCTGGTCAACGACCGTGTCGATCGTACCGGCGAGGATGCTGAGGCAATCGCGCGAGCAGCTTGGGAAAATGCCTGCAAACTTTTTCAAAAATAGTTCTTGCGTTCGCGATGGCGCTCCGTTATTCTAATTCCTGCACGCGGGCGTGGCGGAATTGGCAGACGCGTACGGTTCAGGTCCGTATGGGGGCAACCCCATGAAGGTTCAAGTCCTTTCGCCCGCACCATTGAATGAAAGAGCTCCCAGCAATGGGGGCTTTTTTGTTATGGGCCCATCGCAGGGACTTGAACCTGCGAAGGAGCGAGCGTAAAGAAAACGCGGAGCGGTTTTAGCGAGCTGGCGAGTCCGCCGGCAGGCGGGCGAAGCCGGTGCGGATCCGCGCAGCGGATACGCGGACGTCCTTTCGCCCGCACCATTGATTGAAAGAGCTCCCAGCAATGGGAGCTTTTTTGTTATGGGTCTCTTGTTGATGTCACGTGGCTGCTTCGTGCGGGTATCCTAGTGCCAACGTGTGCCTATCAGAGGAGAGACCATGCTGTTGTCCGGTATCATTGCCGCCCTTACGAGCCTTCTGCTTCCCATCATCATTTTGTTGCTTCTGCTTCCCAACGCCTGCTATGTCGTTGAACAACAGCATGCCGTGATCATCGAGCGTCTGGGCAAGTTTAACCGCATCGTCAACGCGGGCTTCCACATGAAGGTGCCCGTGATCGACCGCAAGGCCGCCACGGTGAGTCTGCGCACCATGAAAAACGGTTTTGGCATCGACGTTAAGACCCAGGACAACGTGACCATCGGCCTTGAGGTCTCTGCTCAGTACCACGTGAGCTATGACATGGGCGCCGGCCCGGCAGATTCGGGTATCTACAAGAGCTACTACATGCTGCAGGAGCCCGTCGACCAGATGCGTGACTTCATCACCGACGCCCTGCGCTCTTCGATTCCCGTCTACACACTCGATGAGGTCTTTGCCAAGAAGGATGACATCGCCAAGGATGTCAACGCTACCGTTTCCGAGCAGATGGCCGCCTACGGCTTCACCCTCGTGTCGACGCTCATCACCAAGATTGCACTGCCGACCGAGGTCGAGAACTCCATGAACGACATCAACGCCGCCCAGCGCAAGCGCGCTGCGGCACAGGAGCTCGCTGAGGCAGACCGCATCAAGCGCGTCACCGAGGCGACCGCCGAGGCTGAGGCAATGGAAAAGGCGGGCGAGGGCATCGCCAACCAGCGCAAGGCCATCGCGCTGGGTATCAAAGATTCGCTCGAGATCATACAGGAGACGGGTGTCGGCAATGACGAGGCCAACCAACTGTTCATGTTTACGCAGTGGTCCGAGATGATGACGGAGTTCGCTCGCACGGGTAAAACCTCGACGGTCGTGCTGCCGAGCGACTTTTCGCAGTCGGCCTCGATGTTCGAGCAGATGCTGGCCGCCGGCAAAGTTCAAAACGATTCGAAGGAGTAGACGCGCGTGAAATACACCGTCGTTTGCGTCGGTAAGCTCAAGGAGCGCTTTTGGAAGGACGCGTGCGCTGAGTACACCAAGCGCCTAGGTGCCTATGCCAAGGTGGATATCCGCGAGGTGGCCGATATCGACCCGGCTAAGGCGGGCGGCGTGGATGCCGCGCGCGACAAGGAGGGGGCGGCGATTCTTACAGCCCTGCCGCCTCGAGCACATGTGATCTTGCTGGCCATTGAGGGCAAAGAGCGCTCGAGCGAGGACCTTTCGGCGCGGCTCGATGATCTTATGCTACGTGGTAACAGCGACATCGCCTTTGTAATTGGCGGATCGGACGGCGTGAGCGATGACGTGCGCGCACGAGCCGACGAGATGCTCAGCTTTGGACGTATTACCTTGCCGCATAACTTGGCGCGCGTGGTGCTGCTGGAGCAGATCTACCGCGCCTGCAAGATCAGTCGTGGCGAGCCGTATCACAAATAGGTCGGCAATACGAAACAATGGCGTGGGACAATACCTTTCGTTTTGAGGAATGTGTCTGAAAGGACTATGCGATATGAAGATTGGATTTGTCGGTTTTGGCAATATGGCGAGCGCTATGGCCGATGGCTGGATCGCTGCCGGTGTAGCTGCGAGCGACATGTGCGCCTGCGCGGGTCGCTACGACGCACTGGTTGAGCGCTGCGAGGCGCGCGGCATGGTCGCCTGCCACGATGCCGCCGAGGTTGTCGCCGCATCCGATATCGTGGTCGCTGCGGTCAAACCGTACATGATCGAGAAGGTATTCGCCCCGCTCAAGGATGCTCTTGCCAAAAAGGTCGTTCTGTCGGTTGCCTGGACCTGGGACAGTGCCAAGTGGGAGCAGGTCCTGCCGGGCGTCTCGCATATCTCGACGGTGCCCAACACGCCGGTTTCGGTGGGCGAGGGCGTCATCGCCTGCGAGAAGGCTTCGACGCTTAGTGATGAGCAGAGCGTAGTGGTGCTTGATCTGCTTGGCAAGCTTGGCACGGTGGTCGAGCTCGATTCGAGTCTGCTGTTTGTGGGCGGTACCGTGGGCGGTTGCGCCCCGGCGTTTGTCGCCATGGCGATCGAGGCTCTGGGCGATGCGGCGGTCAAGCACGGTATCCCGCGTGCCGATGCCTATCGCATTGTGAGCCAGATGGTGCTAGGTACGGCAAAGCTGCAGCTTGCAACTGGCCAGCATCCTGCGGCGATGAAGGATGCCGTATGCTCGCCCGGTGGTGCCACCATCAAGGGCGTCGTTGCGCTCGAGGACGCCGGCATGCGCAGCGCCCTGGTCAAGGCAATCGACGCAACTCTCCAGTAAAACCGACCAAAAAAAGGACGGGTTTATTTTTGGCAGGTATTTTCTGCGGTTTTGTCCTTTTAGCGAAAAGCGCCCCGCAACTGGCTCAATTCCAGTTGCGGGGCGCTTGCGTTTGCCCAGATAAAACAGACCAAAATAAACCTGTCCCTTTTTGGCAGGTTAGTCCCAGAAGCTGTCTTCCTCATCCTCGGACTTGGGTCCGCGGTCGACGTACATCTTATGGGTACGCTTCTCCATTACAAAGGCAAGAATCGCAAATAACAGGATGCCGCCGGCGAAAAGGATGGCAAAACCGGTGCGGGTGCCAAACAAAAAGGAAAAAACTGCGTCCATTGGGTGCCTTCTTGCGTAGTTGAGTTGGGTCGTAAACGCTCATAAGTATATACTTGCCCATACATGTACAAGGTTGCAACCTAAATGGAATGTATATCGCCGGAGGATCTAATGCTTGATATCAAGTTTGTTCGCGAGAACCCCGATGCCATCGATGTCGCCATGGCTAACCGCCAGACGTCTTGGGATCGCGAGAAGTTCTTTGAGCTCGACGACGAGCGCCGTGCCGTCATCACCGAGGTCGAGGAGCTCCAGGCTACGCGCAATGCCGAGTCCAAGAAGATCGGCGCCCTGATGAAGGAGGGCAAGAAGGACGAGGCCGAGGCCGCCAAGGAGGCCGTGCGCGCCGTCAACGAGAAGATTGACGGTCTGGCCGAGCGCCGTACTGCTCTCGAGCAGGAGCAGTACGACTTCATGGCTCACCTGCCCAACATTCCTTGCGAGGCCACGCCGTACGGCAAGGACGAGGACGAGAATATTGAGCGCCGTCGTTGGGGCACCCCGCGCGAGTTCGACTTCGACTTTAAGCCGCATTGGGATCTGGGCACCGATCTGGACATCCTCGACTTCGAGCGCGGCAACAAGCTCTCCGGCAGCCGTTTTACCGTTCTCGGTGGCGCTGGCGCCCGCCTGGAGCGCGCCCTCATCAACTTCTTCCTCGATACGCACACCAGCCGTGGTTTTAAGGAGTGGTGGCCGCCCATCGTCGTCAAGCGTCAGACCATGTTTGGCACGGGTCAGCTGCCCAAGTTCGAGGACGACGCCTATCACGTCTCGGGTGACAACTTCCTGATCCCCACCGCCGAGGTCGTGCTCACCAACCTGCACGCCGGCGAGGTCCTCGACGCCGACACCCTGCCGCGCCGCTACACCGCCTTCACCCCCTGCTTCCGCGAGGAGGCCGGTTCCGCCGGTCGCGACACCCGCGGCATCATCCGTCAGCACGAGTTCGACAAGGTCGAGATGGTCAAGTTCGCTAAGCCGGAGGAGTCCGACGAGGAGCTCGAGAGCATGACCGCCGAGGCCGAGTACCTGCTGCAGCAGCTGGGCCTTCCGTATCGCGTGATTAGCCTGTGCACCGGCGACTTGGGCTTCTCTGCCCGTCAGACCTACGACGTCGAGGTCTGGCTACCGAGCTACAACGCCTACAAGGAGATCAGCTCCTGCTCCAACTGCGGTGACTTCCAGGCTCGCCGCGCCAACATCAAGTATCGCGACCCCGAGAACTTCAAGGGTTCGCGCTACCTGCACACCCTCAATGGTTCCGGCCTGCCGGCCGGCCGCACCATGGCCGCCATTCTGGAGAACTACCAGAACGCCGACGGCACCATCACGATCCCCGAGGTTCTGCGTCCTTACATGGGCGGCCTCGAGAAGATCGAGCCGGTCGCGTAAATTGGCTGCATAGGGGATATGCAAGGGCGCTCCTTCGGGGGCGCCCTATTTCGTGCGCAGGTCCATACCATGCCGTGCGGACAGCTCAATAGAAAACACACGAACAACTGTTCTGTATACAGCCATCTACCTGCTATGCTTTTGCTAAATAAGAGCGAGAGAAAGGGGACGCGATGGAGCTGTTTGATGATCGGGTGGTTTTGTTTGAGAGCGACGAGGGCGGGGTGTACCTGCTTGTAACGTGTGAGCCGTCTGGCATGGGTGGCCTGGTGCTTCGGCAGACGAGTGAGGGTCCGTTGACCCAATGGTGCTTTGAGGAGTCGCCGCATGTGGTCGAGACCTTTGTGACGCACGAGGGGCTTGTGGCGCTGGAGCACTTCTATGGAGTTGGGACTTCTAACCAGGTCGCGCGCATGCTGAGCATCTCGTTTGCCGATTATGATTGTGCCCAGCGGGTGAGATCGCTCCTGAGGGAACTTGATGCCAAGTTTGACGTGATCGAAAAGCCAATCGATCGTACGGGGAACAGCGGTATATGCGGAGCAGCATGACAAAACTGCGTTTCACAAAAAAGTTTGAGATTGAGCTTGACTCCAATAAGCTAAAGTGGTTTTATATGTCTTGCGCTGCGGCGTTACCTCAGCTGGATAGAGGGTCTGACTACGAATCAGAACGTCATAGGTTCGAATCCTATACGCCGCACCATTTGAGATTAAAGCTCCCGGCAACGGGGGCTTTTCTTTTACGTAAGCACCGCATGGATTCGAACCTCGGTCGAGGCGCGAGCGCCAAGAAAACGCGGAGCGTTTTTAGCCCGCGGGCGAGCACGCCGGAAGGCGGGCGAAGCCGGTGCGGATCCGCGCAGCGGATGCGCGGAATCCTATACGCCGCACCATTTGAGATTAAAGCTCCCGGCAACGGGGGCTTTTCTTTAGCGCCAGCTTGAGTGCTTTCGTCCAAAGGGACGATTTCCTGTCGACTCGTGTAAGATTCCGAGTAGATGTCGCGACTTATTCGCGACCACTCCTTCTTCAAGCGACCGATCAGGGTGATACTTCGTGGCAGAGCGTCCGACATACAAGCTCAGGTTTCTCGATCCCAAGAAGCGCTTTCCGGCGATACCCGAGCAGTCTGCGGGACGCTCATATGGCGTGGTCTGGAAACTCTTTGGCGAGGATCAGCGTGAATCTTGTTATGTCGTCGAGTTCGTTGGCAAAAGTCATGTGTCGCTTTTGGGCTACGTAAGCGTTTCGGGTGAGGTGTACAAGGTGGACCGCCCCGTCAGCGAGGCTCCGCTGCCCAACGATCCCGACATGGAACTGGTCCTTGACGAGTCGGATTCCAGTATTGGTGAGATTATGGTAAGGGAAGCCAACGGTGCAATGCACGCATGTGCGCAAACTGTCGGTTCTCCCGAAGGCCCCATGCGCGAGCAGTCCGACCACGAGACATGGAATTCGACCCGCGCCCTTCCTTACGGCGAGTTCATGGCATCGATGTTCCTGCGCTACGTGATATTCGCTGACTCCGAAAATGCCATTGCGAGCACGGCGGACGCCGGCGGACTCGACGAGGGTATGCAAAATGTTGTCGACAAGATCAAGCTCGTAAAGTTGCCCGAGCCGGTCGAGGTGTTTTTGGGCTTTAACACGGCACCGCTACCTGACGCTATCGAGACGCTGCTCTACCGCGTTGACCATGCCGAGAATCCGAGCGGTATCGAGCGCTATGCCGCCACCCTTATGAGCGAAATTGACTTGCCCCGTCTGCGCACCATCGCTGCCAAGTCCGAGATGAGCCTGGCTCGCATTGATCGTTCAAAGCTATTCTATCTCAATTTTGATCGTAGCCTGCTGGACCAGGACGAGATTGACATGCTGCTTGCAATAGAGTGCCGTCTCAACCGCCTTTCCGGCATCCTCGAGCGCATCGGGGCCGGATTGGCCCCCGCGGCCTCGTCGCCGAGCCTTGAGGGCTGTGCACTCTTTGATTCGTGGCATATCGCTAAGACGACCAACGATGTTCCCCGACTGCTCGATACGGCCTCGAGCGATAACCCGTGGGCAAAGCCGGGAACGGTTTCGTGCCAGCCGGGCGGCGAGTGGGACGTGCGCACCCGTTTTGCGCGAATCGTTGAGGCGCTTAACGTGGTCACGCGGCTCGACTATACCTATCGAGTAAACGTTGCCGAGGGGATTATGCTCGTTCGGTTTGGGCAGTCTGTCGTTGATGCCATGCCGCAACGTGAATACGACGCTCAAGATGACGCTTGGCGCGAGCTGGACGAGGACACGCGCGCGATCTGGGGTGCGGAGCACGATGCACGTGTGGCACTCACGCTTGCGGCAGCGTGTTTTGCCGCGGGCACCTGCATCACGCGCTGCTATGTGCAGATTGCTGCTCCCGACAGTGAGCAGGGCGAGCGCGTTGTTGCAACGTATTTCTTTGGGCGCGCGGCCTATCTGGCCGATTGCGTGCCTGTCGCCAAGGATCTTGAGAGCATGGACATGGACGATATGTCGTGCAAGCGTGTACTTGAGGCGTATGAGTCAACCGCTCCGGAGACGATTGAGCCTGCGGAGGTTCATGCTCGTCCGCGTGATGACCATCGCACGCTGCCGCCGGCGCTGCGCGATCTGCTGCTTGCCGATACGGCTGACGAGTTGGAGGTCATGGAAGAGGACGACGACCCATACGTGGCCCGTGTTGTTGAATTGCGCGAGCAGGCAAAAGTCGACTGTACAGGTGCTTTTGAAGGCTTTTCTCGTCTTGTCGAGGAGTTGGAGGCTAAGTGCGCCGTCGCCGAGCTTTTGGCGACAGGTCCGGTTCAAACGCAGTTTTGCGATAACCAGCTGGTGCGCATGGTGCTACCGGTGTTGGAAGAAGACCGCTCTGTGCGAATCCTTCGTGCGCCCGATGCGCTGTACTTTGCCCAGCACGAGATCTGCAGCTTTTACGCCGAGCAAGAGGACTTTGAACGAGCGCTGCCCGAGGTGCGCCATCTTTACGATCTGGCGCGCTCGTCCATGCAATCGCACTTTGCGCTCATCAACGTGCTTGCGCGTCTGGAGCGCTTTGACGAGATTATCGAGGTGGCGCGCCACGGCCTACGTATTGCCAGCGATCGTTCTGCAATCGGCTACCTGTTCTATCGCTTGGCGTTTGCCTATTGGAATTGCGATCAGCTCGACCTGGCGCTGGCTTGTTACCGTCTGGTGCCGCGCGGCGAGGAGTCGGGCAGTAGCGCGCTGGAAGAAATGCAGGGCCTTATGAACGAGATGAGCGTCAGCGAGCCTCCGACGTTCGAGGAAGCGGTCGAGACCATCCGCAAGGCTGGACTCGAGCTGCCGCCAGTGTCCGCCGTGACGAATCAGCTGGCAGATGCCGCTGTTCAACTGGTCGACAACGGCTTCTTTTTCCTGGCACGCGGTTGCATCTTCCAAATGTGGCGCACCATGGGCAACGACGAACTCGGCTCCCTCAACCGCTCGCTGGGGTAGGTGAAGCTTCCAAGGAGGAAAGGATGCTAGGCAATTAGAAAATTTCCTCTTGCCCATCCTTGGCTGTTTGGTTACTATAGAACGGCTGTTACGGAGAGCTGACCGAGAGGCCGAAGGTGCTCGCCTGCTAAGCGAGTATGCCCCAAAAGGGCATCTGGGGTTCGAATCCCCAGCTCTCCGCCAGTACGAATTTGAAGAAGGGTCCCATTTGGGGCCCTTTTTTGTGTGGAGAAAGGAGGCTGGGGATTCGAACCCGAGAGGGCACGGGCGTTAAGCAAACGCGAAAGCGTTTGTAGCCCGTGGGCGAAAAGCCGTCAGGCTTTGAAGCCGGAGGGCATGCGTAGCATGCCCGGACATCCCCAGCTCTCCGCCAGTATGACTTGAAAGAAGGGTCCCATTTGGGGCCCTTTTTTTAGTTGAACCACGTTAGCTGGGGATTCGAACCCTCAAAAATGAGGCGCCCCGTTGGACGCCTCATTTGGTTCGATGTGATATCGCTCCGGCCCTACGCCTTGGGCGCCTTGGCTACGGTCTCGCTCTCTGCCGTGAGTGGCCGGTTGTCGATGCGGCGGCCCAGGCGGTCGAGCTTCACGAGGAGCCATTCAATGGGATTCGGCCCTGTGCCTTCCTCGTCGGCAACCAGGTCCATGACGGCGACCTTGGTGCCGTCCTGCTTGAGCGTAACGCTGCCTACCTTGTCGCCAACATGCACCGTGCCCGAAAGGTCATCGTAGCTAACTTTTTCGGTCACTTCGCCGGCGAGTGAGAACACCGTTGCCTGTGCGGCGGGGTCGGCGAGCGTGGCGTCGATCGTCTTGTCCGTCCAATCTGTCTGGCTAATGCGCGCCATAAGCGGGTTGCCGTTGGCGGTCTTTTCCTGCGTGTTGGCGATTGCGACCGTCACCTTGTGGCCGTAGTACCAGTTGGCAAGGGTGGCGGTATCGGTAAAGCGCTGATCGGTGGTGGTGGAGTTCAAAATAACGGTGTAGATCTCGTCGCCATCGCGGTTGTAGGCGCTCGTAAAGCAATAGCCCGCGTCGTCGGTGGTGCCGGTCTTGCCACCGATGTTGCCATCTTGGCCCAGCAAATAGTTATGCGTGTCCATGGAATGCGAATGGTCGGTGCCGTCGGCGCCCGTGACCTCGATCCAGGAATCCTCGCTCGCTACGACTTCGCGGATCGTGTCGTTTTTCATGGCCTCCTGCATCATCAGCGCTACGTCGTGTGCGGTTGAGTGCATATCGCCAGCCCACTCATCAAAGTCCAGACCATGCGGGTTTTCAAAAAGCGTGCCGGTGCAACCGAGCTTCTTAGCGCGCTCGTTCATGGCCTTCACAAATGTTGCCTCGGCGTCTTTGGTCTTAGGGTCGATCTTCTTGCCCACATATTCGGCGAGCACGATGGCGGCGTCGTTGCCCGAGGGAATCATCAGGCCGCGCAGTGCCTGCTCAACGGTAAGCTCGTCGCCTTCGAGCAAGCCGGCGGTCGAATTACCCACGGTGGCTGCGGCGTTGCTCACCGTGACCTTCTCGTCCATCTTGCAATTCTCGACGGTTAGGATTGCGGTCATGACCTTGGTGATCGAGGCGATTTTGACCTGCTCATCGGCGCCGCGCCCATAGTAGACGGTGCCGTCTTTGCCCATGACGAGGGCATTGGTCGCATCGATATCGGGCAGGTTTTCGGCCGTGATGCCGCGCGCATCGGCGGTTTTGCCGCAAACATTGTCGGTCGTAAGCACTTGGGCGCCGGCGACGGTGGGCACGCCAGCGGCAAGGGCGATACCGCAGACAAAGCCGGCGGCAAGCTGGGCTGAGCGCTTTGCAAAAGAGGTGAGGGACTTCACGGATTTCGCTTTCGACGGGATGGTCTCTTCTGGAACAAGAGTATATCGTTTGCCGGCGTCGGCGATCATCGCGTGCGTGCGTGGCCCACATCCGCACCCGAACGGGCACAAGGGTGCTTAAGGCCGACTTAATCACCCACGCTTGTTGTGTGTGGCGTGCGTCGCCTCAGGCATAATGGAGCGCGAGAGGAGCACGCATGAACGAGCGCATTTTGGTAGTTGATGACGAGAAGGCCATCGCCGACTTGGTTGGCATCTACCTTACAAAAGAGGGCTTTGATGTCCAGATTGCCTATAGCGGGGCCGATGCTGCCAAGGCGATTTTGGAGCAGGAGTTCGATCTGGCGCTGCTTGATGTCATGCTGCCCGATATCGATGGGTTTGAGCTGCTGCGTACGATCCGTTCCAGCCATACCTATCCCGTGATCATGCTGACGGCGCGCGATGCCCAGCAAGACAAGATCGGGGGCCTTTCGCTTGGCGCGGACGATTACGTGGTTAAGCCGTTCCGTCCGCTGGAGCTCATCGCGCGCGTGCACGCTCAGCTTCGCCGCTACACCAGCTACGGTAGCCGTGCACAGGCGGCCGAGTCGCCGACCATTCAGCTCGACGGCTTGGAGATCAACCGCGATGCTCGTTCCGTGACAGTGGACGGTTCACCGGTTCGCCTCACGCCCACCGAGTATTCAATCTTGCTGTATCTGGTCGAGCATCGCGGCAGCGTGGTGGCCGTGGAGGACCTGTTCCGCGCGGTGTGGAACGAGGACTTTATGCCCGGCTCCAACAATACGGTGATGGTGCATATTCGCCACTTGCGCGAAAAGATCGGCGACGACGCACAAAAGCCACGCTTTATCAAAAACGTCTGGGGCGTCGGCTACATCATCGAATAACGCTTTTCGCTTGTGAGGATCTTGATATGACAAAAGACGATAGGCAAGCGTTCGAGGTGCCCGATCGGCTCTTTGAATACGTGAGGTCGGTCGTCGACAACCGCGCGCTTGCAACGGTGCTGCTCTTTTTGCTGAGCCTGCTGCTGATTGGCATCGACAACATCGTCGGAATCTTGGCGGTGCTGCTTGTCGGCTTTTTGCTGATCGATCGATTTGAGATCGTGCGCCGCTGCATGGTGATTGGCGGCGCCGCGTGGGCCATGACGTTGGCGATTGGCGCCATGGCGCTCGGCGGCATCGAAGGGCCGGTGCTGTTCGATGCCGGCTTTGTATTCAACATGCTTGGCTTTGTGCTGGCGCTTGCCGCGTGCGTGCTGTTCTTGTGTGGCCGCGCCCTGTACTATCAGGGCTACGAACAGGGCGAGCAGCATGCCGATTGTGTGCTGGCCGCTCGTATTCAAGATCGTCTGATCGATCACCCCGACACCTGGGACAACATTGACGGTGACTTCTTGGAGGTCGAGGGCGCCCTTAACCGCGTGCGTGACCGTGAGCGCAAGGTGCAGCAAGCTCTGCGTGACGAGTCGCATCGCAAGGACGATCTGGTCACGTACTTGGCACATGACCTACGCACCCCGCTTGCCAGTGTGGTGGGCTATCTTTCGCTGTTGCAAGAGGCTCCTGAGCTGCCGGTTGAGCAACGTGCGCACTTTACGGGCGTGGCTCTCGACAAGGCGCACCGGCTCGATGCGCTCATCGAAGAGTTCTTCGATATCACGCGCTTTGACTTCCACGATATCGTGCTCACGCGTGGCTATGTTGATCTGGGGTTGCTGCTGGCTCAGGTGGCTGACGAGTTCTATCCCATCCTCAACGAGCAGCATAAGGAAGCCCAAGTTGATATTCGCGAGGACCTGACGGTGCTCGTGGATGGCGACAAGATGGCTCGCGTGTTCAACAACATCATGAAAAACGCTATTGCCTATAGCTATGAGGGCTCGACCATCACGATCGAGGCCAGACGCCGGGACGACGGTGGCGTGCGCGTGCGCTTTATCAATCAGGGCGATCCCATCCCTGAGGCAAAGCTCAAGGTGATCTTTGAGAAGTTCTATCGCCTGGATGCGGCGCGTGCGACCAATCGCGGCGGCGCTGGACTGGGGCTTGCCATCGCCAAGGAGATCGTATGCGCGCACGGCGGTACCATCGCATGCGAATCGACGCCCGAGCATACTGTTTTTACTATCGAGTTGCCCGCCACGTAGCGTAGGCGCCCTTACAAACACTTGACAATGCGCTCACGTGCATATGAGCCGCGATTCCTACTATCGATACTGCTGAATTGATATCGATGTGGAGGTATGCGGTATGACGGCTGCTGCGGCTGTGGAGCCCACGGAGCTTGAAGAACTCATGAAAGCGCAGGTCGAGGCCGCGCGCGAGCGCGAGGTTGGGGATGCGACTCGCCCCACGGCAGAGGATCTTGCCGCCTCGCCGACGCGTATCGATGTCGAGGGCCTCGACCTGTTCTATGGCGACCACCATGCGCTCAAGGACGTGAATATCAAGATCCGCGACAAGCAGATCACCTCGTTCATCGGGCCTTCGGGCTGCGGAAAGTCCACGTTGCTGCGCTGCTTTAACCGCATGAACGACGGCATCAAGGATTGCCGCATCGAGGGCAAGATTGCGCTCGATGGTCAAGATATCCTGGGCGACTACGACATCTGCCGCTTGCGCCAGCGCGTGGGCATGGTGTTCCAGCGCCCCAACCCGTTTCCCATGAGCATCTACGACAACGTCGCGTATGGTCCGCGCGGTATGGGTGTGCGCGATCGCGCTGCGCTGGATGAGCTGGTCGAGGACTCCCTTCGTCGCGCTGCGCTATGGGATGAGGTCAAGGACAAGCTCAAAGAGTCGGGTCTGGGTCTTTCGGGCGGCCAGCAGCAGCGTCTGTGCATCGCCCGCGCACTTGCCGTGCAGCCCGACATTCTGCTGATGGACGAGCCGACCTCGGCACTCGACCCTGTGTCGACGCTGGTGGTGGAGCAGCTGGCCTGTGAGCTCAAAGAGACCTGCACGCTCGTGGTCGTTACGCACAATATGCAGCAGGCGGCGCGTATCTCCGATTCGGTCGCATTCTTTTTGCTGGGTGAGCTGGTGGAGCACGCGCCCACCGCGCAACTCTTCAAGAATCCGACCGATCCGCGCACGGCGGATTATTTGACGGGGCGTTTTGGCTGATACCATCTAGTAAAGGTACCTTTAGGGTTAAGATGCGGTCATGCCGGCCGCAAAGGGGTTCAACATGATCTATTACGTCGAGGACGATGACAACATCAGGGATTTGACGGTCTATGCGCTGCGCAAGCAGGGGATTGAGGCCGAAGGCTTTTCGTGCGACGGTGAGTTTAAGGCTGCCGTGGCGCGACGGGTACCCGATGCCGTCCTGCTCGACATCATGCTGCCCGATACCGATGGCTTGGCGATTATGCGTCGACTGCGTGCCGATCGCCTGACGGCGACGGTGCCCATCATGATGCTTACCGCCAAGGATACCGAGCTCGACAAGGTGATGGCGCTCGATGGCGGTGCCGACGATTACCTGACTAAGCCGTTTTCGCTCATGGAGCTTGCGAGCCGCTGCCGCGCACTGCTGCGTCGCGGCGGCATGGTCAAGCAGGCGAGCGATGTGCTCAGCGTGGGCGACATCGTGCTCTCGCCCAGCCATCGCGAGGTGACCGTTGCCGGCGAGCCGCTTAAGCTCACCCTGCGCGAGTTCGACCTGCTCGAGTACCTCATGCGCAAGCCCGGCGTGGTTTTTACCCGCGAGTCGTTGCTGCAGAGCGTGTGGGGCTGGGACTTCGACGGCGGTTCGCGCACCGTTGACGTGCACGTGCAGACGCTTCGCCAAAAACTGGGCGAGCATGCCAGCGCCATCGAGACCGTGCGCGGCGTGGGCTACCGCTTGGCCGAGCCTTCTGCCGGTGATGGTGCCGAAGGTGACGACACCGCGGCCACCGCATCGGAGGAGTAACCCGTGGTCTTCGCCCCCCAGGGAAAACATACGCTGTCGCACCGCGTTTTTGTGACGATCTTTGTCTGCGCCATGGCGGTTATCGTGGCGTTTACGGTGCTGGGTGCGTTCTTTGTGCAAAACACCTTGGCGGATGCCACGAGTACCAATCTGGCGCAGGAAACCGAGCTCATTGCTGCCGCTCTCGACGAACAGCAGGAGCCCATCCCGTTCTTGCGTAGTCTCGATCGCGAGGACTTGCGAATCACGCTGATTAACAAGGATGGATCGGTTGCCTACGACAACGAGGCGTCGCCTTCCACACTGCCCAACCATGGCGATCGCCCCGAGGTCATCGAGGCCTTTGAGAGTGGTTTGGGTTCCGCGGAGCGCGCAAGCTCTACGCTCGACGAGATTATGCTGTATCGCGCCGTCGCCCTTGATAACGGCCAGGTTGTCCGCTTGGCGCAGGCCCAGCCTGGCGTTACGGCGATTTTGCTGTCGATGGTGGCGCCGATGCTGCTTATCGCAGCAGCGGGTGCGGTACTCTCGTTTTTTATGGCGCGCCGCGAGTCCCGTGCCATCATCGCGCCGTTGCAAGAGGTGGATTTGGACCACCCACGCCGTAGCTATGAGCACGCCTATGCCGAGATGGTCCCCATGCTTGAGCGTATCGAGTCGCAGCGCCAGGAACTCAAGCGCCAAATGGCGGTGCTAGCGGACAACGACCGTATGCGCCGCGAGTTCACGGCGAATATCACCCATGAGCTCAAGACGCCGCTTACGGCGATTTCGGGCTATGCCGAGCTCATCGCAAACGGCATGGTCGAGGGCGAGGGCGACCTGCGCAACTTTGGCGGTCGCATCTATCGTGAGGCGGGCCGCTTGGCAGCGCTTGTCAACGATATCCTTACGCTGTCTAACTTGGACGAGGCCGAGCGTGCAACTGAGGGCGAGGCGGTGCCCATTGGTTCCACGGAGCCTATTGAGCTCTCGCGTGCCATCTACGCGGTTGAGCAGCGTCTTGAACAGGTCGCCCGTCAAGCGAATGTGACGATAAGTCATGAGACCAAGCCTGTGGTCATCGAAGGCGTGTCGCGCTTGATTGACGAGCTCATCTATAATCTGGCGAGCAACGCCATCCGCTACAATCGACCCGGCGGTGCGGTTACGCTGCAGTGCGGCACCAACGACGAAGGCCATCCGTTCCTTGCGGTCGCCGACACGGGAATCGGTATCGCGCCTGAAGAACAGGGCAAGGTATTTGAGCGGTTCTATCGCGTGGACAAGAGTAGGTCCAAGGCGCGCGGCGGAACCGGTCTGGGGCTTGCAATTGTCAAGCATGCGGCCCTGTATCATCACGCCACGCTCGATTTGTCGAGCGAGTTGGGCGTGGGAACCACCATTACGGTGACGTTTCCCATACGGCAGGACGAGCCATTCGCATAGCGATACAACATAGATATTGATGCAGACGCCGCATTTGACTTTCGGGTGCGGCGTTGTTGTGCAATTTTACGATTGCTTCCGACATTTTTACAGGAGAGCCTGTTTCTTATGTATAGAGTTTGGTCTCGGTAAAAAGATGCGATAACATACGGACAGTTTTGTCAATCCGAACTGGGGAAATGAAAGGCAAGCTGCATGACCCTTCTCGAACTGTTCCAGCTGCTGAAGAAGCACCTTCAGCTGGTCATCACCCTTCCGGTGGTCTGCGCGATCGCCATGGGCATCGTGTCCTTCGTTGCGATGGACAACACCTATACCGCGACGACGAGCATGTACATTCTCGCCAAGACCGACGATAGCGGTCAGATGAGCTACAACGATCTCTCGGCGAGTCAGATGCTTTCCAACGATATCGCCACGCTGCTGGATAGCGATAGCGTTAAGAGCGGCGCAGCCAATGAACTGGGCCTCACCGATCTGGATGACTACAAGGTGTCTGTTTCCTCCGAGACCACCACGCGTGTCATTACGCTTTCGGTTACCGGCACCGATGCCAAGGAGACGGCTAAGGTCGCAAAGGCCATGGCCAGCTCGGTGAGTACGGTCGCTCAGAACGTCGGCGCTGCCCAGAGCATCAACGTTATCGACGAGGCTAAGACCCCCGAAGCCCCCAGCGGTCCCAAGCGTATGCTGTACGTTGCTGTCGCGTTCCTCGCGGGCATCTTTATCGCAGTTGCCTATGTCGTTTTGGCAGACATGCTCAACACCCGCATCCGCGGTGCCGAAGAGGCAGAAGAGCTCCTGGGCATTCCCGTTGTTGGCCGAATTCCGGCTATGAAAGGTGGTAAATAGGCATGGCTAAGGCAAAGAACACCGATAAGCTCGTTGTACAGAATGCCGCCAAGACCCTTCTGGCCAACATCCGCTTTGCGAGCGTGGACGACCCCATTCGCACTATCACCGTTACGTCCTCGATTCCCAACGAGGGCAAGTCTACGGTTTCCATCAACCTTGCCCAGGCTATCGCCACCAGCGGCAAGAGCGTCCTGCTGGTCGAGGCTGATATGCGTCGCAGGTCCCTTGCCGATATGCTCGGCGTCCGCTCCCGCGGCGGACTCTATGCAGTCCTTTCCGAGCAGGTTTCTATTGACCAGGCGATTGTCGAGACGGGTCAGAAGAACTTCTACTTCCTCGATGCCGAGCCGCATATTCCCAATCCTGCCGACATCATCGTCTCTCACCGCTTTGCCAAGCTGGTAAAGGCACTGTCCGCCAAGTTCCAGTACGTCATCTTTGATGCTCCCCCGGTCGGCACCTTCATCGATGCTGCCGAGATCGCAAGTCTGACCGACGGTGCGCTTTTTGTCGTGCGTGAGGATTTCACCAAGCGCGAGGAGGCGCTCAACGCCATCGGTCAGCTTAAAAAGTCCGAGAAGGTCAAGCTCATCGGTACCGTTATGAACTACTGCGAGACCGAGACCAGCGAGTACTACTACTCCTACTACACCAAGGACGGTAAGAAGGTGAAGAAGGGCTCCGACGATCAGGGGACTTCCAAAAAGGGCATCTTCACCAACCGAGCAAACGTTTAGTTGATTAAGGCTGACCTATGCGTGACATTCATTGCCATATCTTGCCGGGTGTAGACGACGGCGCTGCCGATCTCGATGAGAGCTTGGCGATGCTCGAGGCTGCCAAGCGGGCCGGTGTAACCAGAATCGTTTGCACTCCTCACTGCCGTGATCCCTATTTTGATTACGACAAGATGTGGGATGCCTTTGAGCTGCTGCGTGATAACGCTGACGGTTTTCCGCTCCAGATGGGCTTCGAGGTCAACCATCGAAAGCTCGTTGAGCTTGGTATCGATGCCGCGGAGCACTTGCATTTCGATGGGACCAACGAGTTTCTGCTCGAACTTTCGACGCATGCCGATGCGTATGCGTTTAGAGAGTACGAGAACACGATTTACGATTTGCAGTGCCGTGGTTACCAGGTGATTATCGCTCATCCTGAGCGCTATCGTGCGGTTCAAAAGGATGTAAGCGTGGCGGAGCGCCTGGTCGATATGGGCTGCAAGCTGCAGGCTTCGGCGGACTTTATTGCCGGCGGTCGCTTTGGTCGCGAGAAAAAGCCGGCACAGCGCCTGTTCGATCAGAACCTGTACAGCTTCATCGCGAGCGATGCCCATAACGTGGGTCATTACGACTGCCTGGCGAAGGCTCGCGCGAAGTTTAGCGTGCGCGGAGCTCATTTTCGCTAAAATCGGTCCCTAACGTTCGCATTGAATGAAAGGGCAGCCATGGATATCCAACTTAAGACGGGATGCTTTGATGACGCGGCGTTGGTGCGCCGCGTCATTTTTATGGACGAGCAGGGCTACGAGAATGAGTTCGACGCTATCGACGAGGATCCGAACTGCATTCATGTGACGCTCTATGTAGACGGCGAGCTTGCCGGTTGCTCGCGCGTGTTTCCCGAAGAGCTTGAGCACGCGGCTGACGCAGAGGCTCCGGTGTCGCCGGCGTGCGACTTGGACGAAGGTGTCGCGGCGGGGGAGACCTACATTATGGGGCGCGTGGCCGTGCTGCCGAGCATGCGCCGTCGCGGTTTGGCGAGCAAGATTGTCGAGGCCAGTGATACGTGCGCGCGTGATGCCGGCGCCAAGCTCATTAAGCTGCATGCTCAGGAATACGTGCTGCCGCTCTATGCCAAGGCGGGCTACACGCAGATTGCCCCGGTGGACTACGAAGACGAGGGCCAGCCTCATGCCTGGATGGCCAAGCGCGTAGATGGCAGATAGGAACGTTCCTTTCCTGCCGGCAGTTGGGGACACTCCTTGGCAATTGGCGCATCAGAGCGCTCGGACATACAGTTTTTCGATTCCGTATGTATATATGCGCGTTAATGGGTTATAAAATCTAAGTCTGAACATAGCAGGTCTGCGATGCGGCTCGGGCGACCGAGCCGTTTTTGCGGACAGGGGTAGCGCGAAAGGACTGCACATGCGTCAATTTAAGACCGAGAGCAAAAAACTGCTCGACCTCATGATCAACTCCATCTACACCAATAAAGAAATCTTCCTGCGCGAGCTTATCTCTAACGCGAGCGACGCCGTCGACAAGCTCAACTTTAAGAGCCTGCAGGACCCGAGCGTCAAGATCGACCAGGGCGACCTGGCCATTCGCGTCTCCTTTGATAAAGACGCCCGCACCATTACCATCTCGGATAACGGCATTGGCATGACCGCCGAGGAGCTGGAGCGCAATCTGGGCACCATCGCCCATTCCGGCTCCGAGGAGTTTAAGACCGAGAACGCCGAGCAGCAGGGCTCCGATGTCGACATCATCGGTCAGTTTGGCGTGGGCTTCTACTCGGCTTTTATGGTCGCCAGCCATGTGAAGGTCGTCAGCCGCGCCTACGGCGAGGATGTCGCCCATGTGTGGGAATCCGACGGTCTTGAGGGCTACACCATCGAGGACGGCGAGCGCGCCGAGCACGGTACCGATGTCATCCTGACGCTGCGCGAGAACGAGAAGCTCGATGCCGACGGCGAGGCCGAGACCTACGATCGCTTCCTGACCGAGTGGGGTCTCAAGAGCCTGATTCAGCAGTACAGTAACTATGTGCGTTACCCGATCCAGATGATGGTGTCCAAGAGCCGCCAGAAACCCAAGCCCGAGGACGCCGGCGACGATTACAAGCCCGAGTACGAGGACTACCAGGAGCTCGAGACCGTCAATTCCATGACACCGATCTGGAAGAAGCACAGCTCCGATGTCGAGCAGAAGGACTACGACGAGTTCTACAAGTCCACGTTCCACGACTTTGACGATCCTGCGCGCACCATCAGCTTCCACGCCGAGGGCACGCTCGAGTATGACGCCCTGCTGTTTGTGCCGGGACGCGCGCCGTTCGATCTGTACAGCAAGGACTACGAGAAGGGTCTGGCGCTCTACAGCTCCAACGTCCTGATCATGGAGAAGTGCGACGACCTGCTGCCCGACTACTACAACTTTGTCCGCGGCGTCGTGGATTCCGCCGACGTGTCGCTCAACATCTCGCGCGAGACGCTGCAGCAGAACCGTCAGCTCAAGGCCATCGCCAAGCGTGTGGAAAAGAAGATTACCGCCGACCTTGAGGATATGCGTGACAACGACCGCGAGGCCTACGAGAAGTTCTTTGAGAACTTTGGCCGCGGTCTTAAGTACGGCATCTACTCGAGCTATGGCATGAAGACCGATGAGCTCGCCGACCTGTTGCTGTTCTGGTCTGCCAAGGAACAGAAGATGATTACCCTGGCCGAGTATGCCAAGGGCATGCCTGAGGATCAGAAGGCCATCTACTACGCCGCCGGCGACTCGCGTGAGCGCTTGGCCAAGATGCCCGTGGTAAAGGGCGTGCTCGACCGCGGCTATGACGTGCTGCTGCTGACGCAGGATGTGGATGAGTTCACGTTCCAGGCTATGCGTGAGTACGTTGCCGCCGATATGCCCAAGATCTACGAGGACGATGCTGCCCGCGAGGCTGCCGAGAAGGCCGTGGCCGATGGTGCCGAGCCCGAGGTTGAGGATCGTCACCTGGAGCTCAAGAACGTCGCAACCGGTGATCTTGACCTGGCGACCGAGGACGAGAAAAAGGAGGCCGAGGACGCCACCAAGGAGAACGAGGACCTCTTTAACGCCATGAAGGAGGCACTCGGCGACAAGGTCGAGAAGGTTGCCGTCTCTGCGCGCCTGACCGATGCTCCCGCGTGCATCACCACCGAGGGCCCGCTTTCGCTCGAGATGGAGAAGGTGCTCCAGAAGGGTCCCGAGGGCGCGCCCGACGGTATGCCCAAGAGCCAGCGCGTGCTCGAGCTCAACGCCAAGCACCCGGTCTTTTCCAAGCTCGTCGCCGCTCAGAAGGCGGGCGACGCCGACAAGATCAAGCAGTACTCCGGTTTGCTCTATGACCAGGCCCTGCTGGTCGAGGGCATCCTCCCCGAGGATCCCGTAGCCTTCGCGGCGGCTGTTTGCAACTTGATGTAGTTCGGGGATACGGCACCGTAACTAGATTAGAACGAGAGTGGATAATCTCCCACTTTTGGCTCGAATGCGGGCTTGAAGTGAGAGATTTTCCACTCTCGTTTCCTTTTGAATGATCCCTCCGTCCCCAAGGGATCATTTATTTGTGCGGGTTGTGGTTTTGTGACCTGCTGAAATTTAAGATACTGTACAACTGTACGTTAACTCATCTTCGTAGTATATTGCTACCCGCAAAACTCAACACCATTGTGCTTTGAGACGTTAAAGCGCCTACTACAATGGTTGTCGATAGTACGATTCGATTCAACGACAGGATGGATGGTCCAAGCGTGAGTCTCGGCAGCAAACTATCCAATGCAAAGGTCTCCTTTGCGATATTTAAGCGCGACATTAAGCGACTGCTTGTGAACCCCGTCGCCTTGGTGGTTACCCTTGGCGTGTGCGTTATTCCCTCGCTGTATGCCTGGTACAACATCGTGGCCAACTGGGATCCGTACGGAAACACCCAGGGCATCAAGATTGCCATCGCCAACAACGATCGGGGCACCCAAAACGACCTGGTGGGCGAGCTCAACGCGGGCGATCAGGTCGTCGATCAGCTCAAGGAGAACGATCAGCTGGGCTGGACCTTCGTCGATTCTGCGGCCGATGCCAAAGAGGGCGTCGAGAGCGGTGAGTACTATGCGGCCATCGTAGTCCCCAAGAACTTCTCGGATAACCTGGTTTCGATGCTCGACGGCAACTACCATCAGCCCAAGCTTACGTACTACGTCAATGAGAAGAAGAGCGCTATTGCGCCCAAGGTTACCGACACCGGTGCAAACACCATCGAGGAGCAGATCAACTCGGAATTTGTCTCCACGGTGGGCGAGACCGTTGCCAGTATTGCCAAGGATGCCGGAGTCGATTTAAAGGACAAGGCAACCCAGACTCAGGATTCGTTGGCCGGTTCGGTATCAGAGGCTTCCGATACGTTGGGCGAAGTGCGTGATTCGATTGGCGACATGAATGCCGCCATCGATAAGACGAGTGGTTCCATTGCCTCGGCAGATGCGGCACTTGCCGGTCTGCAGGGTCAGGCGCCGTCGCTGACGCAGGCGATCTCCCAGGGCAACGACCTGCTGGGCGAGGCTCGCGCCATGGCGGGTAACTCTGTCGCCTCGCTCTCCAAGGCGCTCTCGGAAGGCAGCCTTGCGCTCACCAAGACGTCAGCCTCCGCGAACGCTGCGATTGGCAAGCTGACGGGCACGGTCGCATCTACGACCACCCGCATCGACAACTCGCTCGAGTCTCTCCAGGCGACGATCGACCACAATAAGGCCGTTATCGGGCACTTGGAAATTCTCGTCAATGACACGTCGACAGGTTCCAAGGAAATTGACGCGCGCATTGTATCGATCATCGATTTGCTCCGCGAGCAGAATGAAAAGCTTCAGAGCATCAAGGACGGTCTGTCTGCGCAGTCGAGCGCCATGGCGAATGACGCTGCGGCTGTCTCGGGTGCCAGCGACGCTATCAATAATGCAATTCAGACCGGTGCGACCAACCTTGGCCAGGCTCAGACGGACCTGGGTCAAAACGCGCTGCCGAAGGTCTCGAGCGCACTTGATTCGTTTGCCTCCGTCTCGGGTGATCTGACGGGAATCGTGTCTGGCCTCACGCCTACTATTGCAAGTGCGCGCGGTACACTTTCGCAACTCAACGCCACGCTCGGTCAGGCCAAGACCACGCTGTCCCAGACCGATGCCTCGCTTGCCAAGGTCCAGGACAAGCTCGCAACCGCCGCCAACGACATCGCGGCGCTACAGACCTCCGAGTCCATGGGCGAGCTGGCCGGCCTGATGGGCGTCGACGTCGATGATGTTGCAGACTTCATGGCATCTCCGGTCGAGCTGACCTCAAAGTCAATTTACCCGGTCAAGAGCTTTGGTTCGGGCATTGCCCCGTTCTATACCAATCTGGCGCTGTGGGTGGGCGGCTACGTGCTTATCGCCATCTACAAGCTCGAGGTCGACCGCGAAGGCATCGGCAGCTTTACCGCGCGTCAGGGCTACTTTGGCCGCTGGTTGCTCCTGGTGATCCTGGGCGCGTTGCAGGCCATCATCGTTACGGTAGGCGATCTGGTGATCGGCGTGCAGTGCGTCAGCCCGCTGCTGTTCGTGCTGGGCGGCATCGCCATCTCGTTCACCTACGTCAATATCATCTATGCGCTGTCCACCACGTTTAAGCATATCGGCAAGGCTATCGGCGTCATTCTGGTTATCGTGCAGATCCCGGGTTCGTCGGGCATGTACCCCATCGAGATGATGCCAGGCTTCTTCCAGTGGCTGCACCCGCTGCTGCCCTTTACCTACGGCATCAATCTGCTGCGCGAGACGGTCGGCGGCATGTATTCGTTCAACTACCTGTTTAACCTGTGCATTCTGGGCGTGTTCTTGATCGTGGCGCTCTTTATCGGCCTGCAGCTGCGTCCGCTGCTGCTCAACCTTAACCTGCTCTTTGATAAACAGCTCTCCACGACCGGTATGATGATTTGCGAGTCCAACGACCTGCCGCGCCAGCGCTACTCGCTGCGCACGGCCATGCGCGTCATGCTCGATTCCGATTCGTACCGTCGCGAACTGCTCGATCATGCGGTCGCCTTTGAACAACGCTACCCGTACTACATCAAGGGCGGTTTTGCCGCCGTGGTGGGCGTTCAGGTCCTGCTCTTTGTCCTGTCGACGGTTCTCGATATCGACAATAACGGCAAGATCATCCTGCTTGTCATTTGGATCATCTCGGTTATTGCCATCTGCGGCTGGCTGATCAATATCGAATATATCCGAGCGAGCCTCAATACCCAGATGCGCATCTCGGCGCTTTCGGATGAGGACCTGCGTCGCGAGATGCGCGAACACACGGCCGCCATTCCTGCCGCCCGCCACATGTTTGGCCTCAACGCCAGCGAGCGTGGTGCCAAGGGCGGCGATCAGTCCACGGGCCGCTTGCCGCATATCGGCTCGCACCATAAATCTCAGGGCAGCGACAGCACAGCCACAAATGATGGAGATACCACCGCGCTTGGCAAGCACTCCAAAGGAGGTGAGGCATAAATGAAGAACATCCTGCATCTGTTTAAGCGCGATGTCCAAAACGTGTCTCGCTCCGTGATCGGCTTGGTTGTCGTGATGGGCCTCATTATCGTACCGTGTCTGTACGCGTGGTTTAACATCGCCGGCAGCTGGGATCCGTACGGCAACACCGGCAATCTTAAGATCGCCGTGGTCAACACCGATGAGGGTTACGAGAGCGATTTGATCCCCGTCGAGGTTAACGTGGGCGAAAACGTGACCGCCACCCTACGCGGCAACGAGAGCTTCGATTGGGTTGTGCTCAACAATCGCGAAAAGGCTATCGAGGGCGTTAAGTCGGGCGCGTACTATGCTGCCGTCGTTATCCCCAAAACGTTTAGCGCTGACATGATGACGCTTTTCTCGACCGACGTGAAACACGCCGATATCGAGTTTTACGAGAACCAGAAGGCCAACGCCATTGCGCAGATCGTGACCGAGAAGGGTTCGAGTGCCGTTCAGAGCCAGGTTAACGAAACTTTTACCGAGACCATTACGAGCATCGGTCTTAAGACGGTGTCCAGCCTGCTCGATTACATGAGCACCGACCAGGTCAGCAACTTTATCGCCAACCTGTCCTCGACGCTTGGCGATTCGATTGAGGACCTGCGAGACGTTCAGGCAAATGCTTCGTCGCTGGCGGGCATTTTGAGCTCCACGTCCGATTCGCTGACGTCGGCGAGCGGCATGCTCAAGCAGACCGGTGCCGTCGATGAGTCGACAAAGCAGCTCATGGAACATGCCAAAAGCGGCATCGATGATTCCAAAGAAGCGCTTAAGGCGGCAAACGATGCCATCGATGCCGCAATCGATGGAAGTGCGGGTTCGTTCGACAATGTGTCTGCCGAGCTCGCAAAGGCGTTCGACACCGCAAACCAGCATGTCGACCTTACGGTGTCCCAACTCAACGATGCCGCTGCGGCCCTCAATGCGCGCGCCAAGGATATCGATGCGATGGCCGATCAGCTCCGCAGCCTTGCCGACCAGGTGAGCGATGAGAATTTGAAGGACGGCCTCAAGTCCGCCGCGACGTCGCTGGGCAGAATCGCCGTTGAGTACCGCAACAATGCCAAGGATCTGGCGGCTACCGCGAAGTCTCTCTCCGATAGCATGGCCGAGGTCAACAACTTGCGTGCCGAGGTCGATCAGGCCATCGCTGATGCCAAGGCCGGCATCGCGGGTGCCAAATCCGATTACGATTCCACGTTCTCGGTTAAGGCCAAGGAGCTCAAGAAGACGGTTTCGGGCATTCTGGACTCGCTTGATGGCATCTCGGGCGACCTGGATAGCGCCGTAGGCGGCCTGACCGACGCATCCGGCTCGTTGGCGAAGGGCCTCTCCAAGGCCGCCAAGCTGGTCAACAAGGCTTCCGATCAGCTAGGTGAAGCGTCCGATAAGATCAGTGCGTTTAAGGATGAGCTCGATGGCGCCCTGATGTCGGACGACCTTGCCACGATCAAGACGATGATTGGCAACGATCCCGAGGGTTTGGCCGTGTCGCTTTCCGGTCCCGTCGCGCTCGATCGCAAACCGGTCTATCCGATCCGCAACTACGGCTCGGCCATGGCGCCGTTCTACACGATTCTGTCGCTCTGGGTCGGCTCGATCGTGCTGGCGGCCATGATGAAGGTGTCGGTTGACGATGAGCTTATCAACGAGCTCATCCCCGTACGCCTACACGAGATCTACCTGGGTCGTTACTTGTTCTTTGGCGGTTTGGCTCTGCTGCAGGCAACGCTCGTGTGCGCGGGCGACATCCTGTTCTTTGGCATCCAGTGCGACAACCCGCTGCAGTTTGTGCTGGCGGGCTGGGTCGCGAGTCTCGTGTTCTCCAATATCGTCTACACGCTTACGGTTTCGTTTGGCGATATCGGCAAGGCGCTCGCTGTCGTGCTGTTGGTCATGCAGGTCGGTGGTTCGGGCGGCACGTTCCCCATCGAGATGACCGGCCCCGTGTTCCAGGCAATCTATCCGTTCCTGCCGTTCACTCATGGCATCAACGCCATGCATGCCGCCATGGCCGGCGCCTACCATATGGAGTATTGGATTGAGCTGGGTATCTTGGCGAGCTACCTGATTCCGTCGCTGGCCCTGGGCGTCGTCTTCCGCCGCCCGGTCATCAAAGCCAACGACTGGATCATCGAAAAGCTTGAAAGCACGAAGCTTATTTAGTTACGCGGTTTTACCAAACCGCGTAACGGCTCGACGCTGCAAACGGCCCCAAGCGGCAATCTGACGTTCAATTTCAAGGGCGCGACCAGAAGGTCAGCGCCCTTTCATTTCACGTCACCTTGCTCGCTTGGGGTCGTTTTCGCTGATATTGCCGGAGCATCGAGGTTTACTCTGCCGGTACTTTAGTGGGCTGGATTGCGGTGCAACGCTGGTTGTTGCTACAGTAGCGGGGCGTGCCGGGGGTCCGGCGCGTCCCGTTTTTATTTGACCATGAGGCGGCATGCGGTCACGCGCGTGCGGACACCACGCCCAGATTGAGCGCGAGGATGTTCCATGGCCCAATACGCTGCCAACGAAATCGAAAACTTGCCCGATAGCCCAGTAGCCCGTGAGGATTTGGGCGCGGGCGGTATTCCCCGGGGCGCCGGCGCACGCTCTCCGCTGTTCTGGAAGGTTCTGCTCCTTTCGGTGGCGGTCATTTGGGGCTACTCCTTTACCACTATGAAGGACGCACTCGGCACCATTCCGGTGTTCGCGCTGCTCTATGTACGCTTTCTGCCCGCAGCGTTGGTCATGTTTGCCGTCTTCCACAAACGCATCATCGCGCACCTCAACGCTCGCAACCTGATCGTTGGCCTGAGTATGGGCGTGCTCATGTGGGCGGCCTATGCGTTGCAGACGGTCGGTCTGGCACATACTACGGCGGGCAAGAATGCTTTTTTGACGGGCACGTATTGCATCCTTGTGCCGTTCGCGAGCTATTTTCTGAGCGGCGAAAAACTCACCCGTTATAACCTGGGCGCGGCGCTGCTGTGCTTGGCGGGCATTGGTTTGGTGGCGCTCGATAGCGTTGAATTCAACATCGGTGACGTCATTACGCTGACGGGTGCGGTCTTCTTCGCCATCCAGATGGCGGTGACCGCCAAGTACGGTCGCAAAATGGACATCAACGTCATTACGTTTTGGATGTTTGTGGGCAACGGCGTGCTGAGCCTGGCAACGTCGCTGCTATTCGAAACCCAGGCGCCTCTGTCCGTGTGGACGCCGAGCTTTATCAGTGCGATGGCGTTTCTCTCGGTGGGCTGCACATGCGTGGCTCTGCTCATCCAAAACGTCGGCCTGGCGCATGTCCCGGCTTCGACGGGCTCGCTGCTCCTTTCGATGGAGTCGCCTTCGGGCGTGTTGTTTTCGGTGCTGCTGATGGGGGAGGCGCTCACCTCGCGTCTGCTCGCCGGCTTTGTGCTTATCTTCCTGTCGATTATCTTGAGCGAGACTCACTTCGATTTTTTGCGTCGAAAGCCGCGCCCGCAATTGTAAACAACTTGTTGCGCCGCCCTCCTGGGGCGGCATTTTTTATGCCTCGCCCTTAAAGTTGTACCTTACACTTTACGCTATCAAAGTGCTTACCGCAAAAACGTTACTGGAGGGCATTTATGGCACCAGCTCAGTCCGATCTTCAACCGCAATCAGCGCCCAAGGCCACCGCAGCGGCGCAGGCCGCTATCGGTGACGGTCTCGTTGCAGAAGCTCAGGCTTTTGCAGACGAGCTCGCTGCGTGGCGACACGATTTACACCAGATGCCCGAGCTGGGTAATAGCCTCCCACAGACCTCTGCGTATATTCAAGCGCGCCTGACCGAGATGGAAATCCCATTTGCCACGCTCGTCGATGGTTCCTGTGTTGTGGGCCTCATCGGTGCCGGTGCGGCCGTGGCGGCCCAGGGCAAGGGTACGTGCACGGACGATCAGGCCGGCACGGTCATCATGCTGCGCGGTGACATGGATGCCCTTCCCGTCGCGGAAGAGTCGGGCGAGTCTTTTGCCTCTGTCAACGGCTGCATGCATGCTTGCGGCCACGATATGCATGCGACGGCCCTGCTTGGTGCCGCCCGCCTACTCAAGGCTCGCGAGGCCGAGCTTGTCGATGCCAATGCCACGGTTAAGCTGCTGTTTCAGCCGGGCGAGGAAACCTTCGAGGGCGCCCGCGCTGCCATTGCCGATGGCCTGCTGCAGAACCCGCGTCCCCAGGCGTCTTTCGCCATGCACGTTAACAGCCAATCGCCGCTCGGCCTGGTGCTCTATGGAAGCCCGGCGCTCTCGGGCGTGTACGGTTTTCGCATCACGCTTCAGGGCAAGGGCGGCCATGGCTCGAGCCCCGAGATCTGCATCGACCCCATCACGGCCGGCGTCCATGTGCACCTGGCACTCCAGGAGCTCATCTCCCGCGAGGTGCCGGCGGCCAAGGAGGTCGCACTTACCGTGGGTAGGTTTGCCGGCGGACAGGCGGCAAACGTCATTCCCGACACCTGCGTGCTCGAAGGAACGCTGCGCGGCTTTGACGTCGAGCTCATGGCGCATCTTAAGACTCGCATCGCCGAGGTCGTCAATGGCGTCGCGGCAACGTATCGCACGCCGGCGACCATCGAGACACTCTCGGATGTTCCGCCGCTCGTACTCGATGACGATATGACGCAGGCGTCGCTTGGCTACGTGGGCGCGGTGCTGCCCAAGTCCGCCTTCCTGCCGCTGTTCCACGCCATGGCGAGCGAGGACTTTGCGTTGATCTCGAGCGAGATCCCGAGTGCGTACTTTACCGTGGGCGCTGCCGTGACTGATACGGACGAGCATTTTGCTCAGCATCATCCCAAGGCGCGCTTTAACGATGCCGAACTGCCGCTCGGTGCCGCGGCCTATACCGCCGTCGCTTTGGGCTATATCGCCGACCACCGGTAGCACCCAACCTTGCCTTTCAAGCCTGCGGGCATGGTCGTAAGGCCTATGTCCTTGTCTTTCAAGGCAATCTTGGGCACTACCGGCGCCCGGCGCCGGCTATTCGTTTGTTAAATAAGGAGCAGTATGTCCCAGCAGCGTAAGTTCTTCCCCGGCTGGCTCGTGGTGGCCTCTGGCTTCGTGATCATGGCCACGTGCTACACGATTTTCGTCAACTGCATGAGCCTGTTCCAGCCGTTGATCGTCAGCGACCTGGGCATTTCCCTTGCGCAGTACAACATCTCCAACGCCCACGATCGCTGCGTCTAAGCAGTTTGGCATGGCCGACCTGGGTAAGGTCACGGGCACCATTACCTCGCTCGAGATGGTCGGTGGCACCGTGGGCGCCATCGTCTCGGGTGTGCTGTTCGACGCTACGGGCTCCTTTGCGAGCACCTGGATCGTGTGCCTGGTGTGCTCCGTGGTTATGCTCGTGTTCCTGTTGGCGTCCGAGCCCATCGCTGCCAAGCTGCGCGCGAGCGTGGCGGGGGAGTAGATAGGCCAAAGCGCATTGCCGCTTGTCCGCTTCGTCCGTGGCTGCCGCGGCGGCGTGTCTGGCCGAACGAGTCCCCATACCCTCGTTCGGTCAGACGCGCCGCCGCGTTGCTGCTTTGTGCCGTATAATGTCTACTACCTATGACGCGATGCAAAAGAAAGGTGTTTGCCCATGCAGGCACAGAAGGCGGAGGGAACCCGCGACCTTATCGGCGCCGAGATGCGCGCTTGGCAAAAGATGCAGCAGATTGCGGCCGGCGTATTCGAGCCGTTTGGCTTTAAGCCCATCGAGACGCCCGCGATCGAGCAGGTGGACGTCTTTGTCCACGGCATCGGCCAGTCGACCGACGTCGTGCGCAAGGAGATGTTCCGCGTCTTTAGCGGCGCCAACCTGGAGCGCGTCTTTACCGAGGGCACCGATAGCAACCTCAAGCCCAAGCAGCGCCTGGCGCTTCGTCCCGAGGGCACGGCCGGTGTGGTGCGCGCCGTCGTGGAGAACAACCTGGTGCCCCAGGGCTCCACGCCGTTTAAGGCCTACTATGCCGAGGCCATGTTCCGCGGCGAGCGTCCCCAGAAGGGCCGCCTGCGCCAGTTCCATCAGGTAGGCATCGAGTGGCTCGGCGCTCCCGATCCGGCTGCCGACGCCGAGTGCATCATCATGCTTATGGAGTTCTACAAGCGCCTTGGTTTCGATCTTTCCAAGCTCCGTCTGCTCATTAACTCGATGGGCGATGCCCAATGCCGTCCGGCCTATCGCGAGCAGGTCAAGCAGTTTATCCTCGATCACGCCGACGAGATGTGCGACGAGTGCCGCGAGCGTGCCGAGCTCAATCCGCTGCGTGCCTTCGACTGTAAGAACGACCACTGCCGCGAGATCATGGCCGACGCACCGCTGATGGGCGACAACTTGTGCGATGAGTGCCGCGAGCACTACGAGCAGGTCAAGCGCTATCTGGACGCCGCCGGTATCGAGTACGTCGAGGATCCCACTTTGGTGCGTGGCTTGGACTACTACACCCGTACCGTCTTTGAGGTCGAGGCCCCCGGCGCCGGCGTCGGCTCCATCGGTGGCGGCGGCCGCTACGATGGCCTGGTCGAGCTCGAGGGCGGCAAGCCCACGGCCGGCGTCGGCTTCGCCGTCGGTTTTGAGCGTGCGCTGCTGGCCCTGCAGGCCTTTGGCAGCGACCTGGGTGCCGAGGAGGCCCCGTGCGTCTATGTCGCCAATGCCGGCAAGGAGCTGCGCCAGAACGTCTTTGCCATCACGCAGGAGCTTCGCGCCGCTGGCATCGTGACCGAGGCCGACTACCAGGGTCGTTCGCTCAAAGCTCAGTTTAAGCAGGCCGACAAGGTTGGCGCCAAGCTCATTTTGGTCCTGGGTGGCGACGAGCTTGCCGCCGGCAAGGTCAAGGTGCGCGACATGGAGAGCCATGACGAGGCCCTCGTCGATCTGGCCAACGTGGTCGAGGCGGTTCGCGAGCGCCTGTAGCGCATGATTTTTGAGCTGTAGTGCCGCTGAGGTGCCCAGCTCATTGCGAGCGATTGTTACGGGGGTGTTTCGCTTTTTTGCGGAATGCCCCCATTTACGTATGCCGCCCACCGAGAAATACGACCATTTAGGGCAAAAACCCTTGCAATGCAGAAAATACTTTTGTGTGGTAAAGCGCAATCAGCGCCGAAAGTTTTTGCCGAGTGCCTATAATGAATACCGCATGTTACGTGCATAGAAGGAGGAATGGGAGGAAACGTGGCTGAGAACCTAAGCAACCAGTCTGTACCCGAAGCCGCGGCGCGCGTCGCTGCCGTGGTCAACCGCCTCGTTAACCGAATCGGCTCGAATGCCGAGTCCAGGGAGCGTCTCGCCGAGATCGAGATCCCCGAGGAGCTGCGCGACAACTTGGCGCTGTTCCTGCGCCTGGAGCGCCGTGTGCTTAGCGAGTATGATCCCGAGATCGCGGACCTGTTCGACAAGATCCTGACGGCCGAGATTGTGGCCAATGCCGGAAACCCCGGCGCCCGTGCTGCCGACGAGTCCGTCGACGAGCAGGGCGTGCCCACCGCCGACGAGCCTACTGCTGTGGCGTTTCGTGAGGTCGTCGATCTGATTGACAGCCTGCCGCTCGATAAGCAGCAGGTTATTGTCCGCGCCTTTACGAGCTTCTTCCATCTGGCAAACCTGTCGGAGGAGAACTACCGCGTGGCGCAGCTGCGCGAGCGCGAGGCAGGTGCGTCGACCGATACCGAGGTCGATCCCGCCAACGAACTCACCGTCGCCTATCACCAGTTGGTAAACGAGATGGGTGTCGAGGGCGCCAACGAGCTGCTCGACAAGCTCGAGTTTCACCCTGTCTTTACCGCACATCCCACCGAGGCCCGTCGTAAGGCCGTCGAGGGCAAGATTCGCCGTATCTCCAACCTGCTGGAGGAGCGTCCGCGCCTGGGCGGCTCCGACCTGGTGGAGAACGAGCGCCATATGCTGCAGGAGATCGACGCTCTGGTGCGTACGAGCCCCATCGCGCTCAAGAAGCCCACGCCGGTCGAGGAAGCCGATACCATCATCGACATCTTCGATAACACACTGTTCGATGTGATCCCCGTCATCTACCGTCGTTTTGACGACTGGGTGCTGGGCGACAAGGCCGGTACCGTGCCGCCGCTGTGCCCGGCGTTCTTCCATCCCGGCAGCTGGATCGGTTCCGACCGCGACGGTAACCCTAACGTCACCGCCAAGGTGAGCCGTGAGGTCGCCGCCAAGTACTTCACCCATATGGTGCTCAAGCTCGAGGACAAGTGCCGCCGCATCGGCCGCAACCTCACGCTCGAGGCCACCTACAGCAAGCCGTCTGCCGAGCTCATGAACCTGTGGAACCATCAGGTCGAGATGAGCGCTCAGTACACGGCTCGCGCCGAGCTGATTTCCGAGCACGAGCCGCATCGCGCCGTCATGCTCGTCATGGCCGACCGTCTGAACGCCACCGTGCGCCGTATCACCGATACCATGTACCACAGCGCCGATGAGTTCCTGGAGGACCTGCGTGTCGTCCAGCGCTCGCTGGCCGCTTGCGGTGCCGTCCGTGCTGCCTACGGCCCGGTCCAGACCATCATCTGGCAGGTCGAGTCCTTCGGCTTCCATATGGTCGAGATGGAGTTCCGTCAGCACTCCGTGGTGCACGCCCGCGCTCTCAAGGATATCCACGAGAACGGTATCCATGGCGACCTGCAGCCCATGACGCGCGAGGTCATCGATACCTTCCGTGCTATCGGTTCCATCCAAAAGCGCTACGGCAAGAAGATGGCGCACCGCTACATCATCTCGTTCACCAAGAGCGCCCAGCATGTGGCCGACGTCTTTGAGCTTGCCCACCTGTCCTTTGCACACGAGGAGGATGTCCCCGAGCTCGACGTGATTCCGCTGTTCGAGCAGCTCGAGGACCTCGAGGGCTGCGTCGACGTGCTCGACCAGATGCTTACGCTGCCCGTGGTGCAAAAGCGCCTTGCCCAGACCAACCGCCGCATGGAGGTCATGCTGGGCTACTCCGACTCTTCCAAGGATGCCGGTCCTACCACGGCCATGCTCGCGCTGCACTCCGCACAGGAGCGTATTGCCAAGTGGGCCGAGAAGAACGATATCGACCTGGTACTCATGCACGGTCGCGGCGGTGCCGTGGGCCGTGGCGGCGGCCCGGCCAACAAGGCCGTGCTGGCGCAGCCCAAGGGTTCGGTCAACTGCTTCTTTAAGCTCACCGAGCAGGGCGAGGTCATCTTTGCCCGTTACGGCAACCGCACGCTCGCTCAGCGCCATGTTGAGTCCGTTGCCGCCGCAACGCTTTTGCAGTCGGCCCCGAGTGTCGAGAAGACCAACACCGAGACTACGCAGAAGTTCTGGGATATGGCCGACAAGCTCAACGCCGCAAGCCACGAGCGCTATCTGGACCTGCTGAATACCAAGGACTTTACACCGTGGTTCTCGACCGTGACGCCGCTGACCGAGGTCGGTCTGCTGCCGATCGGTTCGCGTCCCGCCAAGCGCGGCTTGGGTGCCAAGTCGCTCGACGACCTGCGTACCATTCCGTGGATCTTCAGCTGGAGCCAGGCGCGCATCAATCTGGCCGCTTGGTACGGCCTGGGTACCGCCTGCGAGCAGTTTGGCGATCTGGACCAGCTTAAGGCTGCCTACCAGGAGTGGCCGTTCTTCCGCACCTTTATCGACAACATCGAGATGTCGATCGCCAAGACCGACCAGCGCATCGCCAAGATGTATCTGCACCTGGGCGACCGCCAGGATCTGTCCAAGAAGGTCTTCACCGAGATGCAGCTCACGCGTAAGTGGGTCCTTGCCATCGTCGGTGACGAGTGGCCGCTGCAGCGTCGTCGCGTGCTCGGCTGCGCCGTCCGCGTGCGTAACCCCTACGTCGACGCCCTGTCCATCGCCCAGGTCCGCGCCCTTCGCGAGGTGCGCATGAACCAGGACGAGATGGCCGAGGAGAAGAAGGCCGAGTACATGAGCCTGATTCTTTCGACTGTGACCGGCGTCTCGGCAGGATTGCAGAACACGGGGTAATCGATAGCCCTGTAGTCGTCCGGGCCCGCCATTAGTTTACTTTTAGGCACGTCCTCGGACATGCAAGAAGCCCTCGCTGCGCACTTCGTGCGGCGAGGGCTTCTTGCGTCCTGCGGAGTGTGCCTAAAAGTAAGCTAATGGCGGGCCCTGCGATGTCCGGTCTTCGGCGGATTACTGCTGGGGAAAGATAGCGCGCTTCGCGCACTTTGATGGGGCTTCGTGCTGCGGAATGCATTCAGAGGGAAACCCATCGGGTCCCTTCGTCCTCGGTCTTCGGCGGATTACGGGCTGAAGGGAAGAAAGGCGCGCTTCTCGCCCTACGACTGTAGCGGCCGCGGTCCCCTTTGGGATCGCGGTCGTTTTGTTGTGGGTCAAATATGAACGTTGTGTTAATGAGTCGGTAGACGGTGGTGTTTTTCGGTGAGCGGCGTATCCTTCCAACGGTTTATCTAGTGTGTCAGTTAAAAGGAAGAGGGCGCTCGTCATTGTTTGAATGTGAACTGCCGTTTGACCACAAGACGTTGCATCTGGAACTCGAGGATAAGAACTTCGCGGGTGTGATGGAAGGTCACCAAAACGAGTTTAAGACTACGAAATCGCAGGAAGAGCTGGTAGAGGAGTCGCTTGCCAACCCTTATGGCTCGCCTTCGCTCGAGGAGCTTTGTGCTGGCAAGAAGGATATTGTCATCATTAGCTCCGATCATACGCGTCCCGTTCCCTCGCGTGTGACGATGCCTATTCTGCTGCATCACATCCATTCCGCTGCGCCCGAGGCTCGCGTGCGCATTCTGGTTGCTACGGGTATGCACCGTCCGTCGACGCACGAGGAGCTCGTCAACAAATATGGCGAGGAGATCGTTGCCAACGAGGAAATCGTTATGCACGTCGCGACTGACGACAGCATGATGAAAAAGATCGGTACCCTGCCTTCTGGTGGCGAGTGCATCATCAACAAGATTGCTGCCGATTGCGATCTGCTGCTTGCCGAGGGCTTCATTGAGCCGCACTTCTTTGCCGGTTTCTCTGGTAGCCGCAAGTCCGTCCTGCCTGGCATCGCCAGCTACAAGACCATCATGTACAACCACAACGGTCAGTTTGTGAATGATTCCCACTCGCGTGCCGGCAACCTGTGCCACAACCACGTGAGCGAGGACATGTTTGCCGCCGCTGAGATGGCCCACCTCGCCTTTGTGCTTAACGTGGTGCTTAACGGCAAGCACGAGGTCATCGGCTCCTTTGCCGGCGACATCCACAAGGCGCACGAGGCCGGCTGCGAGTTCGTGAAGAGCCTTGCCGGCGTTGAGCCCGTCGAGTGCGATATTGCCATCACCACCAACGGTGGCTACCCCCTCGATCAGAACATCTATCAGGCCGTGAAGGGCATGTGCGCTGCCGAGGCCACGCTTCCCGAGGGCGGCGTGATCATCGACGTCGCCGGTTGTGCCGACGGTCACGGTGGCGAGGGCTTCTATCACAATATCGCCGACAACGATCCGGCGGAGTTTGAGCGCGCCTGCATCGACCGTCCTAAGGACGAGACCCTGCCCGACCAGTGGACGAGCCAGATCTTTGCCCGCATCCTGGCGCATCACCCTGTGATCATGGTCACCGACCTGTGCGATCACCAGATGCTCAAGGATATGCATATGACACCGGTCAACACTATCGAGGAGGCGCTCAAGCTCGCCTTTGAGATGAAGGGTGCCGATGCCAAGGTTGCCGTCATTCCCGATGGCCTGGGCGTTGTCGTTGCGCAGCACTAGCGCGTGGCTTAAACGAATCGTTTATAACCGACAAGAAAGATAAGGTTTTATGCTTACCAAACTCCTCTGCGAATTCGGCGCGACGGCCCTCATGATCGTCTTTGGCGTGGGCGTGCACTGCGATACCGTGCTCAAGGGCACCAAGTATCAGGGCTCCGGCCACATGTTTGCCATCACCACCTGGTCTTTTGGCATCTCGGTCTGCCTGTTTGTCTTTGGCGGCGCCGTGTGCATGAACCCCGCCATGGTGCTTGCCCAGTGCATCGTCGGCCTGGTGCCGTGGGGCAACTGCATTCCCTTCATGCTCGCCGATATGCTCGGCGGCTTTGTGGGTGCCGTGATCGCTTGGTTTATGTATGCCGATGAGTTCAAGGCTTCCGAGGGCGTCGTCGACCCCATTGCCCAGCGCAACATCTTCTCGACCAACCCCACCACCGAGGGTACGAACTATGCCCGCAACTTCTTCTGCGAGGCTATCTGCACCTTTGTGTTCATCAGTGCCATCCTTGCTGCCGCTAGCCGCGCCGGCGAGAACGTTCTGATGCTCGCCATCTGCGTCGGTCTGATCGTTTGGGCTGTTGGCATGGGCATGGGCGGCATCACTGGCTTCGCCATGAACCAGGCTCGTGACCTTGGTCCTCGCATGGCCTATCAGGTGCTGCCGATCAAGAACAAGGCCGACAACAACTGGAAGTATGGTCTGCTTGTTCCTGGTATCGCGCCGTTTGTCGGTGCTATTGTCGCCGCGCTGTTTGTGCATGGTTTCTTGGGCATGTTCTAGTCGAAGGCTACATAGTTGTCCGCTGGCCGCATGGGGTAATTTCCCAGCGCGTCCTCGGACATGCAAAAAGGCTCGCTGCGCACTTCGTGCGGCGAGCCTTTTTGCGTCCTGCGGAATGCGCTGGGAAATTACCCCATGCGGCCAGCTGCGGGATCTTTGCTGCGCTCGAGCAAGCAACCCAACATATATCTGAATTTGGATGGGAGGGGCTTGTTGCTGATAGGGGCGTTGAGCTGTTGTTGACACTTTGGGATGCGTGGCGCCCTGGGTTGGGGTGATGCTTTGGGATGAGCTTCTTACTTAGCTGAAGAGGGGTTGTATGGCTGAGAGGTAGTCTTTGGCTACGTTGGATTTGTTGGCTTGGAAGTTGTGCCAGGCCCACCATTGGACCATTCCTACGAAGCTTGAGGCTATGTGGTGCAGTAAGAAACTGCGGTCCATGGTGCCGGCGGGGCCTGCAGGGGCTGTGGGGACGGTTTCGGCTGCTCGTGACATGATGGTCTTGCGTAAGCAGTCGGCGAAGACGCGTGAGCCGGCGCCGGCCACCAGCGCTCGGACGCCCTGGCGACGTTCCCATAGATTGTTGAGAATATGCTCGACCTGCACGAGTGGGTCGTCGAGCGGTGCGCCATCGTCATCGAGGGCGTGGGTGCAGATGTCGCTCACGAGCTCGGACAATAGGTCATCTTTGCTCTTGAAGAGGCCGTAGAACGTGGCCCGACCCACATGGGCGCGAGCGATGATGTCGCCGACGGTGATCTTGCTGTAGTCCTCCTCGCGCAGGAGCTCGGAGAACGCCGCGACGATCGCGGCGCGGCTTTTGGCCTTGCGGGCATCCATGGCTATGCGTCTGCGTCAACGAGCAGGCAGCGGAGCGTGCCGGAGCAACCCTCGTAGGGGCGCTTGCCGGCGCCGTAGCCGACGGCCTCGATGCGGTAGCGGGCCGGCAGGTGCTCGGACGTGCGCAGTGCGGCGACGATGGCGGCGCCCGTGGGCGTCACAAGCTCGCCGGCGACTGGTGCGGGCGTGAGGGCGATATTGCCCGCCTGGCACAGGTTGACGACAGCGGGGACGGGAATGGGCATGAGACCGTGGGCACAACGGATGGTACCGTGACCCTCGGAGAGCGACTCGACCACGATGTCCTCAATACCCAGGTCATCGAGGCAGATGGCGACAGAGCAGACGTCGACGATGGAATCGACGGCGCCCACCTCGTGGAACATGACGGTCTCGGGCGTTTTGCCGTGAGCCTTGGCCTCGGCAGCGGCGAGTACGGAAAAAATGGCGAGGGCGCGACGCTTGGCGCCATCGCTTAACTGCGAGCCATCGATGATGGCGGTGACGTCAGCCAAAGAACGGTGGTGATGGTGGTGGGCGTGATGGTGACCCTCGTGGTCGTGGTCATGCTCGTGGCAGTGCTCGTGTTCGTGCTCGCCATGATCATGATGGTGGTGCTCATGCTCGTGCGTGTGCTCGGCAGCTGCTTCGTTGCCGTAGAGCCAGACCATATCGTGATCGTGGTTCTCGAGCTCCTCTGCAAGCTGGACGTCGAAATCGCAGGCGTCGATGCCATGCTTGCTTACGCGCGTCACGGCGATCGAAAAGCCGTCGACCGGCAGCGTGGCGAGCTGCTCGCGCAGGTGCTCCTCGCTGGCGCCTAGGTCGAGCAAGGCCGCGACGGTCATATCGCCGCTGATGCCCGAGGTGCCGTCGATGATAAGCGTGTGCTGATGATTGGACATGGAATGCTCCTTAACGGGCGCAGGGCGTGCCGGCGCTCAGATGATTGATAAGACTTGCCTGGTAGGCGGCACCAAAGCCGTTGTCGATGTTGACGACCGAAACGCCGCTGGCGCAGGAGTTGAGCATGGCGAGCAGCGCGGCTACGCCACCAAAGCTCGCGCCGTAACCCACGCTGGTGGGAACGGCTATGACCGGACAGCTTACCAGGCCGCCGACAACGCTCGCCAGTGCGCCCTCCATGCCGGCAATGGCGATGACCACCTGCGCCTGGGCAAGTTCCTCAGCATGAGCGAGCAGGCGGTGCAGGCCGGCGACACCCACGTCGTAGAGGCGATCGACCTCGTTGCCGTAGAACTCGGCCGTCAACGCGGCTTCCTCGGCAACGGGCAGGTCGCTCGTGCCGGCGCAGGCGACGACGATGCGTCCGTTGCCGTTGGGGGAGGGCTTGCCACCCACCAGGGCGAGCTGGGCGTCCGGGACATATCCCAGGTCGATGCCGTTGCCGAGGAGCTCCGAGGTGCAGGCTGCCTTTTCGTCGTCCAGGCGCGTGACCAGGATGCGCTCCTGGCCGGCATCGAGTAATGCTTTGATAATGGCGGCAATTTGCTCGGCGGTTTTACCGGCACCGTAGACAACTTCGCCGGCTCCCTGGCGCACCCCGCGCGAAAGGTCGAGCTGCGCAAAGCCCAAATCGGCGGTCGGAGCCGTCTGGATGCGCGTGAGGGCGTCGGCAGGGGTGACTGCTCCGCCGGCAACATCGCTCAGCAATTGCTCAAGATCTCGCTTATCCATATATGTTCCCTTCGACGGCGCAAAGTCTAGCACTCAAAGGGTATGTTTCCGAACACTAGGACAAAATTGTTCGGAAACTATAGGACAGACTGAATCAATTGTTAGACGGATTGGCTAGTCGCGCAGGATGATGTCCATGGCGAGCATCAGATTGCGCTCGTCGATGGCAAACGGGGCGGCCTCGCGCGTCTTGGGCTTGGCACAAAACGCGATGCCCGTGCCCGCGGCCTGAATCATGGGGATGTCGTTGGCACCGTCGCCGATCGCGACGGTGTGGGCCATATCGACGCCGCACTCAACTGCCCAGTCCAGCAGCTGGATGAGCTTGGACTCCTTGGTCACAATGTCGGCAGCCAACTTACCGGTGAGCTTGCCGTCCACGACCTCCAGACGATTGGCCAGGCAGAAGTCGATACCCGCGGCAGCCACGATCTTGTCAGCGACCTCGTGGAAACCGCCGCTCACCACGCCGACCTTCCAGCCCTTGCTGTGCGCCGAGCGCACAAGCTCCAACGCGCCGGGGGTAAATGTCACGCGCTCAAAGGTGCGCTCGAACACGCTCTCGTCCAGGCCGGCGAGCAGCCCCACGCGCTCCTCGAGCGCCTGCTTAAAGTCGAGCTCGCCGCGCATGGCGCGTTCGGTGATCTGTGCCACCTGCTCGCCCACGCCGGCCTCTTCGCCCAACAGGTCGATGACCTCCTGGTTGATGAGCGTGGAGTCGATATCCATAACGATGAGGCGTGCAGTCATGGCGGGCCTTTCCGAGTGCTGTTTTATTGGGGCATATTGTCGCACGTGACGAGCGCGGGCGGGTGCCGCGGCGCGTCAATTGTTTCGTCTCCGTCAAGTCTTTGGGCAGGAGCCACTTTTTCGCGGCACATCGACGCGAGTGCGATAAGATAGAACGCCATGTCTGGCTGCGCGGTTTACGCAGGCTGGGCAAATCTGTACGACGCCGCCCGGAACGACACGGGGCGGCACAGATCCATAAAGGAGGATCACTGGTATGAGCCAGACCCGTCCCATCGATGAGCATTCCATGCACACCCGTACCTGCGGCGAGCTTCGCTTCGAGAACGTGGGCGAAGAGGTCACCCTCACCGGTTGGGTGAGCCGTCGCCGCGACCACGGCGGCCTTATCTTCTGCGACCTTCGCGACCGCGAGGGCATCACGCAGCTCACCTTCGACCCCGAGCACTCCGACGGCGATGCCTTTAAGATCGCCGAGACCATGCGTCCCGAGTGGCCCATCAAGATTCACGGCGTCGTGCGCGCCCGTGGCGAGGAGACCACCAACACCAAGCTCGCGACCGGCGAGATCGAGGTCCTGACCGACCACGCCGAGGTGCTCAACACGTCCGTCACCCCGCCGTTCCAAATCGAGGACGGCATCGAGACCAGCGAGGACACCCGCCTGCGCTATCGCTATCTGGACCTTCGTCGTCCCGAGATGATGGCCAACCTCAAGCTGCGCTCCGACTTTACCTTTGCCATTCGCGAGGCGCTGCACAACCGTGAGTTCATGGAGGTCGAGACGCCCTCCCTGTTCAAGTCTACGCCCGAGGGCGCCCGCGACTTCATCGTCCCCAGCCGCATCCAGCCGGGCAACTTCTACGCCCTGCCGCAGTCCCCGCAGCTCCTGAAGCAGCTGCTCATGGTCGGTGGCGTCGAGCGCTACTATCAGGTTGCCAAGTGTTTCCGCGACGAGGACTTGCGTGCCGACCGTCAGCCCGAGTTCACCCAGGTCGATATCGAGATGTCCTTCGTGGACCAGAACGACGTCATGAGCGCGCTCGAAGAGGTCCTGGCCGACGCCTTCGGCCGCATGGGTGTCGAGATGCCCACGCCGCTGCGCCGCATGGACTATTGGGAGGCCATGGACACCTATGGCTCCGACAAGCCCGATACTCGCTACGGCATGCACCTGGTTGACCTGACCGACATCTTTGCCAACTCCAAGTTCAAGGTCTTTGCGACTGCTGCAAACGAGGAGGGCTCTGTCGTCAAGGCCATCAACGCCAAGGGTGCCGGTGTCTGGGCTCGCGCCAAGATCGACAAGCTCGCCGGCGTGGCCTCCACGTTTGGCGCCAAGGGCCTTGCCTGGATCGCCTTCCGCGAGGACGGCTCCATCAACAGCCCCATCGTCAAGTTCTTCTCGGACGAGGAGATGGCTGCCCTGCGCGAGCGCATGGACGTCGAGCCCGGCGACCTTGTGATGTTCGCCGCCGGCCCGCGCCTGCTCTCCGACGAGATCCTGGGCGGCATGCGTTCCCACATGGCCAATGCGCTCGAGGTCAAGCGCGAGGGCCACGACTTCCTGTGGGTCGTCAACTTCCCGCTGTTCCACTGGGACGAGGATCGCAAGGCCTATGCTGCCGAGCACCAGCCCTTTACCCTGCCGACCGAGACCGACATCGCCAAGATCGAGGCCGACCCGCTGGCAGCCGGTTCCTGCACCTACGACTTTGTCATGGACGGCTTTGAGGCCGGCGGCGGCGGTATGCGTATCCACAACGCCGAAATGCAGATGTCCATGCTCAAGCTCCTGGGCTTTACCGAGGAGCGCGCCGAGTCGCAGTTCGGCTTCCTCATGGAGGCTCTCAAGTTTGGTGCGCCCCCGATGGGCGGCTTCGCCCTGGGCCTGGACCGCGTGTGCATGCTGCTCACCGGCTCCGACTCCATCCGCGACGTCATGGCGTTCCCCAAGACGGCCAGCGGCTCCGACCTCATGTCGGGCGCCCCGAGTGCCGTTTCCGGCGCCCAGCTCAAGGACGTCAGCCTGCGCTTGATGTAGGCAAGCGGCTACCTATTGCCTGTAACGAGGGAAGGACGTGTGCCTTCCCTCGTTTTTTGTGGGACGGGGGGTGCGCCGGTAACGTACAATAACTACCACGTGGCTGGGTTTGCCGGCCGAATGTGCGATGCCGCGGGAGGGGACATGGTCGAGTTTACAAAGACGATTAAAGATCCGTTGGGATTGCATGCCCGCCCGGTTGCGCTGCTCTATGACATTATTGCCAAGCATCGTAGCGACGTATCGGTCAGCATCGGCGATCGCCATACCGACGGCCGCGATGTGATGGGGCTCATGGCTCTCTACGGCGAATGTGGCGAAGACATCGTGTTCCGCGTTTCGGGCGTGGATGAGGCCTCCTGCGTCACATCGATCAGAAACCTCTCGCTCTAACCTCAACAATGTGACAAGGGGACAGGCCCCTTTGTTGCATAAATTGGTATGACAAGGCACCGCAAAGAGATGGTCTTTGCGGTGCCTCTTTTGTTTCGTATAGGAAACTTTTTCGAAAACTGAATGGGGACCCTTCCAAAAAAGTTAACCACGTGCTAGTTTACTAAAGCGAACATAGACGTGGCTAACTTTTGCCATGTCGATGTTGAGGACGAACCGATGTTAGGAGCTCACTCATGTCTTGCGGACCGCAGATGCCGGCTATGCCGCTTTCGATGGTAAAGGCGGGCGAAACCGTGCGCGTGTCTCGTGTAAAGGGCAATGAGGACATGAAGCACCACCTTAAGGACCTCGGCTTTGTCGAGGGCAACGAGGTTCACGTGGTGAGCTCGAGTGGCGCCAATATCATCGTCACCGTGCTCGGCGCGCGCTTTGGTATCGATTCCAAGGTCGCCATGCACATCATGACTGTCGGTTAGTTCGCAGCATTCCATAAAAGCTGAAAGGGGGAAAAGAATATGAAGACGTTGGGTGACGTTAAGGTGGGCGAGAGCTCTACCATCGTCAAACTTCACGGCGAGGGCGCACTTCGCCGTCACCTTATGGACCTGGGGCTCATCAAGGGCACTTCGTTCAAGGTCGTAAAGGTTGCACCGCTCGGAGATCCGGTCGAGATCAACGTGCGCGGCTACGAGCTCTCCATCCGCAAGGAGGAGGCTGCCGTCGTCGAGGTCCAGTAAGGGCCGGCGGCACATATTTCTGCAGATAAAGTTAGGTTTTTCTAACTTAAACTTGCAACGTTGAAGCACATTATCCAGCCCGCGCGGAGAAAGCAGCGCAGGCACACAAGGAAGAAGGATTGAATGGCGGATTCTCAGATCCATGTCGCGCTGGCGGGTAACCCCAACTGCGGCAAGACCACGCTTTTCAACCTGATCACCGGCGCCAACGGCTACGTTGGCAACTGGCCCGGCGTCACGGTTGAGAAAAAGGAAGCCAAGCTCCTGAGCGACAAGAACGTTACCATCACGGACCTCCCTGGCATCTACTCGCTTTCCCCCTACAGCCCCGAGGAGCAGTGCTCGCGCGATTACCTCATGAGCGGCGAGCCTGATGTCGTCGTCCAGGTGGTCGACGCTACCAACCTCGAGCGCAACCTGTACCTGGCGCTTCAGGTTATCGAGACCGGCCTGCCCGTGGTCGTTGCCCTCAACATGGCCGACTTGGTCGAGAAGAACGGCGACAAGATCGACACGGACAAGCTCTCCAAGAAGCTCGGCTGCCCGGTCATGATGATCTCCGCTCTTAAGAACAAGGGCATCACGGAGCTATTCGAGCAGGTCAAAAAGTCCGCTGCTTCCAAGGGCCAGGTGCCGGAGCACAAGTTCGATTCCTCCATTGAGGACGTTCTGGACCACATCGAGAACAATCTGCCGGCGAGCGTTCCCGCCAACAAGCGTCGCTACTACGCCGTCAAGCTGTTCGAGCGCGACGCGGACGCCTGCAAGCTCATCAACCTCACCAAGGAGAAGGCCGCTCGCGTCGAGCAGCTGGTCGCCCAGTGCGAGCAGGATTGCGACGACGACGCCGAGTCCATCATCACCGGCGAGCGCTACGGCGTGATTGCCCACATCATCGACGAGTGCCTCACTAAGGCTCCGGCAAAGATGAGCACCTCCGAGAAGATCGACCGCGTGGTTACCAACCGTATCCTGGGCCTGCCGATCTTTGTGGTCATCATGTTCTGTGTGTACTACATTGCCGTCTCTACCTTGGGCGGCACGGTGACTGACTTCACCAACGACCAACTCTTCGGCACCGACGGCTGGTACGTGCTCGGTCAGGGTCGCGACGCCTATGACGCAGCTGTTGAGGCTGCGGGCGACAATGCCGACTCGGTCGACCCGGCACAGTACGGCCCCTATGTCCCGGGTATCACCACCATGGTGCACGACGCCCTTGTGGCGGGCGGCACCGAGGACGGCGGCCTGGTCGATTCGCTGGTCTGTGACGGTATCGTCGGCGGTCTGGGCGCCATCTTCGGCTTCGTGCCGCAGATGTTCCTGCTGTTCGTGATGCTGTCTTTCCTGGAGGACTGCGGCTACATGGCCCGCGTCGCCTTCATCATGGACCGCGTGTTCCGCCGCTTCGGCCTGTCCGGCAAGTCCTTTATCCCCATGCTCGTGTCCTCGGGCTGCGGCGTCCCCGGCGTCATGGCTACCAAGACCATCGAGAACGAGAAGGACCGCCGTATGACGGTCATGACCACCACGTTTATTCCCTGTGGTGCCAAGCTGCCGATCATCGCCCTGCTCATGGGCTCCATCATCGGCGATTCTTCCACCACCGCCGCGTGGATCAGCCCGCTCTTCTACTTCCTGGGCGTCTTTGCCGTCATCGCCTCGGGCCTCATGCTCAAGAAGACCAAGCTCTTCGCCGGTCGCCCGACGCCGTTCGTTATGGAGCTTCCCGCCTACCACTTCCCGGCGATCCGCTCTTGGGCGCTGCACGTGTGGGAGCGCTGCTGGGCCTTTATCAAGAAGGCCGGCACGGTCATCTTCGCCTCTACCGTCGTGGTTTGGTTCCTCTCCAACTTTGGTAGCTACAACGGTTCCTTTGGCTTCCTGCCTGCGATGGACGGCATCCCCGAGGAGTTTATGGACTACTCCGTGCTCGCCATGCTGGGCAACCTGGTCGCCTGGATTTTCGCCCCGCTCGGCTTTAGCACCTGGCAGGCAACTGCGCTGACTGTCTCTGGACTTGTCGCCAAGGAGAACGTCGTCGCCACCGCCGGCTCGCTGCTGTCCGTTGCCGACGCCGCCGAGACCGACCCGAGCCTGTGGACCGCGTTTGCCGGCATGTTCCCGACTATGGGCGCTTGCGTTGCCTTTGGCGCATTCAACCTGCTGTGCGCCCCGTGCTTTGCCGCCATGGGCACTATCCGCAACCAGATGGACTCCGGCAAGTGGACCGCGATTGCCATCGGCTACGAGTGCGCCTTCGCTTGGGTGATCGCCCTGTTCATCAACCAGTTCTACAACCTGCTTGTCCTTGGCCAGTTTGGTATTTGGACGGTTGTAGCCATCGTTCTGCTGGTTGCGATGCTCTTCCAGATCTTCCGTCCCATGCCCAAGCACGCTTGGACCGACGAGGACGAGACCAACACCGCTTCCGCTGCAGTTTCCGCTTAAGTCCGAATAAGGATCAGCCCCTTTCCACGAGCCCGGGTGTCCCAGCGACACTCGGGCTTTTTGGTGAGGGAGATGTGGCGTTTCCGCAGATAAAACCGACCAAAATATACCTGTCCCTTTTTGGCAGGTGGAGAATGGGGTAAAGTAAGTGGTGGTTAACTAGAGGAGGCTTGCTATGGCACCTATCGATATTGTTGTACTGGCTGTTATCGGCATTGCGTTTGTCGCCGTGTGCGTGCGCATTTATCGCAAGGGCACCTGCGCCGACTGCGCTCAAGGTGGCGTTTGCACGGGACATTGCTCCAACAAAAAGACCTGCGCCGCACTTAAGGGCGTAGACAAAATTGCCGAAGACTTGGGCCGCGGTATTCATTAGCCGACCGGCGTTTGGGCATGTTTGGCTACGGATACGGCAGTTGCTGATACGATAGGTACGTTAGCAACTGCCGCCGAGCGGCTCAAACGAAAGGAACCCTGTATGGAGTCCTCCGCCTATCCGATGCTCTTTAGCCCGATCAAGGTCGGTACGACCGAGGTCAAGAACCGCGTCTTTATGCCGCCGGTATCTACCAACCTGGCCGATCATGGCTATGTGACCGACGACTTGGTCGATCATTACCGTGCCCGCGCCAAGGGCGGCGTGGGCCTCATCATTACCGAGGTCGTGACGGTTGAGCCCACCTATACCTATCTGCCGGGTGACATGTGCTGCTACGACGACACGTTTATCCCCGGCTGGGAAAAGCTCGCCGCAGCCGTCCACGAGTACGGCTGCAAGATCATGCCGCAGCTCTTCCACCCCGCCTACATGGCCTTTAACATTCCGGGCACGCCGCGCCTGATCGCTCCGTCCTTTGTGGGCCCGTCCTATGCCCGCGAGGCGCCGCGACCCATCACGGTCGATGAGATCCACGAGCTCACGCATCAGTTTGGCGACGCTGCCGTGCGCATGCAGAAGGCTGGCGTCGATGGCGTCGAGGTCCATGCGGCGCACGCCCACGGTATGCTCGGCGGCTTTTTGACTCCGCTCTACAACAAGCGTACCGACGAGTACGGCGGCTCGCTCGATGCCCGCATGCGCTTCTTGCTCGAGGTCATCGCCGAGATTCGCGAGCGCTGCGGCAAGGACTTCATCATCGACGTCCGTATCTCGGGCGACGAGTACACCGATGGCGGTCTGACCCTCAACGACATGATCTACGTCTCGCGTCGCCTGGAGAAGGCTGGCGTCGACATGATCCACGTGTCGGGCGGCACTACCATCAAGCGCGGCTCCGCGATTCCCGCCGCCGGTACGCAGCAGGCCTCGCACGCCGCCTGCTCGCGCGAGATCAAAAAGCATGTGAACATTCCCGTCGCCACGGTCGGCCGCATCAATGAGGCATGGATTGCCGAGGAGCTGATCGAGGACGGCGCTGCCGACATCTGCATGATGGGCCGCGCCAATCTGTGCGATGCCGAGTTCTGCAACAAGGCCGCTGCCGGCAATGCCGATGATATCCGTCCCTGCATCGGTTGCCTGCGCTGCCTGAACGGCATCATGTTTGGCAAGCGCATCTCCTGCACCGTCAACCCGGACGTGGAACGCGACGAGGCCGGCTACGAGCCTGCCGCCGAGGCAAAGAACGTGCTCGTTGTGGGTGCCGGTCCTGCGGGCATGGAGGCAGCCTACATTGCCACCAAGCGCGGCCATAACGTGGTGCTCGTGGACAAGCAGGACGAGCCGGGTGGCGAGATGCGCATCGCGGCCGTTCCGCCGGCAAAGCAGGAGCTCACCCGCGTGATCAAGTATCAGTACCGTCGCCTGGCCGAGGCCGGCGTGAAGTGCGTATTTGGCACCGAGCTTACTGCCGAGGACATTCAGCGCGACTACGCGGGCTACGAGGTTGTCCTGGCCTACGGCGCCGAGCCCATCGCTCCGGCATTCATGCAGGGCTTTAAGCAGGTTATGACGGCTGACGACCTGCTGGGTGGCAAGGCTTTCCCGGGTAAGAAGATCGTCATTGTGGGCGGCGGCACCGTTGGCTGCGAGACGGCCGATTACCTGGCCCCGTTGGTCAACGACCTTTCGCCGGCCAATCGCGATGTCACCGTTATCGAGATGACCAAGACGCTTGCCGCCAACGAGGGCGGTGCCGGTCGCGCGGTGCTCATCACGCGCATGCTCTCCAAGGGCGTCCATGTGCTGACCGAGGCCAAGGTGACCGAAATCACCGAGGACGCCATCAGCTACGAAAAGGACGGCGAGGTCCACACCATCGCCGATGCCGATACGCTGGTGCTTGCCATGGGCTATCGTCCCAACACCAAGCTGGCCGACGACCTTACCGCTGCCGGCGTTGCCACCCACGTGCTGGGTGATGCCAACAAGTGCGGCAACATCCGCGATGCCATCGGGGATGGCTACAAGGTTGCCTGCGAACTCTAGTCAACCCCTTGGTGCATGAGGAGGGGCGTCTCTGCGCCATCCGATAGCAAAATAGCGGTGGTGTCCCGGGTTTCGGGATGCCACCGCTTGCTCTTGCGGTGCTGGCGACGTGAGCACTCCCTCTTTCACCGCAACCGAGGGGATGGGGGATGCGATAGTATTACGTGATGAATTTCGATAAACAGTGGGCTTCATCCGAGGGCTTTATGGAACAGCACCAGCATTATCAGAGCCTGCAAGACCAGGCATACAACGCATTGCGCTCCAAGATCATCTATGCCGAGCTCAAGTCCGGCACGCGCCTTTCGGCGATTGGTCTGGAAAAAGAGACGGGAATCGGGCGCACGCCCATTCGCGAGTCCTTTGTGCGCCTGCGCGAGCAAGAGCTGGTGGAAACGCGCCCCAAGAGTGGTACCTACGTCTCTAAGATCAGCATGGAACACGCCGAGAATGCCTGTTTCTTGCGCGAGAAACTCGAAAGAAGCGTACTCATTAAATGTTGTTCGGCTGCCACGTCCGAGCAAAAGCATCGGCTCGAGCAGATTCTTGCCGAGTCCGAGTCGCTCGACCATAACGAGACGCGTCGCTTTTTCGATCTGGACAACCTGTTCCATGAGACGTGTTTTGAGATTGCCGGTCGTCACATGCTGTGGGATTGGATGAAGAGCGTCAACACGCATTTTGAGCGATACAACTGGTTGCGTATGGTGTCGCAGGACCTGGATTGGGAGCCGATCCGTCGACAACATCGTCGGATTCTCGAGGCCATTAAGAGGGGCGATACCGACACGGCGAGCTACCTGGCCGAGACGCACTTGCACCTGATGCCCGAGGAGCAGGGCCCGGTTATCGCCTTGCATCCCGACTATTTCGAGCTGTCCAAAGACTCGTCTATCTAGCCCATCATCGCATCTGCTCGAGACGCGAAAACGATGCTGCTCACCTACAGCGTTTTGCAACCGAGAATTTTAAAAAATGCCTAAAATGGCTCAGACTGCCGACAATTGGGGAACGGGGTGCGCTATGGCGCAGATGAGGATTAAGGACATTGCCGTCGAGGCGGGCGTGAGCCCGGCCACGGTCTCGCGCTATCTCAACAACCGCTCCGGGCAGATGACCGAGGAAACCCGTGCTCGCATCGCGGCGGTTATCGAGCGCACCGGCTATCGCCCGCGTGCCGCCGCGCGCAACCTGCGCAGCTCGCGCACCAACCTCATCGGCGTGATTCTGGCCGACATCGCTAACCCGTTCTCCAGCGCCATGCTCGAAGGGCTTTCCGCCAGCGCCGCCGCGCGCGGCTGCTCGCTCATGACGGCCATTAGCGGCAACGACCCCGCCAAGGAGGCAGAGTCGCTCACCAGACTTATCGATGCCGGCGTGGACGGCCTGATCGTCAACACCTGCGGCGGCAACGACGAGGCAATCGCCGCGGCCGCGGGACGCCTACCTGTTGTGCTGCTCGACCGCGATGTTGCCAATGGCGGCATCGATCTGGTGACCTCTAACAACCGTGAGCTGGTCGCCGGCCTGGTGGACGCCTTGGCCGCTGCGGGCAGCGAGCGCCTGTGCCTGCTCACCGAGGCAAGCGACGATAGCCCCGTGCGTCACGAGCACGCCGAGTCCTTTACCGACGAGCTCTCGCGTCGCGGCCTGGCCGGCGAGGTCGTCACCCTGGCCGACGGTGGCGCCACGGGCGTCGGCCGCCTGGGCGAGGACATCCGCGAGTACGCAGGTAGAAAGCTTGGCCTTATCGCCGCCAACGGTCTGGTCTTTCTGCGTCTGACCGAGGCGTTGGCGCAGCTGGGCCCCTCGCTGCCGGCGGGCCTCAAGATCGCGACGTTTGACGATTACCCCTGGAACCACGTGCTCTTTGGCGGCGTGACCACGGCCGCGCAGGACACCGTCGCCATCGCCGAGCGCGTAGTCGAGCGTCTGTCCGAGCGCATTAACGTCGTCACCACCACGGTGGGCGAGGCCGCAAGGCTGGCTCCCAAGCGCATCGAGATCCCCGGCCACATCGAACACCGCGCTTCGACCTCGCGCTAGTCTGTGTGATAATATATAGACAATGTCATACAGGAGGTATCCATGGCTGCGTCTGTGCTGAGTGTGCGAGTGGACTCGTCAATTAAAGATTCATTTGCCGAGCTGTGCGAAGAACTTGGCATGACTTCGTCTGTTGCAGTCAATATGTTTATGAGACAGATGCTGCGCGAGCGTTCGCTGCCGTTTGTCCCTTCACTCGGTAAAAGCTCTGCGAGCGGAAGCGTCGCGGCGGGCATTTTGGATACCGCTCAGATTGAGTCCGCTGTCCGTGAGGCGGCTAGCCCGATTCCCGCCATCAAAAGCGTGATTCTTTTTGGCTCGTATGCTCGTGGCGACGCGCGTGCCGATAGTGACATTGACTTGCGTCTCGAAGTCGATCGCGATCAGGGCTTTGGCCTTTTCGCGTTGTCGGCATTCGGCGAGGCGGTGCGCAAAGAAACTGGGAGGCAGGTTGATCTTGTCTCGAGCGACCATCTTGATGCCGATCTTGCCGCGGTAATCGAGCGCGAAGGAGTGATCCTTTATGATCGCGCGTAAGTCAGACGGCCTCCGCGCCCAAGAGGTCTTGGACGCCATCTCTGAAACGAACGAGCGCATCAAGGCTTTTGATATCACCGAGGACCAGTTTCTGCATGCGAATGACGTGCGGACGAGGGCGTTGGCGGACTCCCTTTTGATGTGCGCGCTTAGGGTGACGGAAGAAGCGGGCAAGTTGTCGGAACGCTCGCAGCGGCTTCATCCCGAAATTGAGTGGCGTGGAATTATCGGCATGAGAAATTACCTCGCGCATGATTACGGCAATGTCGACCGATCGGTTGTTTGGGATGCGGTGACGATGGAATTCCCAGCGCTGGAACGAGCGTGTAGGCAAATTGTTTCCGAATCTGAACGCTAGCCATTCGTTCGTGACCGCCTGCTCGCGCACGTTTTTTGAGCGCTTGATACGCTTTAACCCTGCGGAAACATTTTTCTGCGATAGTATCTGCGGTATAGACCAGTCGAAACCCGCCCGAAAGAAAGGGGAGCGACATGAACCAGCAGAACATCGATTACGTACTCCGCTCCGTAGAGCAGCGTGACATCCGCTTTGTGCGTCTGTGGTTTGTCGACATTCTCGGCCGCCTCAAAAACTTTGCCATTAGCCCCGAGGACCTCGAGGTCGCATTTGAGGAGGGCATTGGCTTTGACGGCTCGGCCATCGAGGGCTTTGCCACGCCCGAGGAAGCCGACATGCTGGCGTTCCCTGATGCCTCGACCTTCCAGATTTTGCCGTGGCGTCCGAGCCACAACGGCGTCGCCCGTGTGTTCTGCGACGTGTGCACTCCCGATCGCGAGCCCTTCGCCGGCGACCCGCGCGCTGCGCTGCGCCGCATGTTCCATAAGGCCGAGAAGGCCGGCTACCTGCTCAACGTTGGTGCCGAGCTGGAGTACTACTATTTCCCCGACGAGCGCATGCCCGAGCCGCTCGACAACGTGGGCTACTTCGATCTTTCGGTGAGCGACGCCGCGCGCGACCTGCGCCGCAACACGGTCCTTACGCTCGAGAAGATGTCCGTGCCCGTGGAGTACACCTTCCACGCCGCCGGTCGCTCGCAGCACGGCATGAGCCTGCGCCACGCCGAGGCCCTGAGCATGTCCGACGCCATTACCACGGCCAAGCTCATCATTAAACAGCAGGCCTACGAGAGCGGTTGCCACGCCTCCTTTATGCCCAAGCCGCTGGCGGGCGAGGACGGCAGCGCCATGTTTTTGCATCAGTCGCTGTTCGACCACGACGGCAACAACGTCTTTTGGGGCGAGGCCGACGAGAGGTACCATCTCTCCGACGTCGCCAAGCACTACATGGCCGGTATCTTGGCGCACGCGCGCGAGATCAGCGCCATCACCAACCCCACCGTCAACTCGTACAAGCGCATCACCACGGGCGGCGACTCCGTGCCGCAGTACGCCACGTGGGGCCTGCGCAACCGCGCAAGCATGGTTCGCATCCCGGTCTACAAGCCCGGCAAGCAGCTGTCCACGCGCATCGAGCTTCGTAGCCCCGATCCCATGGCCAATCCGTATCTGGTCAACGCCGTCACGCTGGCGGCTGGTCTCGACGGCATCGAGCGCAAGCTGGAGCTCCCGCTCGAGGCCACGGCCGAGACGCTCAAGCTCAACGACCGCCAGATGCTCGAGGCCGGTTATACGCCGCTGCCGCGCTCGCTTAAAGAGGCACTCGACGTCTTTGAGGACTCGCAGTTTATGAAGGATGCCCTCGGCGAGCACATCCATAGCTTCTTCCTCAAAAAGAAGCGCGACGAGTGGCATAAGTTTGAGTCCACGATCACCGAATGGGAGATCAAGCACTACCTGGCGAACTCCTAATCGCGCTGGCTTGTCCCAGTACGATTGAGCTCATTTCTTTGGAGGCCGATATGTCCGAAAAGAGTGCCCTGTTCATGGCGCGCACGACGCGCTTCCACGAGTTTGCCCGCAGCTTGACGACCACCATGGGTGTCGAGGTGAGTCTGGCCACCCCCGATTCGCCAACTGCGGCGCACGACTTTGACCTGCTGATCCTCGATTCCGATGGCATCCGCAGCGACCGCATCGATCAGATTGCCAAGTGGCTCGACGATCGCGGCGGCGTTCCCATGCTGGTGATCGTCGACGACGAGGCGCTCGGCACCCTGCGCCTGCCGAATCATGCGCATGCCGACTTTGTATGTCCCACGGCGACGCCCAACGAGCTCAAGGCTCGTGCGCAGCGTCTGATGGGCGAGGAGGAGCCCGTCGCCTCCGATGATGTGCTCAACATCGATAACCTTGAGATCAACCTGGCCACCTATCAGGTGACACTCGATAGCGAGCCCATTGACCTGACGCTGATGGAGTACTCGCTGCTGAGTTTTTTGGCGACGCATCCCAACCGCGCCTACAGCCGCGAGGTACTGCTGCACCGCGTGTGGGGCTTTGAGTACTGCGGCGGCACACGCACCGTCGACGTGCACATCCGACGCATCCGCTCCAAGGTGGGCCCGCAGATCGCGGCGCACATCACCACCGTCCGCGGCGTGGGTTATCTGTTTAAGGACTAGATTTCCGCCACAAAGGGAACAGGCGCCTTTGTGGTGGTTTTGCCACAGGTGAGGGGCCCTTTCGGGTCTGCAGCAGAACTTAAGCCTTCCTAAAAGATTGCGTTCTCATACACTTGCACCCGCATATTGGGGTACAACTCAACGTGAACAATGATGGCCCGCCACATGTTTGGCGGGCCTTTGGTTATTTGACGAAAGGATCGCAGCTATGAGCGAGAACGATTCCCAGCGTCCCCAGGATGCGGGCAACGCCGGCGAGACCCAACAGCAGCCGCGTGTGCAGGTAGAGTCGACGCCTGCCGACAGCAACATTCCCTACGTGCAGGCCTACGACACGCAGACCGGAAAGCCGCTGGGCAGCCAGCAGGTTGTAAACAAGCACACAGTGGTCAAGACTAAGACCAAAAAGCTGCCGATCTTTATTACGGCACTCGCCGGCTGTGCCTGCGGCGCCCTGCTGGTCATTGCGCTCATTATGAGTGGCACGCTCAACATTGGCGGCGGAAAGAATGCCGTGACGGCGGGTGCTTCGGGTTCATCGACGCAAAAGATTACGATTGATTCCGAGGACACCACGCTGGCCGAGGCCGTTTCTGCCAAGGCGTTGCCCTCCGTGGTTTCCATTACCGCCACTTCGAGCGGCAGCCAGAATGGCTCGCTTTCGCAGTCTGCCGACGAGTCGGACAGCTCGGGCAGCGTCGGCTCGGGCGTGGTGCTCGATACCGAGGGCCACATCCTCACTAACAACCACGTGGTCGATGGCTATGACCAGTACGTGGTGACCATGGATGACGGCACCACCTACGAGGCCGAGTTCGTGGGCAACGACGCTTCGAGCGACCTGGCCGTCATCAAGCTCAAGGACGCAGACGCCTCCAAGCTCACGCCGATTGAGATCGGTGATTCCTCCAAGCTCAACGTGGGCGAGTGGGTCATGGCGATTGGCTCGCCGTTCGGCAACGAGCAGTCTGTCTCCACGGGTATCGTCTCGGCGCTCTATCGCTCCACGGCCATGAGCTCTGCCAACGGTAACACCATCTATGCCAACATGATCCAGACCGATGCCGCCATCAACCCGGGCAACTCCGGCGGCGCGCTCGTTAACGATAACGGCGAGCTTGTGGGTATCAACTCGCTCATCGAGAGCTACTCGGGCTCCAGCTCGGGCGTGGGCTTTGCCATTCCGGTCAACTATGCCAAGAACATTGCCGACCAGATTATCGACGGCAAGACGCCGGTGCATCCGTACATGGGCGCTACGCTTTCGAGCGTCAACGCGCTCAACGCCCGCACCAACAAGCTGAGCACCGATAGCGGCGCGTATGTGGCGAGCGTCGTTGAGGATGGTCCTGCTGCCAAGGCCGGCATTCAGGAGGGCGATGTCATCACCAAGCTGGGCGACGACGAGATCACGAGCGCCGATGGCCTGATCATCGCACTGCGCAGCCACGAGGTGGGCGAGAAGGTCGAGATCACGCTCATGCGCGGCAAGGAAGAGAAGAAGGTCACTGTCGAGCTGGGCTCCGACGAGGAGCTGCAGAACCAGCAGCAGGACGACAGCGCGACCGATACCGGCAACGGCGGTATTACCGACGAGCAGCTGCGCCAGTACCTGGAGGAGCTGCTCGGCCAGCAAGGCCAGGGGCAAGGCCACGGCCAGGGCTACTAACGAGCCGTTTCGCACATATCGAGGCCAGGGGGCTGTCCCATCAACGTGGGACAGCCCTTTTTTTCTTATTGATCCGTTGGGGACGGAGGAAAACGGATCATTTAGAGCTGATAAGAGCATGGTTTAATCGCGCGACCCACCCCAGTCTGGCGGCTGCCGATTCGGTGCGGTTTGAGACCGCTATTCGGCCCCGTTGCGACCGGTGGTACTCTAGTGTCCGTTTGAAATCGAGCGAAGGAGTACCGCTATGGAGCAATCGAGCCTGTTTGGTGACGGTGTGGATATCGATACCGAAGCGCCCGCGAGCGCGGATGCCGCCGCACTGACCGATGCTCGTGCCCAGGCGGCAGCGCGCGCGGCCGAGCTGCGCCACGAGCTCGATTACCACGCCTACCGTTACTACATGCTTGATGCGCCCGAGATCACGGACGCCGCCTTTGACAAAATGCTCGTTGAGCTGCAGGAGATCGAGGCGGCCTATCCTGACCTGGTGACGCCCGACAGCTATACCCAGCGCGTGGGCGGCTACGTGAGCGAGCAGTTTACGCCGGTCACGCATATGGCGCGCATGTATTCCATGGACGATGCCATGGACCTGGACGAGCTCGACGCGTGGCTCCAGCGCACTGAGGATGCGCTCGGTGCCGGCAGCGTCACCTATACCTGCGAGCTCAAGATCGACGGTCTGGGCGTGGCGCTTACTTACCAAAACGGCACCTTCGTACGTGCGGCCACACGTGGCGATGGCGCCACGGGCGAGGACGTGTCGCTCAACGTCCGTACCATCAAGGATGTGCCCATGCATCTGTCCGAAGCGGCGCTTGCCCACATGGGCGCCGACCGCGAGCGTACCATCGAGGTGCGTGGTGAGGTCTACATGCCTAAGGGCAGCTTTGTTCGCCTGAATGAAGAGGCCGATGCCGAGGGCCGCGACCCCTTCGCTAACCCGCGCAACGCTGCCGCCGGCAGCCTGCGTCAGAAGGATCCCAAGGTCACGGCGCGACGCGACCTGGCCACCTTTATCTACGCCATTGCCGATACCAATCCGCTGCACGTCCACAGCCAGCGTGAGTTCCTCGATTGGCTGCGCAGCGCCGGTTTTAGCGTCAACCCCAACGTGGCCCGCTGCGCCACGCCGGCCGAGGTCCATGAGTTCTGTGCCCAGGCCCTCGAGCATCGCGGCGACTTGGACTACGACATCGACGGCGTGGTCGTAAAGGTCGACAGCTTCCAGCAGCAGCTCGACCTGGGCTTTACCGCTCGCGCACCGCGCTGGGCCATCGCCTTTAAGTTCCCGCCCGAGGAAAAGCAGACCGTCCTGCGCGAAATTCGCATCCAGGTGGGCCGCACCGGTGTGCTCACGCCGGTCGCCGAGTTCGATCCGGTGACGGTCGCCGGCTCCACCATCGCGCGCGCCACGCTGCACAACATCGACGAGATCCGCCGCAAAAACGTGCGCGAGGGCGACACTATCATCGTGCACAAGGCGGGCGACGTAATCCCCGAGGTCGTGGGCCCGGTGCTCGATAAGCGTCCGGCCGATTCGGTCGACTGGCACATGCCCGAGGTCTGCCCCGTGTGCGGCAGCCCCGTGGTCCACGAGGATGGCGAGGTCGCCTACCGCTGCGTGTCCATTGACTGCCCGGCGCAGCTCAAGGAGCGCCTGCTCCACTGGGTGAGCCGCGGCTGCATGGACGTTGATGGCCTGGGCGACGAGATCGTCGACAAGATGATCGCCGCCGGCCTGATCCACGATGTCGCAGACTTCTACCAGCTCACGGTCGATGACATCGCAGGCCTGGATACGGGGCGCGTGTACGCGAGCACCAATAGCAAAAAGGGCGTTAAGAAGGGCGATACCATTCCGGTAGGCCTCAAGACGGCCGAGAAAATCATCGTCGAGCTCAACAAGTCCAAAAGCCAGCCGCTCGGTCGCGTGCTGTTTGCCCTGGGCATCCGCCATGTGGGCAAGAGCGTGGGCGAGGTCATCGCCGAGCGATTCCTGTCGATTGACAAGCTCATCTTGGCGAGCGAAGAGGATATTGCCGAGTGCGAGGGCATCGGTCCCAAGATTGCGGCGAGCGTCAAACAGTTCCTGGCCGTGCCCGAAAACCTTGCCGTGCTGGAGCGCTTGCGCCAGGCTGGTCTGTCGCTCGAGGTCGACTTGGGCGCCGCGCACGCGCAAGCCGCGGCCGACGCTGGCGTGGCGGGCGAGCTCGCCGACGCACAGCCGCTTGCGGGTCTGACCTTCGTGCTCACCGGCACGCTCGTCAACCGCACTCGCGACGAGGCGGGCGCGGCGCTCAAGGTGCTCGGCGCCAAGGTTTCGGGTAGCGTGTCAAAGAAGACGAGCTATCTGGTCGCCGGCCCCAAAGCGGGCTCCAAGCTCACCAAGGCCGAGCAGCTGGGTGTGCCCGTGCTGGATGAGGACGCACTCGAGCAGATCCTGGCGACTGGTCAGGTGCCCCAGGCTTAGCGCATCGATAACCAAATTGAAGATCCGCCCGGAAAGCATGATGCCTTCCGGGCTGATCTTACTTTGCCGGGGCAACGGGCACCGTGATCTGCGTCACGTAGGTTGCCGGATCATCGCTGATGATGTCGTCGATCAGGGCGATCTCGCGCGAGGGGCCGGCGGGCGTCAGGTTGTGTTCGTGCATGTAGCCGAGCAGCTGCTCGTAGCGTGGAGCTGCTTGCCCGTGCGTGCCGCGGAAGCTTATGGTCAGGCAGCGCGCGGCAGGTCGCGTCTCAACATCACCCAGGTACTCATCGGTGTCATCGAGCAGCAGAAAGACCTCGTCGTAGCCATCAAAGTCACCGGCGGCCAGGCGTTCGGGCGCGATGCCCACACCCAGATTGCCAAGATAGGCAAAGGTTTCGTGCTGCCCCTGCTGAAGCTGGCGGATATGCCATCCCAGCGAATAGGCGTCGGTGGGATTGACGCGCTCGTGCAGCGCGGCGCAGCGAAGTTCAGGTTCCTCGATTTCGCTAATGGTGTCGAGATCAGCATTCAAAGCGCCATGAAGCAAGGCAAGCCGCTGGTCAATCTTGCGCGACATGCGCTCCAGCTCACGCCGCTTGCGCTCAATTAACTCCTGTTGCTTGGTCAGTTGCCGTTGCATCAAATCCATATCGCGCGTAGTGACAAACTCGCGAATTTGCGCCAGCGGCAGGTCGAGAACGCGCAGGTTGCCGATGGTGTTGAGGGTGGAGAGCTGTCGCGATCCGTAGTAGCGGTACCCACTCGCCGGATCGACATATGCCGGCTCTAACAGCCCCATCTGCTCGTAATGACGCAGTGTGCCCACGCTCAAATTGAGCAGGCGCGCCACCTCGCCAATGCGGAGCAGGCCCTCGGTGTGTTCGCTTGGCATGTCGGTCACAGGACCGCTCCTTTCGGTAAAAACAGGGGAGAGGCGCTAGGCCTGCGTCGCCCCGCTACGCCACCAGCTTGTCAAAGGTTCCGCGGCGGTTGAGTACGGTAAATGCAATCACGCAAATGACCGCCGACAGAATCGAGCCGCACGGCGAGGCGATGCCCATGGGAAACAACGTATCGGAATAGGCGTTCGACAGCAGCCACGCGCCCGGCACGCGAATGAGTGCCACAGCCAGCACGTTGTGCGCAAAGCCGATGTAGCTCTTGCCATACGCAGCGAAAAAGCCGCTAAAGCAAATGTGGATGCCGGCAAAGATTGCATCGAAAATATAACTGTGCATATAGCCGGTACCGGCCGCGACCACCGCGGCGTCCTTGGCAAAAAAGCCAATAAACGCCGGCGCCACCAGCCACATCAGCGCTGTAATCAGGCAGCCGTACACCACCGAGATGGTCATGGCATCCTTGAGCACCTGACGCGCGCGGTCGCCCTTGCCCGCGCCGGCGTTTTGTGCCGTGAGCGCGCTGACGGTGGCACCCATGGAACTCGGCACAATGAACAAAAAGCTGATCATCTTCTCGACCAGGCCCACGGCGGCGGCGTCGACCAGACCGCGGTGGTTGGCGATGACGGTGATAAACATAAACGCCACCTGGATGCAGCCGTCCTGCACAGCCACGGGCACGCCGATTTTAAGAATGCTGCCGAGCACCTCGGGCTGGGGGCGCAGGTCGCTGCGCTTAACGTGGATATTCGTGCGACGGCTTTTGAGCCACATGAGCGCGAGGGCAACGCTGGCCGTCTGTGCGATGACCGTGCCGAGTGCGGCGCCCACGGGGCCGAGCCCCATGTGGCCGATAAACAGAAAATCGAGCGCGATGTTGATGATGCATGCCACGCCAATTACGTACATGGGCGAGCGCGAATCGCCCAGCCCGCGAAAGATGGCCGAAAGAATGTTGTACGCGGCGATAAAGGGAATGCCGATAAAGCAGATACGCAGGTAGGCGGCAGTGCCTTCGACGGCTTCGGCGGGAGTGCCAATGAGCGCCACGATCCGCGGGCAAAGCGCGAGCAGGACAGCGGCCAGTACCACCGAGACACCCATAAAGAGCGTGATGGTATTGCCGATGGCGGTCTCGGCGCGATCGAAGCGGCGCGAGCCCACGGCGTGGCCGACGATGACCGTCGTTCCCATGGCCAGACCAACGAGTGTCACGGTAATGATATAGAGCGTCTGTGCGCCGTTGCCCACGGCGGTGATGCCGGCAGCGCCGCTAAACTGCCCCATCATGTACAGATCGGCCATGCCGTAGAGCATCTGCAAAAAGTACGAGAGCATATAAGGCAGGGCAAAGACCGCGATGGTCTTAAGGACATTGCCGCGTGTGAGGTCGTGTTCCATGGGCGGGGCACTTTCTGGCTTGGTTCGTTTAGCTACCAGTGTAGTGAAAACCCTACAACGATTGTAGAGTCAAGGTTTGTATTGGCGGCGGGGCGAAAAAGTCACGACCGCGGACATTTCCAAATGAATACGGGGGCGCGCCTTGCCGAATACGATGCTTTGACCCCTCCGTGCCCCCTCACCTCGCCTCAAACCATCACAACATTCGACGTTTTTCGCCAAAATCGAGAAAAGCATCGAATGTTGTGATGGTTTTTCTGCCACTCGATCGGGTGGAATCGCTTTCTTGTGCACGAAGGTGTGCGGACCCGTGGGCAGGGGAATAAGGTTGGTTATCCGACTCCATTGGAGGGCTCATGGACCTGCCGATCGTCCTGTCCCATAAGACTGCCTGGCTGTACCACAACGTGGCGCGCCCGTCCGAGCCGCTCTCGCGAGCAAGCAGCCTATACGATGAGGACTCGCTTGCTAGCGAGGCGGAGCCGACTGCGGACCTGCCCAAATTGGGGCTCGATGCCAAGGGGCTGAGGGCTTCGACGGCAGTCGGGATCGTTACCGACTATCTGGTTTCGCTTGGTATTCCACGAGAAGAGCTCGATCATATCGATACGCTCGTCAACTTCGATTTTGAGCGCTCGACGCCGGCTGGATTTAGGTGCCACGTGTTTGGGGCGCCGGTGCCTCCAGGCCATCTTATCGAGGTTGCGGAGGGCCTTCTGGTGGTTGATGAGGCCATGTGCTTTGTCCAAGCGGGTTCGTGGATGAGCGAACCCGAGCAGCTGGAATATGGGTATGAAATCTGCGCCCGATACCATTTGGATCATCTGTCGACGGACGATTATGTCGAGATGGGGCAGAGGTATATCGTTGCCGACTTGATTGCCTATTGCAATGAGAACCGATCTCGTCAGGGGGCTATACGCGCGGCCGCCGTGCTCAGGCGCGTGCACGATGGCGCGCGGTCGCCCATGGAGACGGCCACCGCAATCATGGTCGTAGCAAAACGTTCCCAGGGCGGGCTGGGATACGCCAAGATCGAGCTCAACCATCGGGTCGATGTTCCCAGCGAGTTCAAGTATCTCGCAAAGGCCGGGTATTTCGAGATTGACGTATATGCGCCTGCGAGCGGTACGGGGATTGAATACAACGGCTCGGACCATCTTGATAAACAGCGCAGCGCGTCGGATGCGGAGCGCATGACCGTGCTGAGCGCGCTGGGCTTTAGGATGATCGTCCTCACCGGGACTCAGTTTGCCCACCAGCTGCAATTGCACCGGGCGATGAACGCCATCGCGCTCGCTATGGGTCTTAAGTGCGACCGAAGCGAAGCGTTCCAGAAACGTCAGAACGACCTGCGAGAATTCGTGATTCGGCACTGGGACGGCGGCCTCTAGGGGCGTTTTGGTCCTTCTACGGGGTGCCGTGGGCAGGCAGACCATCACAACATTCGACGTTTTTTGCCAAAAACGGGAAAAGCATCGAATGTTGTGATGGTTTGTATGCTGAGGATGGGCTTGGAAAGTCCGTTTTGCTCGAAGCGACCTGTCCTGTCGTACGGGTGTCGGCATGATTCTCCCGTGAGGTATTATGTTTTCCGAAGAATAAAACGCCGCGTGAGGGGAGGGCTGCGTGGACGGGCACGTGCAACATGACGGCTTTGGCCGCGATATCAACTACCTGCGCATTGCCGTTACCGACAAGTGCAATTTCCGCTGCATTTACTGCATGCCGGCCGATGGCGTGGCACCCCGCGCACACGATGAGCTTCTCAGCGCCGAGGAGATTGCCCGCTTTGTGCGCTTGGTGGCGGGGGAGGGCATTCGCCGCGTGCGCCTGACGGGCGGCGAGCCGCTGGTCAGCCGCCGTATCATCCCGCTTATTCGCGACATCCGCGCGATCCCGCAGATCGAGGACATCTCGCTTACCACCAACGGCGCCTTGCTGCCCAAGCTGGCGCCGCAGCTCAAAGACGCGGGGCTTAACCGCGTCAACATCTCGCTCGACACGCTCGACCCTACGCTTTTTGGAAAGATCACGCGCCTGGGTCGACTCGAGCAGACCATGGCTGGCATCGACGCGGCGCTGGCTTGGGGCTTTGAGCCCGTTAAGGTCAACTGCGTTGTGGTGCGCCGACTCAACCAGGATGTGGCGGCTCTCGCGCGTCTGACTATCGACCGTCCCATTCACCTGCGCTTTATCGAATACATGCCTATTGGCGACGAGCACACGAGCTCGCATTGCGCTGTGGACCCGCATGCGCCCGCGCTCAATCCGGCGCTGTGGGATGCGAGCGACACCGTGCCGAGTGACGAGCTGCGGGCGCGCATCAATGCCGGGGCCGCCGCGACGGGATTGGGCGAGCTCGAGCCGCTCGACATCAACGACGCTCCTGCCGGCGCGGGCCCTGCGCGCTACTGGCACTTTCCGGGCGCGGCGGGAACGGTCGGCTTCATTAGCGCCATGTCCAACCATTTTTGCGCGAATTGCAACCGTCTGCGCCTGACGGCCGATGGCAGCGTGCGTCCGTGCCTGTTCAGCGATGCCGAGTATTCGGTGCGCGATGCCCTGCGCCGTGGTGATGATATGCAGGTACTTTCGATTTGGCGCGATGCCGTGGCCCACAAACCGCAGGAACACGCGATAATTGAGGGCACGCAACGATTTATGTCCCAAATCGGAGGATGATCATATGGCCAAGAGCAGGTACGCCGATGCCACCAAGGCCGCTCGCAGGGCCGCGATGTCTGCCCACAAAGCCACGGCTGCGGCGAATACAGGCAACGCCGCCGTGCCCGCGCAGCCGACTGCCAGTGCTGCCACCGAGCCCGCCCGCGACGCCCGTCGCGATGAGCTGACGCACGTGGATGCCAAGGGCGAGGTACGCATGGTCGACGTGTCCGACAAGGCCGAGACTCATCGCATTGCCATCGCCGAGGGCACCATCCTCATGCATCCCGAGACGCAGGCCATGGTGCTGCAGGACCGCGCCAAAAAGGGCGACGTGCTTGCCTGCGCGCGTGTGGCGGGCATCATGGCCATCAAGCGCACGAGCGATATCATCCCCACGTGTCATCCGCTGCTCATTACCAAGAGCAAGTGTGACATTGCGCCCATCGCTCCGGCGGGGACGCCGGCCGAGGACATGCCCGAGGGCTGGGCGCCGGCGCGCACGGACGGACAGGTTGGCTTTCACGTACTGGTTACGGCCGGCGTGACGGGCAAGACGGGTATCGAGATGGAGGCCCTGACCGGCGCGAGTGCCGCGTGTCTGACCATCTACGACATGTGCAAGGCCGTCGATCGCGGCATGGAGATCGTCGACGTTCGCCTGTTGCACAAGGAAGGCGGCCGCTCGGGCGTGTGGGATCGTGCAGAGCGTCAGGCCGCTGCTGTTGAGGCCGTGGCCGCTGACGGTGCCGCACCCGCAAGCGCGCCTGTCGCCGTCGCGCCCGCAGCTCCGACGCCGGCCGTCCCCGCGATCGCGTTTATCGGCTACCAAAACTCGGGCAAGACCACGCTCGTCGAGAAGGTCATTGCCGAGCTCACTCGCCGCGGCCTGCGCGTGGGTTCGCTCAAGCATCATGGGCATCATGGCTTTGATATCGATGTGCCCGCTAAGGATACGTGGCGCCATCACCAGGCCGGATCCAAACACGTGGGGCTCATCTGCGCCACGCGCTGGGCGGAGTACGCCGACACGCGCGAGGAGGACGAGATGCCCGCGCGCGAGCTGCTGTCGCGCTACAACGATGTCGACGTGGTGATTATCGAGGGCTACAAGACCGAGGGCTTCGACAACATCGTCGTCGCGCGCTCCGGTGTCGACCGTCTGCGCGGCAAGAGCTCGCTCGACCTGGTCGACGGTCACACGCTGGCCCTTGCCTGCAATGAAGCCCTGGCACGCCAGGCCTTCGACGCCGGCTTTGCGACCCGAGCCATCAACATCAACGACGCCCGAGCCATCTGCGATCTGATCCAAGATCATCTGGCCTAAAACCTGCCAAAAAGGGACAGGTTTATTTTGGCAGGTTTTATCTGGGCAAACGCCATTTCCACCACAAAGGGGCCAGGCACCTTTGTGGCGGTTTTTGCTTTGGTAGATGTGTGGGACATGCCTTACAATCTACCAAGTAGTTCATGACGGGCGAAAAACGGAGAGAAGGGTCCTGATGCGTCCTTAATGTTTCATGCGGATAGATTGATTTGACAGACGGTGGCGAATGCCCGCCGTCCGCATTCGTATGAAACAAGGAGTCTCCATGCTCGTCTCTCTTTTCTCAAAGCCTCAATCATCGCTGTCCGTGCAGGCCAAGCGCCTGGTGGCGATGCGCTTTCTCATCTACACCGGGTTTCAGACCAGTTATTTTATCGGCGTCATCGGAACGCTCACCTATGCAGACGATGCCTCAGTCGTGGCGACATCGCTGGCCGTCCTGTTCATGAACGTTTTCGTGATCCTGGGATCCTTTGCGGGTGGCGCGGTGCTCGACGCCTGGGGTCCGCGCCGCCATTTCTTGCTGAGCATTGTGGGCACGCTCGCAACTGGCACGGCAATCATCGCCTTTGGCAGCGCGACCGGCATCGTCCTGCTCGGCGCGGTGTTTCTGGGCTTTACGATGGGATTCGCCCAGCCCATTGCCACATCCTATCCGGCCTACCTCACCGATGATCCCGTCGAGCTCAAAGACATCAACTCCGCCATCGCCATGTTCTCAAACGTGAGTATCATCGTTGGCCCCACGCTGGGTGGCTTTGTCGCGGCGGCTGCGTCGTCGCGCGCGGTGTTTGTGCTCATGATGCTCTTTACCGTGCTGGCGTTCGTCGTCGGTTGGGGCTTTAGGCCGCAGACCAGTCATGTCGCCGGGCATGCGGATGCCGATTCGGCAGAGGAAGGGGTGCGTGCGGGACAAAGCTCCAACCCTAGCACGTCCGCCCGTACCACCTTCGCGACCAGCATCAAGACAGTCTTCACCAACAGCGTCCTCGCCCTGCTGTTTTGCATCATTTTTCTTTCGAACTTTGGCTACGGAGCCTTCGATCCGCTTGAGTCGTTTTTCTATCGCGATGTCCTACACGTCGGTGTTGAGTGGATGGGCTGGCTCTCGTCGGCCTCGGGCGTGGGCGCGGTGCTGGGTGCCGTGCTCGCGCTCCGCTTGCCGCCGCACCTGGTCAACCTTAAAACGCTGCTTGTGGCGCTTATGTCCGTGGGCCTGGGAAGTCTGCTCTATGTGGGGACGCCGTACGTGGGCGTGGCCCTCGTCGGCCAGATCGCCCTGGGCATAGCTTGGGGCGTCGTCAACCCGCTCCACAACACCATCGTGCAAACGACGGCTCCGCTCGAGCAGCTCGGCCGCGTCAACTCGGTCATGGGCTTTGGCAACATGTTCGCCGGCGTGGCCCCTCTGGCGGTTGCACCGTGGCTGGCGGCGACATTTGGCGTACAACAGACGCTCGTGGGGGCTGGCATGGTCGTGACGGCGGTTCCCACGGCGCTGCTGCTGTTTGGTCGATGGCACTTGGATCGTGCCGCAAGGCGGTAAGAAACCATCACAACATTCGATGAAAATCGCGATTTTGCCGAAAAACATCGAATGTTGTGATGGTTTGGCCCGCAAACGTCACTTCCACCACAAAGGAGCCAGGCACCTTTGTGGTGGTTTTTGCTTTGACGGGCCGCACCTGCGCCTTGGTATACCATGTACGCCGTTCACGAATACACCCCACACCGCCGCACAACCCAGAAAGGCCCCCATGGACGCCACCTTCAGCCACATCAAAGCCGTGTTCTGCGATATCGACGGTACGCTGCTCACGAGCCGGCACACGGTGTCCCCGCGCACCGTGGCGGCGATCCGCGCCCTGCGCGAGCGCGGCGTGCTCTTTGGCCTGTGCACCGGGCGTGACGCCCACGCGACCGAGGCCATGTACGAGCTCTGGGGCATCGAAGGCCTGGTGGACGTGCTCGTGGGCTGCGGCGGCGCCGAGGTCATCGACCGCGCACACGACATCAACGAGCTGAGCTATCCGCTGCCGGGCGAGACCATCGCGCGCATCTGCAAGCACATGGCGGACCTTCCGGCAACGCCCGTCTGCCCCCGAGACGGCGTGTTCTACGTGCCCGAGAGCAACGCGTGCGTCGAGCACCTGTCGCTCGTCGACGGTGTGCCCTACCAGGTGGTCGATTTTGCCGAGTTTTTGCGCGAGCCGCAGCCCAAGGTGATGTTTACCATGGCGCCCGAGGTGATGCCGCGGGTGATTGAGCGGGCGTCGACGTTTGCCGATGACACTGTTAAGGCGGCGGCTCTGCAAACCACGCAGCGGCTCTACGAGTTCATGGATCCGCGCGTGTCCAAGACGCGCGGCCTCGTGCGCGTGGCGGAGCTCAACGACATGGAGCTCCAGGACGTCTGCGTGTTTGGCGATGCGGACAACGACACCTGCATGGTGGCTGACGCCGGCGTGGGCGTGGCCATGGCAAACGGCAGCGACGCCACCCGCGCCGCCGCCGATTTTGTAAGCGCCAGCAACGACGAAGACGGCATCGCGATCTTTATCGAGGAGCATCTGCTGTAGCGCAGGGGGAGAACCGCCACAAGGGGGGCAGGCGCCTTTGTGGCGGCCTCAGGCGATTTGGGCGAATTGATACCGAAAATCTATGTGAAAATTCAAATATTGTTGTCTGAACATCATGCTTCTAACCACCGATGGGTTAAAGATATTCTCATCAGTTTGGTAGGATATTCCTTCCGGTTAATGACCTACCGCTCACGGTTGATTTTCGACCGTTCACAGGATGTTTGCTCTTGAGCAAAATGTTGTGCAAATAAATCTAATGCCATTAAATAATAATACGCAACTAAATTACCAGCAGAAACAAAAAATAGATAGCGAATAAACGAAGGTAAATCTGAGCAAATGTCAAGAGAATTGAGAACTCGCTACAAAAATGTCGGTTTTGTTGCTCAGATGTTTAAACAATCGTTATAATTGCATTACTAAACGAGCGCAATTACAGATTGCGCAGATACGTTTGATGGTGAAAGAGCAAGATCGCGGTCTCTTGGGGAGGAGACATCGATGAAAGCGAATTCGGACAAATCTAAGCAGAGTAATAAAGCGACGCGCCGTGTACTGGCAGGCGTTTTGTGCGGAGCCTCCGTTTTGAGCCTGGTACTGTCGCTCGTCATGCCCCCGATCTCGCAGGCCATTGCCAACGATGCCCAGACGGTTTCTACCGAGGAAACTGTAATGGGGGGGGGTTCCTCAAGTGAGTCCGCTGCTGTAGATAACACCAGCGAAGATGCCGAAAACCAGAATAGCGACGAGACCAATGGCGGCGAGGCTGGCTCTTCAAATAGTGCTGAGCAGGCTCAGAGTGCGAATGCGGCTTCAGCGAGAGCGACGGCCACCGTGGAGAAGGGAATTTATGTTCCCACGTCTATCGGTATCGGTACGAATATCGATGTCTCCACCCCCGATCCCGGCGTGGCCACCTACGTCGGCCGCGACATGTACATCGGTGGTAAGCCGAGCGACACTAGTAATCTTGATGCGAGGAACGCCCCCACCGGCTCATATGCCGCTGAGGCGGAGGGCCTTACCTTGGTCCGTGGCAAGCTTGCCATGAATCCAGTCAAAGAGAGCTGGCCCTATCAATCAATTGGTGCTGGTTTCCGCTTTGGCACCGTTGGTTTTGGTTCCCAGTTCCGTCCTGTCGCCGGCAGCACCGTGCTTGCGGTGGCCGGAATTAAAAGTGCGATCACCAAGATGAGCGTTGGTTATAGCGGCGACTCGCCGGAGACGACTACCGTTGGCGCTTGGAAGAAAGGCGCTTGGGTCGGACGGCAGAAATCTTCTGAGGGCGCGACTCCTTCCGGCTTTGCCTACACTGCGCAGATCGCAGGCCCCATCACATACTGGCGCGATAACAATGAACGCCAATCCGTGGTGACAACGCAGGGTAATTGGTACGAGGGCAAGAACTCTCAGGAAAGCAACCTGTTCAATCAAACTGTTGATTTGACTAATGTCAACAATAACGATTATTCGAGCTACAACGGTGAAGATGGGTACCTCTCGAAGCTATCGAAACAGCTCAACTCGTTTGCAAATACCGGCACGCTCGAGGTTGGTTTCGCGAGCAATCACAACAACTACGTAATCAACAAGTACGACAAGACGGATTGTAATTATGGCCTGGTGTTTGATGAGTCGTATAAGACCATATATTCGGACTGCGCCGATACGTCGCTCAATGGTAAGCAATTCAAGAATAGCGAGCGTCTTATCACGTTTAAGGGCGACAACACCTCTATGCAGCAGGTGTTCACCATCGATGCTTCTCAGCTGAGCAATACATACAACAACGAGTATTATCGTGGCGTTGATTTCGCATTCGAGGGCATTCCCAAGGGCGCCTCGGTTGTTGTGAACGTTACCGGATCTTCGAATATTGAGTTTCACAATGGCTGGCGCTTTTGGTGGAACGGTACCGAGATTTCGCGTGGTTACGAAACTCAATATTCCGGCAAGGAGCTGGGCGAGGCATACGCGACGGCTTCCCAGTCCATCATGTGGAACTTTGTCGATACGCAAAGCCTTACCATTCGAGGCGGCATCGCGGGAGAAAACCGCGCGGACTGGGGATACGGCGGCACAGCCACCGGTGCCAAGTGGACTGACGACGATCCTGCGGCGGCTATGATCGGATCGATTCTCGTTCCCAACGGAAGTTTCGACGACCATGTGACTACCAACGGCCGCGTTTATGTGGGCGTCGATTTCTCAATGAACAGCCCGAAGGTTGCCGCAGCATTTGGTGAGGGTAACTCGGCTTCCGTCATCGATATGGATCAGGAGCGTCACAACTTCCCGTGGTCTGGGTCGTATACGCCCGACGGCTCCGCCGTTGCGTGGAGCAAGGTCGATTCGGCGAACGGCAACACGTCGCTTCCTGGTTCCTCGTGGGCTATCTATGGTTCTGTCGAGAATGCTGTCGCGGGCAAGGACGCTATCGTGACGGTGACTGACGGTGGCGCAAATGATTACGCTTCGGGTGATGGCAAGCTTCAGTTCAACTATCTGAACCAGAAGGCAAACATCGGCAATTCCAACGATACCAACTACTTCACGTATTACATCAAAGAGGAGACGGCGCCGGCTGGCTACCAGAAGTCAGACACCATCTACTATGCCACTATGAACAATACTGGCGAGAAGCCGAACTACGTTCAGGGTTACGTGGATGAGAACGGCAAAAATGTTCCGTTCGAGAATAACCCCACAGGTGCCATTCCCAACACCAAGATCATCACCGGTACGGTGTCTTGGACCAAGGTGGGGGAGGGCGACACAAAACACACTCCTTTGGCTGGTTCTGAGTGGAAACTCACCAAGACTAATGACGCCGATGGTGCGGCCGTTAACCAGTCCTGGACCGTGAGAGATCAGGTGAGCGACCAGTCGACTTCGAGCGATACCACGTGGGTAGACACCGACACCGCGCCTGGCAAGTTCAAGCTCGAGGGCCTGCTGCCGGGCACGTACACGCTTGTTGAGACCCAGGCTCCGTTTGGCTACGAACTGAACAAGAACACCTACAAGTTCACGGTGGACAGCACAAACGGCTCCATTACGTGGAAAGAGAACAAGCAGCCGAGCATCGATAGTGGCACTACGTACATCTCCGACAAGTGCAGTGCTACGTCCGTGAAGATCCCGGTGACCAAATCCGTTCGCAATACGGATTGGCCGAAGGATGCTGACGACAACTATGTGCCGTTCGAGTTCAGCATTGTGGCTACGGGTGACTATGCAGCCGAAGCCCCCATGCCCGAAGCGCCCGAAGCACCCAAGATTTCTGTTGCCCCAAAGGCAAAGGAGACCGACGCCGCCAAGCTCAACAACATCACGGCGACCTTTGGCGCCATGACGTTCAACAAGTCGCACCTGTCCGATGCCCCCGGTGAGGTGGGTGACTACGCCAGGACCTACACCTACACGGTGAAGGAGGTCGAGCCTACCACCGGTGCCATCGACAAGCTCCGCTACTCCAAGGCCGAGTACCAGGTTGCCGTCACGGTGAAGGCTGAGCTGAATGGGGCCGGCAAGTACACCGGCCTCATCACCTCCACCACGGTCACCCAGATGAAGGACGACATGGGCAACGCCCTGGGCGAGAACGGGCGGGGCATCGAAGTCCCATCCGCCGGCGCGGGCCCAACCGCCATTCCCGCCTCCACCTTCACCAACACCTACTCCACCACTCTGCCTCTTTCCGGTATGTCGGGCGTCACTCCGACATACCTTGCCGGCGCGGCGGTGCTTTGCGCTGCTGCGGCCTGGATGCACATTCGTCGCAAGGCGAGTGCGAAGGGAGGCGAGCGTCGTGAATAAGAAAGTTTGCTCCTTCCCGATCTTGTTTGCGCTGCTTGCCCTCCTGATCGGCACCTGCGCGGTTGTGTTCCCCGCATCCGCGCAGGCCGCGCCGAGCGCGACCGGATCCATCACGGTGAGCGGCACCGTGGCGCGCAGCTACGATGCCTACCAGATCTTCAGCGCCAACGTTATCGACGACAGTGGCGACGCCAAGATCGCCACCGACCTTGCCTGGGCAAGCGACGCCGTGCGCGATGCCGTGTTGCCCGTGCTGCACAGCGCCGGTATGCCCAATTCCCAGACCACCGCGCAGGAAGCTGCCGAGTGGCTCAACACCGATTCCCACCTTACGAGCGCGCTGAGCGCACAGCTCGCTCGTTCCCTCCAGAGCTCTGACGCCGAGCTCGTGGCCCTTAACGCGGGCACGACGGCCGAGCTGCCCTGCGGCTACTGGCTCATCGTCGCTAAGGACGACGCCATCGCCCAGGGCGAGGCCGGCACCGCGCCGATCATGGCCCTGGTCGGCGGCAGCGCCGTCACCGTCAAGCCCAAGGCGGCGACCCCCAAGGTGGCCAAGCACGTGCTGGAGGACGGCACCGCCGCCTGGCAGAAGGCCGCCGACGCCACGGTCGCCGACGACCTGTACTGGCGCCTCTCGGCCACGGTCCCGGCGGGCCTCACGGCCTACGACACCTATACGGTGCAGTTCGTCGACACCATGAGCGCGGGGCTCGACCCCTCCAAGGTCGCCGCGAGCATGCATGTGTACGTGGCAGCGGGCGCGGACGGCGGCTTTGACGCGGTCTCAGCCGGCAAGGACGGCCGCGCCGGCACCGAGCCCGCGAAGGGTTGGACCGACATCACGGCCCAGTGCGCCACCAAGGCAGCGGCGGACGGCAAGACCTTCACCGTGCGCACCGGCGACCTCATCGCCGCGCTCGGCGGGGCCGACGCCTTTACCGCGGGTGCCCGCGTGGTCGCCGTGTACAACGCGCCGCTCAACAGCGCATGCAACCATGGCATCGCGAAGGGCAACCCCAACGAGGTGTACCTGCGCTACCCGCGCTCTCCCTTTGCCGACCAGTCCGGCGATGCCGGCTTCACCCGCACGCCGAGCGACGATGCGTGCGCCTACACCTGGGATCTCGCACTCACCAAGCGTGGCAGCGACGGCGACAAGCCGCTTGCCGGGGCGGTCCTGAGCATCGCCGACGACCGCGGTCGTACGCTAGCGGCCGACGGCACGTGGGATGCGGAGGGCAAGGCCACCGTCACCACGGGCGAGGACGGCCGCGTGACCGTTTCGGGCGTGGACTCGGGCAAGCTGGAGGTCCGCGAGCTCAAGGCGCCCAAGGGCTACACCGCCTTTGAGGGCGCGCGCTCCGTGACGGTCAAGGCCGAGGGCCTGGACGTCGACCAGGTGGCCGCCGCCAAGCCCAAATTCACCGTCACGGCCGAGTCGCCCCTGCGCGCCGACAGCGCGGACGGGTCGACGGGCAGCCTGGAGGCGTCGCTCATCAACACGCCCACCGGCACACCCCCTAGCACTACCACCGGAGGCTTTATGCCCTCGACTGGCGATATGGCAATGTACGCCGCGGCCGCCGCAGCGGTCGCCGGAGCCGCGCTCATCGTGGCCGCGCTCCTGGTCAAGCGGGGAGGTGGCAGCCATAAAGAGTAGCTGGCAGCCCCACAGAGAGCGGGGCGAGACGTAGCGAAGTAGATGCTAAGACACAGACAGATGATGACCGATCGAATGGGAATCAAGCAGAAAGCAGAGGAAAAGAAGATGAGCATGAGCAAGAACATCGCACGCCTGGCAGTAACCGCCGGCCTCACAGCAGCGCTGAGCTTCGGCGGAGTCATGGCCCCGGTGACCATGGCGTTTGCTGCGGAGGGTGCTGCGACTGCGAATGGCTCGGTGACCATCACGAACGTTAAGGGCAACACTACCGAGTTCGAGGGCTATCAGATCTTTAAGGCCGATGTTGACGGTGGGAAAGTCAGCAACATCGCGTGGGTAAACACAGAGGTGCAGAATGCTGTCGAGGGCGTCATCAACGCAGAGGACAAGTCCTATACGGGAACGACCGCCCAGGACGCCGCGGACTGGATCACGAATGAGGTAAAGGGAACCGATGCTACGACCTGCGTGGCGCCTGATTCCGCTGCGTACAAGATTGCTGACGCCGTAGACGGTCTTGCCACACGCGCTACTACGAACAACAAAACCGTTTCCGGTCTTGAGCACGGTTACTGGCTCTTTGTGACCAAAGCTGACACCATCGGAGAGGGCGAGGCAGGCACGTCCCCCATCTTCACTGTCGTGGGTGACACACCCGTTAAAGTAACCGAGAAAACGGGAATCCCCACCGTCGAGAAGAAGATCGTGAGCGATGCCGATAACAAAGAGTGCGATGCCGCCGACTCCCAAATCGGCCAGGACGTGACGTACAACCTCTACGGCACCGTCGCCGAGAACTTCGACAAGTACAACACATATTACTATCAGTTCTCCGACCAGATCTCCAAGGGCCTGACGCTGCAGGGCGCCGCCAAGGTCTACCTGTATGCGAACAAGGATGCCGCGAAGGCCGATCTCAATCACGCGAAGGTCACGGATATCACCAATTATTTCACGCCGTCGACCGCCAAGGCTGCCGCCGATGGCAGCAAGACGACGACGTGGACCTGCGATAACCTGAAGAACGTCGCTGGCGTCACCAAGGACTCCTGCATCGTCGTTTCCTATACTGCACGGATTAATGATAGTGCCGTTGTTGGCTTGAATAACAGCAAAGAGGGCAACCTCAACACCGTAACGCTTCACTACTCCAACAACCCTATGACTTCGACACGAGGTCAGACCGTCCCTGACACGGTCAAGGACTATACCTACGGTCTCAAGATCAACAAGGTCGATTTGGGTACCGAGAAGGCACTTGAAAATGCCCAGTTCACCATTACGACCCAAGGAGACGAGAGTAGCAAAGACGGTAAATATGTCAAGAATGACGGCACATTGAGTGACACCGAGGTTGTTCTTTCAACGAACAGGCAGGGCGTCATTACGCTTACCGGTCTCGATGCCGGTGTCTACACCGTCAAGGAGACTTCTGCCCCCTCTGGTTACACTGCGGTCGACCCCTTCACCTTCGAGATCAAGCCGACCATGACCGCCGATGATCCGGGTGCCGGCCTTACTGGGCTCGCTGGCACGCTTGATCCTAAGAACCAGGGCGACAAGATTATCGCCGGTCTCAACGATACAAGTGCCGGAAAGGTTGGCGATAACAAGCTTGATTTCAAAGAAGGCACCCTTATTAACACCGATGATGGCACCTTCAACATCACCGTTGGTGATACCAAGCAGGTTGGCCTTCCCCTCACCGGCCTCAACGGTGTGACCTTCACTTGGATCGCTGGTGGCGCGGTGCTGTGCATCGGTGTGGCGCACCTCATCCGCAGCCGTAAGCAGGCTGAGGAGTCCGAGCAGGAGTAGCGCTCACTCACCCATCCCTTTGGCAGGTGGGATGTGATGGCCATGAGACTTGCGGACACTTTTCTCGTCCATCCACGTTCTTGCTTCGCCATTTTCTTTTCGGGGCAGACTCCGCGCTGGAGTCTGCCCCGTTTTTTGGGATAACGCAGCCAGCCTCTACCGTCCGATGCGGGTACGTTCGTCATCGCGTTTCTTGACTCGTATGAGGTTCGGTTTAAGGTCCGTAGGCGCACGCGCGGTGCGGACGGTAGAAGGCATTTGCGCCGCGCGTGCAAATTAAAATGCCCGGGGTTAGAGGCCCGGGCATTTAACAAAACCAGAAAACTAGGCCGCCCGCGCTCTCGTATATTTACGCGGGGTGCATCGTTTTCTATTGACATAGTATCCCGAATCGCCCAGCCGATCCGGGACATTTTGAAAACGCAAACACGTCGGGCAAACCCGGACAATGCGGCCAGGCTCCGCCGGACGAGGAACCGTGTTTGTGACTATCGAACAAATGTTTGTCAAAATCGCGTTTACCAGCTGTGGGTGCATGCATTCGCAGTAAAATGGCCTTGCGACGCATCCCGTGCGCGGGCGGCCGACGACTCGATCGGAGGTCACCATATGCTGAAATTCCTTAACGCGCTCGCCGCCCTCGCGGCGGTGGGCTCGTTCGTCATCGCGTTTCTTGACTCGTATGAAGTTCGGTTTAAGGTCCGTAGGCGCACGCGCGGTGCGGACGGTAGAAGGCATTTGCGCCGCAACAAGCGCAAATAAGAATGCCCGGGGTTCGGAGCCCGGGCATTTAACTAAAGCTGAAAACTAGGCCGCCCGCGCTCTCATACACTTACGCGGGGTGCGTCGTTTTCTATTGACATTGTATCCCGAATCGCCCCGCCGATTCGGGACATTTTGAAAACGCAAATATGGGCTTAGGCGCGAACGGAATCTCGTTAATTCCGAAAATTATGTATAATTCCAATATAAACTGGAATCGAACGAAAATAATGGAAATGAACGAAGCGCTAATCTACTTACAAGAAGCACTAGGCCTCTCCGCCAAGGCCAGAACTTGGCCTGGATCCGCACGCTTGCCGCTGTATCTGCGGGCGATTGAGGTCCGCGCTGTTGACGCAAACGGTTTTTCGTTTTTGCTTGCAAGTTTGCCTACTGGCGTCGGGCTTCCCGAGGCTAAGAGGGTCTATAGTCAGCTAGCCTTGCGTGCGGAGACTCCTGTTGTCGTTTCGTTTCCTGATGCCGATGCACGTCAGCGCAAAGCATTGGTCGCACAAGGGATTCCGTTTGTTTGCCCCGGCAGACAGGCTTTTCTTCCATTTATGGGCACGGCCTGTACGGAGAGGGGCAGTGTCCGGTTTCGCAATCACGCGACCAAGATGTCACCCAACGCGCAGGCTGCCGCAATCTGGGGAGCAGCCCAGGAGCCATATCGTCCCTATGACCTTTGTCGTGCGCTTGGGATCTCGGCAAGCCGCGCGAGTGAGGCCATAACCGAGCTTGTTGACAGGGGGCTCGCGAGACGCGAGCGTCGCGAGCGACGTGTCTTCGTGTTCCCTGTTGCCGTTGATCTTCTGCTCAGTGAGCACATGGCAGAGCTCTCCTCGCCTGTCTCGAAGGTCTTTTTTGCAAGGAAGACCCCGCAGATCGACTATCTTGTTGACGCCGGGGAGACGGCGCTCGCTGAGCGTTCGATGCTCGCTGCGCCGGGCATGGAACAAAAGGCCGTCTTAAGGAGTGCATGGCGTCAACTGAGCGACCTCGAAGTCGCAGACGGGGAGTTGCCGGATAACGAAACGGCGATGATCCAAGTGTGGCGCTACGCGCCCGTGTTTGCCGACTCCTCCCGTGTCGACAACATTTCGCTTGCGCTATCTTTGGCGGCAATCGACGATGAGCGAATTCAGCTCGAAGTCGATCGCATGTTTGGAAAGGAATATCCATGGCAAGAAGCGCTGTAGAGGGTTTCTAAGAATTCGAACCGTAGGCGGCGTTTCGGTCCTAGCTGCGTTGCCAGGCGTTTGAGCTCGCTAATCGGCTATTATTTGTTTAGACAACTTGAGTTGTAGAGGAGTGACCGGCGATGGTGCAGGGCGCCAAACATATGAAGAGCAATAACGCCGCGGCCAACGGCGGCTCAAGCCCTCAGCCCAAGCCTCAACCAAAGCCCAAGCGCCGCCGCAAGCGACTGCCGCGCTGGGCCGACCGGCTCATCACCATCGTCATCATCCTTATTGGCGTGGGCCTTATGACTTGGCCGTGGATCTTGGACCGGCTCGAGGCCTCGGGCGTGTTCAACCAGATCAGCACCGTGTCCAGCACCGTGGACGCGCTATCTGCCGAGGAGCGCGAGCGCATCCTGCTCCAAGCGCGCTCCTTTAACGAGCAGCTGGCGGGCGAGGCCACCGAGCTTCCCGCTGACCAGATCGAGCCCTATGCTCAGCAGCTTATCTTTGACCGCGACCCCATGATGAGCTGGGTCGAGATTCCCTCCATCGACGTGAGTATGCCCATCTACCACGGCACGAGCGAAGAAGTCCTTATGGCGGGCGTCGGCCACCTGGAGGGCACGAGCCTGCCGGTGGGCGGCACCTCGACGCATTGCGTGCTCACCGCGCACTCGGGCATGCGCAACCTGAGCATGTTCGACGATATCCACTCGCTGGAGCCCGGCGACCTGGTGCTGCTGCACACCATGAACAAGACGCTCGCCTACAAGATGGTGGACTCCGAGGTGGTGCTGCCCGAGGAGATGGAGTCGCTGACCATCGAGCCCGGCGCCGACAAGGTGACGCTCGTCACCTGCACGCCCTACGGCGTGAACGACCATCGCCTGCTGGTGCATTGCGTGCGCACCAAGTACAACAAGAAGGACGTCGACAAACAAAAGTCGCTGGCCGGTCGTCACTGGGGCAAGCGCGAGTTTGCCGTGCTCATCGTGGTCGTAGCCATTGTGCTGTTGCTGCTGGACATCGTGATCCACGCGGTTCGCAAGCGCCGCAAGGCCAAGGCCTCGGCATAAGACATCGTTCAGAACCACCACAATGGGGACAGGTACCTTTGTGGTGGTCGGGGGCTTCCAAACCATCACAACATTCGATGAAAATCGCGATTATGACGAAAAGCGTCGAATGTTGTGATGGTTATCGTTGCGGGCGAGACGGTTTTCGCTATGGGCGGTGCGGTTTTGCTGCAGAACCGCCAGCCCGCCGCCTGCCAGCCCGCCGCCCACGTTACGTTTTCGCTGCATTTGGGTAAAGCGCCTGCTCCAAGCGGCGTTGCCTTGTATACTAGAGCGGTTTATCTGTTATGCGGAAGGGAGCGCCTATGGCACTCAGCGAGAAAGACGTGCGCGGCATCGCCGAGTACGCAAAGATCGCACTGACCGATGACGAGCTCACCCAGATGACGTCCTACATGAACGACGCCGTCCAGATGCTCGAGCCCGTCTTGCAATATGACTTGCCCGACGTGGAGCCCACGTTCCATCCCATCGGAAGCCTTTCCAATGTGATGGGCGATGACCTGCGCGAGCCCGAGCGCGACCTGCCGCTCGACGTGGCGCTCGAAAACGCCGGCAGCGCGCGCGACCGCTACTTCCGCGTGCCGTCCATTTTGGGAGAGGGGGAGAGCGAGTAATGAAGCTCAATCTCGATCGATTCACGGCCGCGCAGCTGGCCGAGCACGTTGCCGCCGGCGATTTCTCTGCTACCGAGGTCGCGCAGGCCTCGCTCGAGGCCATCGAGGCGCGCGAGGGCGGAGTCCAAGCATTTCTGCAGGTGGCGCCCGAGCTCGCGCTTGAGGCTGCTGCCAAAATCGACGCCCGTCGCGCTGCCGGCGAGGCCCTGCCCCCGCTTGCGGGCGTGCCGCTGGCCATTAAGGACAACATGAACCTCGTGGGCACGCGTACCACCTGTGCTTCCCGCATGCTCGAGAACTACCAGAGCGTCTACACCGCCACCTGCGTCCAGCGCATGCTCGATGCTGGCTGCCTGCCCATGGGCAAGGCCAACATGGACGAGTTTGCCTTTGGCAGCTCTACCGAGAGCTCGGCGTTCCACCGCACCAACAACCCCTGGGATACCGAGCGCGTGCCTGGCGGCTCCTCGGGCGGCTCCGCTGCCGCCGTCGCCGCGGGCGAGGTCGCGCTCTCGCTGGGCTCGGACACCGGCGGCTCCATTCGCCAGCCGGCGTCGCTGTGCGGCGTGGTGGGCTTTAAGCCCACGTATGGCGCCGTGAGCCGTTACGGCGTGGTTGCCTTTGGCTCGTCGCTGGACCAGGTTGGCCCCTTTGGCCGCACGGTCGAGGACGTCGCGCTGGCCATGAACGCGCTTACCGGCGCGGGCCACGATCCGTACGACTGCACCAGCCAGGATTGCGCCGTCGACTTTACCGAGCATCTCAACGACTGCATCGAGGACAAGCGCGTGGGCATTATCCCTGCGTTTATGGAGGCCGAGGGCCTGACGCCCGAGGTCAAGGCTGCTGTTCAGCGCGCCGCCCAGGAGCTGCAGAACCAGGGCGCCGAGCTGGTCGAGGTCGACCTGCCGCACCTGGACGCCGCCATCGCCGCCTACTACGTCATCGGCCCGGCCGAGGCGTTCTCCAACCTGGCCCGTTTCGACGGCATTCGCTACGGCTATCAGGAGGAGGGCTGCGCCAACCTTTCCGACCAGAGCTCGCTCAGCCGCGCCCACGGCTTTGGTGCCGAGGCCAAGCGCCGTCAGATGCTCGGCGCCTACCTGCTGAGCTCGGGCGTGTACGACAAGTATTACTACGCTGCACAAAAGGCCCGCACGCTCATCACACGGGACTACGACGCCGCGTATGCCAAGGTGGACACCATCCTCATGCCCGCCTCGCCGCGCACGGCCTTTAAGTTTGGCGAGATCAGCGACCCCACGCAGATGTATCTCTCCGACCTGTACACCATCTCGCTCAACATTTGCGGAAACGGCGGTATCTCGGTGCCGCTGGGCCTGGGCGAGGACAGCAAGCTGCCCGTTTCTGCCCAGCTGGTTGGTCCGGCCTTTAAGGACCGTCAGCTGCTCACATTTGCCCGCGCCCTGGAGCGCGGCTTTGTCGATGCCGCCACGGGTGCGCCCGCGCTTTCCGTCGCGCCCGATTTTGCCGGGAAGGGGGGCGAGCTGTAATGAAGGAGCTTTCCGAGGTCCTGCAGGATTGGGAGGCCGTGATCGGCCTGGAGATCCATACCGAGCTCACCGCACTCGATACCAAGATGTTCTGCAACTGCAAGCTCAGCCACGATGACGAGCCCAACGCCAACGTGTGCCCGGTGTGTCTGGGCCTGCCCGGCGCCCTGCCGGTGCCCAACAAGCGCGCTATCGAGAGCATTGTCAAGGCCGGCCTCGCCACCAACTGCGAGATCCAGCGCCACTCGATGTTCTATCGCAAGCACTACTTCTACCCCGACATGGCCAAGAACTTCCAAACCACGCAGGGCCCGGTCGCTTTTGCCATGTACGGTCACCTGGACCTGGACGTGACCGGTCGCGGTGCCGCCGAGCGCCCCGACTGCGCGTTTGGCGAGGCCGAGGCCCAGAGCCTGGCGAGCGCTTCGGCCAACGCCGAGGGTCTGTCCACGTCCATGACGTCGACCATGCGCGAGGGCAACCAGCGTGCCGGCCATCTGGCCAGCTACGACGCGTCCAACCTGCAGATGCCCGAGCGCCGCGAGGACGGTTCCTACACGGTGCCCATCCGCATCCTGCGCATCCACATGGAGGAGGACGCCGCTAAGATGGTCCACGTGGGCGGCGCCGAGGGCCGCATTACCGCCGCGGCCGAGTCGCTCGTCGACTACAACCGCTGCGGCACGCCTTTGATTGAGCTCGTGACTGAGCCCGATCTGCGCACACCCGAGGAGGCGCGCCTGTTTATGGAAAAGCTCCGTCGCATCTTTGTGACGCTGGGTATTTCCGACTGCTCCATGGAGAAGGGTTCCATGCGCTGCGACGGCAACGTGAGCCTGCGCCGCCGCGGCGAGACCAAGCTGGGCACCAAGACCGAGCTTAAGAACCTCAACTCGTTTAAGAGCCTGCACGACGGCCTTGCCTACGAGATCTGCCGCCAGGCCGAGGTGCTCGAGGAGGGCGGCATTATCTACCAGGAGACCCGCCACTGGGAGCCTAGCCGCAAGCGCACCGTTGTCATGCGTGTGAAGGAAACGGCAGACGACTATCGTCTGTTCCCCGACCCCGATCTGGCACCGTTCGATCTGGACGATGAGTTTATCGACCGCTGCCGTGGCGAGATCCCCGAGCTGCCCGATGCCAAGCGCGCCCGCTTTGAGGCCGACTTTGGCATTAAGGCGGCCGATGCCGAGCAAATCGCCGGCGACCCCGAGTTTGCCGAGTTTTTTGAGGCCGCCGCTGCCGGTATGGCTGGCAAGGAGGCCCAGACGGTCGCTAACCTGCTGGTCAACGAGATGATCGCCTACCTTAAGGGCGCGGGCGTGTCGCTCGCCGAATCCGGCATCGCGCCGACTCAGGTGGCAGCCCTTGCCAAGCTGCTGGCGACCGATGCCATCAGCTCCAACCAGGCGCACGAGGTCTTTGAGGCTATGGCCCAGACCGGTGACGATCCCAACAAGATCGTCGACGAGCGCGGCATGCGTCAGGTGAGCGATGCCGGCGCGCTGCAGCCGATCGTGGACGAGGTGCTGGCAAACTGTGCCGATCAGGCGCAGCAGTATCGTGACGGCAACCAGAAGGTCATCGGCTTTTTGGTGGGCCAGTGCATGAAAGCGAGCCGCGGCAAGGGCAACCCGAAGCTCTTCAACGAGTTGCTGAGAACGTCGCTCTCGTAAACGGGAACCGAGGGGCCGGGCGCAGGGCCTTGCCTCTCAATTTCGGACAGTCCTGACTCACGACGGAGGCGCCACTGGCGCCTCCTGTTCGTGCGGAACTCATTGAGAGGCAAGGCCCTGCGCCCGGCCCCTCGGTTCCGTGACGACTCGGCCGTTCGGGTCAGGCGGGCTGAATGGAATAGAGTGAATGGGCGCGCCGTTGGCGCGCCCATTTTTGTGCGGGTGACAAAGGGGCAGTCCCTTTGTCACATTGCAAATGGTCTTCCCTGCTTGTGGGACTTATGGGCCGTCCCTTTGTCGCCTCTTTATTGATGCTGGGAGCGCCAGGCGGTGGGGGTGGTGCCGGTGTGTTGCTTGAAGGCTTGGGCGAAGGCGGCCTGCTGAGGGTAGCCTAGACGCTCTGCCACCTGCGCTATCGTGAGCGAGCTATCGGCCAAAAGGTCCTGTGCTCGCTCCATACGGCGTCTGCGAATGTAGGCGCCCAGGGATTCGCCAGTTTGGGCCTTAAAGGTGGCGCATAGTTTGGAGCGGCTTGTGTAGAGCCTTTCGGCCACTTCGTTGACACCCACACGCCTGCCTTTGTCGAGCGCGCACTCAATCATCGCCGTCGCTTCCTCGGCAATGGTCACGCTGACGCGTGTGCCTGCCGCCTGCTGCGCCCGCTTGTGGGCTGCGCGTGAGCATGCAAGCTCGGCGACCATGGCCTCCACAATGCCCTGCATATAGACATGTCCGCCTACGGCGTGGGCGCGGTCCTCGTTAATTTTGCGCAGCGTGTGGCAGATGGCAGATACTGCCTCCTCGTGCCACGACTCGGCAAACGCCTCAAAGACTCCCGCGAACTCGGCGGGATAGCGATGCTCCAACTCGTCAAAATAACCGGGCAAAAAGAGGACCGAGCGCGAGTGGTAGAGCTGCCCTGCAAACAGCGGGCTTAGCTCCTCGCCGCAGCTGTCTTGGACAAAGCTGCAGACCGCGCTGTTCGGCCACGGCCCATGCAGCGGCTTGAGGTTCGCAGGCGTTATGCCGACTTCGGGCATGCATATGAGCGTGGGCGCGCTGACTTCGCTCACGCATGCGTACGGTTCGGGTGTGTATTCGGCCAGGTACATATCGTGCGTCGGGGTAATGAAATGCTCCATGACGATGCAGGTGGGGGAGAGGGGCATGATCCATGCGCGGCCGTGCGCCCGGTCGTTTGCCACCTCGCCGGTAAAGACGGCGCCCTTGCCGGTAAGCTCCAGGCCAAACTGTTCAAACTGCGGTGCGTAGAGCTCGGTTATGTCGGTCGCTGCCCGCCGTATTTGCAAAAGCGTCCCTTTCCTTTGCAGAAACGTCCACGCCTGGCTCGATTGTGAGCCATGGCTAACACATCAATGATAAGTTCATTACGGTTAACTCTCAAGCCGTTAGAAGGGAATCTCATGGCAAAGGGGTCAAAAAGGGAAGGCGGCGGTATCGGCGAGCTGCTTGCATATGCCGGCGACCGCAAATTCCTAACGTATTTGGGCATGGCTCTCTCGGCGCTCTCGCAGCTGCTGAGCTTTGGCCCGTTCGTGTGCATTTGGCTTGTCGCGCGCGATCTGATCGCCGTGGCGCCTAACTGGAGCGAAGCCTGCGGCATCGCGACGTATGGCTGGTGGGCCGTGGGGTTTGCGCTGGCAAGCATCGTGGTCTATTTCGTGGGGCTCATGTGCACGCACCTGTCTGCGTTTCGCTGCGCGTCCAATATTCGCAAGACTACGAGCGAGCACCTGCTTAAGCTGCCGCTTGGCTACTTTGACACACACGCCACCGGTGAGCTGCGCCGTATCGTAGACGGATGCGCCGCCTCCACCGAGACCCTGCTCGCGCACATGCTACCCGATATCGCCGGCGCCACCGCCATGGTCGCAGGTCTGCTCGTGCTGCTTTTCGCCCTCGATTGGCGCTTGGGCGCGGCATGCCTTATCTCGGTCGCCGTTTCGCTTGGCGCCATGGCCACCATGATGAGCGGCAAGGGCGCCGAGTTCATGAAGGCCTACATGGGCGCGCTGGTCAAGATGAACAAGACCGGTACCGAATACGTACGCGGCATTCCCGTGGTCAAGGTGTTTCAGCAGACGGTCTATTCCTTTAAGGCGTTCCACGACGCGATCGCCGAATACGCCGACATGGCGCAAAGCTATGCGGGCACGTTTTGCCGAGGTCCGCAGGTACTCAACCTTACCGCGCTCAATGGTCTTGTGACATTCCTGTTGCCCGTGGCGTTACTGTTGGCGCCGGGCGAGACGGACTTCGCGCATTTTATGGCCAACTTCACGTTTTACGCGTTATTTTCGGCCGTGGTACCGACGGCCATGACCAAGCTTATGTTTGTGGGCGAGGCGTCTCAGATGAGTGCCGATTCGCTGGCGCGCATCCGAAGCGTTATGGATTCCAAACAGCTCTCCGTACCTGCCCAGCCCAAGCACCCTGTTGGCAGCGATGTGCGCTTTGAGGACGTGAGCTTTACCTACGAGGGTGCCGAAGCGCCTGCCGTCGATCATGTGAGCTTTAGCGTTCCCGCAGGCAGCACCCTTGCGTTGGTTGGTCCCTCGGGCGGCGGTAAGTCAACCTGCGCAAGCCTGATCCCGCGTTTTTGGGATGTTTGTTCGGGTCGCGTGCTCGTGGGCGGCGTAGACGTTCGCGATATGGATCCGCACGAGCTCATGGACCAGGTCGCCTTCGTGTTCCAGACCAACCAGCTGTTCCGGCAAACACTTGCCGATAACGTGCGCGCTTCCAAGCCTACGGCCACTGACGACGAAGTGCGTGCGGCCCTCTCCGCAGCTCAGTGCGACGACATTGTGGCCAAGCTTCCACAGGGCATCAATACCATGCTCGGTGCCGGCGGAGCATATCTTTCGGGCGGCGAGGTCCAGCGCGTGGCACTCGCCCGCGCGATCCTTAAAGACGCGCCTATCGTGGTGCTCGATGAGGCCACGGCGTTTGCCGACCCCGAGAACGAGGCGCTCATCCAGCGTGCCTTTAGCAAGCTGGCGGCGGGTCGCACAGTCATTATGATCGCGCACCGGCTTTCGACTGTAGTGGGGGCCGACAAGATCGTGGTGCTCAATCAGGGTAGCGTGCAGGAGGCCGGCACCCATGCCGAGTTGCTGTCCCAAGAGGGTCTGTATGCCAAGATGTGGGCCGAATACGAACAGGCCGCGAGCTGGAAGATCACTGCCGCCGCAGATGCCGCCGTCACGAAGGGAGGCGAGGCCTAAATGTTCGCCTCATTCCAAAAGAAGTATTTCCTATCCGATAAAGGCGTCGCCGGCGTAAAACGCGGCATTTTCTGGACCACGCTCACCAATCTTATTACCATGGCCGGCATGGGCTTTTTATTCCTGGTTATGGCCGGCTTTGTCGAGCATCTCGCCAGCGGGGCTGACCTGCCGGATGCCCTGCCGATCGTGGGCGGCCTCCTGATCTTTTTTGTGTTGCTCTTTGCCTCTAACTGGCAGCAGTATTACTACACCTACTGCATCTTTTACGAGGAGTGCGGCAAGCAGCGTATGGAGATTGCCGAGCGCTTGCGCAAACTGCCGCTGTCGTTTTTTGGGCGTCGTGATCTGGCCGATTTAACCGAGACCATCATGGGTGACGTCCAGGCCATGGAGCACGCCTACAGCCACGTGCTGGGAGAGCTTTGGGGTGCCATCATCGCAAGCGCCATTGTGTTCGTGGCGTCGCTGTTCTTTTGCTGGCAGCTGGCAATCGCGGCGTTTTGGAGCGTTCCCGTGGCCTTTGCCGTGCTGTATCTAACACGCGGCCCCATGACCCCGGTGTTCGACCATGTGCGTGCCGAGAAGGTCAAGGTTACCGAGGCGATCCAGGAGACGCTCGACTGCGTTCGCGAGATCCGCGCCACCAACCAGGAGGCTCATTATCTTGAGGGACTCAACGCCGTGATCGATGCCGAGGAGCGCGAGACCACCAAAGGCGAGCTCGCCAATGGGCTTTTGGTTAACTCCGCCTTTGCTATCCTGCGTCTGGGCATTGCCACCACGTTGGTCACGGGCGCTGCGATGGTCGCCTCCGGCCAGGTCGACTTTTTGATGATGTTTGCCTTCCTGCTTATGGTGAGCCGCATCTATGCGCCCTTTGATCAGGCGCTGATGCTGATGTCCGAGCTGTTTGCCGCCGAGTCGTCGGCCAAGCGCATGCGTTCCATCATGGAAGAGCCCGTGGCGCGGGGCAACGAGAAATTTGAGCCCGTAGGCCACGATGTGGTGTTCAATCACGTGGCATTTGGCTATGGTGCGGGCGAGGACGGCCGCGCCGGCGAGAAAGTTCTTACCGATGTGAGCTTTACCGCCAAGGAAGGCGAGGTCACGGCACTGGTCGGTCCTTCGGGCTCCGGTAAGTCTACGGTGAGCCGCCTGGCCGCACGCTTTTGGGATGCCACCGAAGGCACGGTCACCGTGGGTGGCGTGGATGTTGCGAGCGTGGATCCCGAGGTGCTGCTGCGCGACTACGCCATTGTGTTCCAAGACGTGCTGCTCTTTGACGACACGGTGATGGGAAACATCCGTCTTGGTCGTCGCGATGCCACCGATGAGGAAGTGCTTGCTGCCGCGCGTGCCGCCAACTGCGACGAGTTTGTGAGCCGCATGCCGCAGGGCTATGACACCATGATCGGCGAGAACGGTTCCAAGCTGTCCGGCGGTGAGCGCCAGCGCATCTCTATCGCCCGTGCGCTGCTCAAAGACGCGCCGATCGTGTTGCTGGACGAGGCGACGGCGAGTTTGGATGTGGAGAACGAGACCGTGGTGCAGCAGGCGCTTTCCCGCCTGCTCGCAGGTAAGACGGTTATCGTTATTGCCCACCGTATGCGTACGGTGGAAAATGCCGACAAAATCGTTGTACTCAAGGATGGTGTGGTTGCCGAGCAGGGCACTCCGGCGCAGCTCAAGGCGGCAGGTGGAGAATTCGCCCGCATGGTGGCGCTGCAAAAGGAAGCAGCTGCCTGGCAGTTGTAAGAAGGGGCAAAGGGACAGTCCCTTTGTCACATTGACAATCGGTTACTCCGCATCGTTAATTTTCAAAAGGTTAGCCATGGCTGACCTAGATAGTTAGATAAAATTGAGATATTTCAAAAGCGTGCTCGAGCAAACTTGTTTACTCGGGTGCTGAGGCACCATGCCGCGTCCAATGCGGCAAAAGGGAGAGACATCATGAAGAAGTCCACGTTCAACACCCTGCTTGTTGGTGGCGGTTTTCTGCTTGGTACGGCTGGCATCAAGCTGCTCACCAGCGCTCCGGTAAAGAACGCCTGCGTGCAGGGTATCGCGTGCGGCATGCGCATCAAGAACGGCTACCAGGACATGGTCGAGCAGGCCAAGGCTAATGTCGACGACATGGTTGCCGAGGCGGCCTACATCACCCAGAGCGAGGCCGCTGCTGACGAGGCAGCCGAGTAACGCTCCCAGGCACAAACTATGAGATTCTCGATTATTAGCGAGATCCCCGGCAGGACCCGTCTTCAATTGGCGGGTCCTGTGCCAGAGAGCGATCTCGATGCACTTCTTAAGCTTGGCGGCGACATCGACGGCGTGCACAAGGTGCGCGTCTACGGCCGCATCGGCCAGATGGCACTCGAATACGACGAGCCACGTCGCGCGAGCGTGCTCGACGCCTTGGGCGCACTCGATGCTCAAGCTATCGCCGATGCCAAGTCGGGCTATGTGATGCAGCTTGAGCCGCGCAAGCACAAACTCGTTATGGACCTGGCGACACTCGTCGGCGCCCACTACGCGCGCCGCTGGTTCTTGCCGACGCCTCTGCGTGCGGTGTTTGTCGTGGCCGGTTACATGGCATTTTTGCGCGCTGCCCTTCATGAGCTGGCGCAGCCGCGCCTGACCGTTCCCGTGCTCGACGCTTCGGCCATCGGCATTTCGTTCGTCAAGCGTGATGTCGACACCGCGGGCCAGACAATGTTCCTGCTCAACGTGGGCGAGCTGCTCGAGGACTACACCCGCGCCATGAGTGAAAACGAGCTCATCAACTCGCTGCTCGATGTACCCGACAAGGCGCAAAAGGTTGTTGGCGACACCGAGGTAAGCGTTGCTGCGACCGAGCTCGAGCCCGGCGATCTGGTCGCCGTGCGCACTGGCATGTCCATTTGCATCGACGGTGTCGTCGAGCGGGGGAGCGCTATGGTCAACCAGGCGACCCTGACCGGCGAGCCGCTGGCCGTCGAGCGTAGCGCAGGCGACGACGTGTTCGCCGGTACCGTCGTGGAAGACGGCAGCATCTTGGTGCGCGTGCGCGCCAACACGGCGCAGACCAAACTGCGCTCGATCGTCTCGCTCGTGCAGACGGCCGACTCGCTCAAATCCGAGGGCCAGTCGCATATGGAGGACCTCGCCAACAAGATCGTCCCGTGGAACTTCCTGCTCGCGGGCCTGGTTGCGCTCACCACGCGCAGCCTTATCAAGACCTCGGCGGCGCTGATGGTCGACTACTCGTGCGCACTCAAGCTCACGGGTTCCGTCGCCGTCATGACCGCTATGAGCGATGCTGCCAAGATGGGCGTCATGGTCAAGGGCGCAAAGTACTTTGAGTCGTTTGCCAAGGCCGACACCATTGTGTTTGATAAGACTGGCACGCTCACCGAGGCGCAGCCGCGCCTGGCTTGCGTGCTGACGACCGACGGCTGGAGCGAGGACGAGGTCCTGCGCCTTTCTGCCTGCCTGGAGGAGCATTTCCCGCATCCGGTGGCGCGTGCCGTGGTCAACGCCGCCCGCGAGCGCGGGCTCGAGCACCGCGAGCGCCATGCTGCGGTCGAGTACATCGTGGCGCATGGTATTGCTTCGTCCATCGAAGGGCGTCGCGCGATTATCGGCTCGGCACACTTTGTGTTTGAGGACGAGAGCGCGCAGCTCGATTCCGACATTAAGGAGCGCATTGAGTCCCAGATGCAGGGCCTGTCGCCGCTGTATCTGGCGGTCGATGGGAAGGTCGTCGGCGTGCTCGGCATCGAGGATCCGCTCAAGGCCGGGGTCCGTGAGGCCATCGCCGACCTGCACGCGTTGGGCGTTAAGCATGTCGTTATGCTCACGGGCGACTCCGAGCGCACGGCCGAGCGCATTGCGCGAGAGGCGGGCGTCGACGAGTTTAAGGCCGAGCTGCTGCCCGAGGACAAGTACGCGTATGTGGAGCGCATTAAGGGCGAGGGGCGCCACGTTGCCATGGTGGGCGACGGCGTCAACGATTCGCCGGCGCTGGGCCTGGCCGACGTGGGGCTGGCAATGGGTGGCGGAAGCGACATCGCCAAGGAGGTCGCCGATATCATCCTGACCGACACGGATCTGGCCGCGATCGTGCGTTTGCGCCGCATGAGCCAGGGCCTCATTGATCGTTTGACGAGCTCCTACTCTAAGGTGATGCTCACCAACTCGGCGCTGTTGGCATTGGGTATTACCGGCGCGATTACCCCGCAGACGTCGTCACTGCTGCACAACGGCTCGACGATTGCCTACAGCCTGGGCAACGCAAAGGCGTACCTGCGTTAGCAGACGTGTTCGCCCACGTTATCTGGCCTGCGCCCAGACGGCATCGGTGTCGTCCAGGCGCAGGCCTTTTACATTTGACCATTTGCTATCCTCTCTATATAGTGTTGCTAGCGACGCTAGCAATTGAAGGGAGCGGGATCAACGTGGGCGCTGTTGGCAGCATGGTGCAGGTGAATGTTCGCGTAGATCGCTCGGTTAAAGAGCGCGCCGAGGAAGCGCTGCAGCTTTCGGGCAGGTCACTGCCCGAGCTCATCAAAAAGGTCGTGGCCAAGGTCGCGCAGGGTGGTGGACAGTGTGAGGAAGTGCTGTCTGCCGTTGATGGCCGGCAACAGACCGTCGCGCCCGATACTCCGTTCGCCGCATCATGGGCGGCGGCGGATCAGCTTTACGCGGACCTGGACATCGCTACGTCGCCCGTATCCGACGATCGCGATTGGGACACAATCTATTCCGAAGCCATGGACGAGCGCTATCGCCAAAAGGGGATGATCCTGTGAGCGGGGCTCCCCTCAAAATAATGGTGGATGCCAACGTATGGGTCGATTCGTTTTGCGCCGACCATGCCGAGTCGCTTGCCGCGCGTGCGTTTATTGGGCGGGCGACGGAGGCGGGGGCATTGCTGTTCTTTCCGGTGCATATCGCCAAGGACGTACTGTATGTTGTACAGCACGAACTGAAGCGCAGCGTTCTTGCCAGCGGGGGAGCGCTCGACGAGGCATCTGCCCGCGCAATTGGCGATGCGGCGTTGGCGTTTGTTCGGAACATGACCGAAAACGCCACGGCCGTGGGTGCAGATGCGTCGGACCTTTGGCTGGCCGACAAATACTTAGCGCTCCATCGCGATTACGAGGACAACTTGGTACTCGCCGCATGCAAACGCGCCCAGGTTGATTACTTGGTGACCAACGATCGAAAACTGCTCGAACATGCCGATCTTGCAGCAAAGACACCTCGTCAAATGATGCCGATTCTTGCTTTGGCCAAACGTGGCGGCACGGCTATCGGTTGACGTGAGCTGTTCGCGGGCCCCTTGGACGACGATGCGCCAAGGGGCCCGCGTCTGCTATTTACAAAAGCTCGGCCTTGATGGTGGGACTTTCTGCGAGCTGCTCGGCTGCCTTTTCGTTGGAGCTGTCGAGTGCTGCCAGACTGCGGTAGACCCACTCGTTGACCTGGGTGTTCTTGACGCCTGCGGTCTGCATAAGGGCGCCTACCTCGCGGATTGCTGCGAGCAGATCGGCTTTGGGACCCGTGAGCTCGACCTCGATGCCGTGGTAGGCGGCCACGCCGCGGTTCTCACTCACGTGGTCGATAAAGCCCTCGACGGTTTCAAGCTGCTGGGCGAGAGCTGCATCATCGTCAGCGTCCAGCGCGACGAGTGCGTTCGATACCGTGAGGGCAGGATGTCCGCAGGGGACAAAGCCTTCGATGACATCCATAGCTTCGGTAATGGTTGAGCCCAGGCCTGCGAGGGCATTGACGAGTTGCTGCTTGGTATCCATAACGGTCCTTTCGACGGGTCAATTCTGCTTGGCGAAAATATACGTGACGCGATCGGTAGCAAAAGTGCGAAGTGCGGCGCACATTGGGGTCTTCACAGCTCGTGCATAGAACAGCTGTCTGCCTTTAGAACGTGGTAAGATAGCTATCCACGAGCGGGGTTCACCCCGCGTGTTCCTTGAAAAGTCGACGGTTATCGGGTGTTTGCAGGCCCGATACCATCCAGACTTTCCCGACATCCGGGGGCGACTGGTTTCGACACGATAGCTCTGAGAGAGGAAGCAAGCCGAGGTCTCCTCGCCTCGTTAAACAGGGGTACCGTCAAATTGAATTGACAACAACTCTTCTTTTGAGCCTATGGCTCTCGCTGCTTAATTTATAGCGGCGCGTCAACCCGGTGATTTCCCCGACACCGGCGCGACGTCATTTTAGGGGAATGCTCCTGCGCACGTAATCGGTATGACGCGGGCTAAGACCGAACCGGTTGGGATGCCGCGAGCGTGTCGCTGCGCGCAAAGCGTCCGAGACTAAACCAGCGACTGAGCTTGGAGATGCCAATCAGGGGGCTTTCGTGGACCGGAGTTCGATTCTCCGCGCCTCCACCAATAGTTACAGGCAGGTAGATACTTATATCTACCCGCCTTTTTATTTCTAGTCCGTACCGCGGAGAATCGAACTCTATGCAGGGCGCGGGCGTTAAGCAAACGCAAAGCGTTTGTAGCGAGCGGGCGAGGACGCCGGCAGGCGGCCGAAGCCGGTGCGGATTTGCGAAGCAAATACGCGGATTCTCCACGCAAACTATCAGCTCAATATGGATGCGATGTTTATCGAATTTCTGCTGGCCTTGCCATGCATCAACGGGTCCCCCGTACCGCGGAGAATCGAACTCTGCTCCAAAACCCATGCGCTCGCCATCCCAAAACTGGGTAGAAGAAGGCCAAAACGCAATCGCAGGAGGTCAATATGACTGCAGAAGATAAGGCAAAGAACGCCGGCAAGGTCGCGCTCGTCTTGGAGGGTGGCAGTTTTCGTGGGCAGTTTACCGCCGGCGTGCTCGACGTTCTCATGGAGGCCGGTGTCGAAATTCCGGCGGTGTACGGCGTTTCGGCCGGTGCGCTCAACGGCGTCAACTACAAGTCGCACCAGATCGGTCGCACCAACCGTGTCAATTTGACCTTCTGCAACGACAGCCGCTACATGGGCGCCGCGTCGTTTGCGTCCACGGGTTCCATCGTGGGTTACGACTTTATCTTCAACGACGTCCAGGACCGCCTGGATCCTTTTGATAACGAGACGTTCGACGCCAGCCCTATCGAGATGTACGCCGTCGCGACGGACATGCTCTTTGGAACCGCTGCCTACCTGCCGGTCAAAAGCGCCGTGCTCGACCTCGACGCCGTGCGTGCCTCGACCTCGTTGCCGCTGGTGACGCCGCCGGTCGAGATTGACGGGCACAAATACGTCGACGGCGGCGTGGCCGATTCGGTTCCTATCGAGCATGTGCTGGAGGAGGCCGGCTTCGAGCGCGCGGTTGTCATTGTCACGCAGGACCGCTCGTACGAGAAAAAGCCCTACGAGTTTATGCCTGCCGCGCGCGCCCGCTATGCCGACTACCCCTACCTGCTCGAGGCTATCGAGACGCGCCACGACCGCTATAACATCCAGCGCATGCATCTGTGGAAGTATGAGCGCGAGGGCCGTGCGCTGGTCATCGCTCCGCAAAAGCCGGTCGAGGTCGGCCATGTCGAGCACGATCTGGCAAAGCTCCTCGACCTGTATATTCAGGGCCGCCAGGAGGCAAAGCGCCTACTGAGTGATATCGAGGCATTTGTCGAGCGCTAGCGCTGCAACGTCACGGCTCGTGGATGACATGTGCAGAAACTCTGGTCGGAGCCAAAATACCTGTTGACTCGTACGGCGAGCGGGGTAATATGGACGGGTTACTTGCAGAGCCCCGTGAATCTCTGTAACAACACGTACTGTACATGGAGGAGTCTAAGTGATTTCGAAATCGACTCACTACGCCAAGCAGGGCGATGTCCAGCGCAACTGGGTTCTCGTCGACGCCGATGGTGCTGTCCTGGGCCGTCTTGCCACCCAGATCGCAATGATCCTGCGCGGTAAGAACAAGCCCCAGTTCACGCCCAACAGCGACTGCGGCGACTTCGTTGTCGTCATCAACGCCGATAAGGTCCAGCTTACCGGTAACAAGGCCGACACGAAGACCTATTATCGCCACAGCGGCTACAACGGCGGCCTCAAGGCTGAGAGCTTCCGCCAGGCTATGGAGAAGCACCCGGAGAAGGTCATCGAGCGCGCCGTTCGCGGCATGCTGCCCAAGACCACCCTCGGCCGTGCCCAGATGACCAAGCTTAAGGTCTACGCTGGTGCCGAGCATCCGCATGCTGCCCAGAACCCCACGAAGATTGAGCTGGAGGCTTAAAGATGGCTGAGAACACCGTTGTCTACCAGGGTACCGGCCGTCGTAAGAACGCCGTCGCCCGCGTCCGTCTCGTCCCCGGCACCGGCAAGGTGACCATCAACAAGCGTGACGCCGAGCAGTATTTCGGCCGTCATCAGCTCGTTGAGAACGCCCTTGCTCCCTTCAAGGTGACCGACACCGCCGGTCAGTTCGACGTTATCGCTCTGTGCGATGGCGGCGGCATCTCCGGTCAGTCCGGCGCTCTGCGCCTGGGCATCGCTCGCGCTCTTCTGAACGCTGGCGATTACCGTGCTGACCTCAAGAAGGCCGGTTTCCTTACGCGCGATGCTCGCGTGGTCGAGCGCAAGAAGTACGGCCTCAAGAAGGCCCGCCGCGCTCCCCAGTTCTCCAAGCGCTAAGGTTTTATCTCCTTTCGAGATACAATGTACAAGCGGGGCCTGCCGATTCCTCGGCGGGTCCCGCTTTTCTTTTTCGACTAGGGTGGGCGATTGCATATCGCCTGCTAGGGAAGGAGCGATCCTATGCCCCAGAACATCTTCGGTACCGATGGCGTCCGTGGCGTCGCCAATGCCGACCTCTCGTGCGACCTCGCGTTTCGCCTGGGCCGCGCGGCGACCAAGTTCCTTGGTCCGGACATCTGCATCGGCCGCGACACGCGTCTTTCGGGCACCATGCTCGAGAGCGCTCTGACCGCCGGCATCATGGCCGAGGGCGGCCGTCCGCACTGCTGCGGCGTCATCCCCACGCCGGCCGTGGCCCTGCTCACCGTCCAGAACGAGCTCGACGGCGGTATCGTCATCTCCGCTTCGCACAATCCGCCGGAGTTCAACGGCATCAAGTTCTTTAGCCGCAAGGGCATGAAGCTTCCCGATGCGGTCGAGGAAGAGATTAGCGCCTGGGTCATGTCCGAGGAAGCCATGGCTGCCGACACGCTGCCGACCGGTGCCGGCGTGGGCCACATCATCAAGATGAAAGACGCTCGCAAGGCATACGTCGACCACGCCATCGATACGCTTGATGGCCTGAGGCTCGATGGCCTGGTCGTTGCCGTTGACTGCGGTCACGGTGCTTCCTGCCAGACCACGCCCGCCGCGCTGCAGCGCTTGGGCGCCACGGTGCACGCTATCAACACCGATTACTGCGGCACTGACATTAACGTTGAATGCGGCTCTACGCACCTCGAGCCCCTGCGCGAGCTCGTGCTGCGCACCCATGCTGACATCGGCCTGGCCCACGACGGCGACGCTGACCGCGTACTGTTCGTGGACAGCGAGGGCAATGAGATCGATGGTGACTACATCCTGGCTATCTGCGGTTCTGACCTTGCCGCTCGCGGCAAGCTCGCCAACTCCGAGATCGTCTCGACCGTCATGTGCAACCTGGGCTTCTCCATTGCCATGAAAGAGCAGGGCTTCGAGATGGTTCAGACCGCCGTGGGCGACCGCTACGTTCTGGAGCGCATGCTCGCGGATGGCGCCGTCATCGGCGGCGAACAGTCCGGCCACATCATCTTCCTGGAGCACAACACCACCGGTGACGGCCTGGTGACGGCTCTGCAGCTGCTGGCCGTGCTCAAGCGCACCGGTCGTACCCTCACCGATCTTGCCGGCATCATGAAGAAGTACCCGCAGGTACTCGTCAACGTGCATTCCGACAACAAGGCCGGCCTGGACGATTGCCAGCCCATTTGGGACGCCGTCGCTGCCGCCGAGAAGGAGCTTGACGGCCGCGGCCGCATTCTGGTGCGCCCGAGCGGTACCGAGCCGCTGGTCCGCGTTATGGCCGAGGCCGAGACGCACGAGCTGACCCAGCGTGTTGTCGACGACATCGTCGAGGTTGTCAAGCGCGAACTTCCCTAATGGTCAAAAACGGGTGCCAAGTGGTAAACTGTTAAAGCTATTTTGATTGATTGGTATGTCCGAGGGGGAGCATGTTCACTAAAGTCCTAAGGTCTTTTGGTATGCGTGGACGAGTTCTTACGCTGGATGCTCCCATCTCGGGCGACGTCATTCCGTTGTCCGAGGTCAATGACCAGACATTTGCTACCGGCCTTTTGGGCCAGGGCGTGGCGATTCAGCCTACCGGCACGCGTGTGATTGCGCCGGCAGACGCCAAGGTCGAGGCCATTTTTCCCACGGGTCACGCCGTTGCGCTCAACACGGTCGATGGCCTAGACGTGCTCATCCACGTTGGTTTGGACACTGTTCAGCTTGAGGGCAAGCATTTTAGCGTGCATGCACAGGTGGGCGATGTCGTCCATAAGGGCGACGTGCTCATCGAGTTCGATCGCGAGGCAATTGCTGCCGAGGGCTACGATGTGACGGTTCCCATCTTGGTGTGCAACTCCGTTGAGTTCTCGAGTATCAAGGGCTCCGTTGGCGTGCATGTCGAAGAGATGGACCAGCTCATCGTTGCTCGGGAGCGCTAGCAAGTGCACGTGGCCATTAGCCTACAATTCAAACACGTTTATGGAGGGCGCCCTTGAAAGAGGGCGCCCTCCGTGGCAAGATGGGATTTGTCCGAAGCTAAACGGCTTTGGGTCACCGTGGACGGGCAGGGGCCTCGACGCGGCTAGACACGAGACACATACATTACGCGACCTCGCCCTGGTGGCCGCACACGTTGGTTGCGGCCGACGCGGGCCGCGGGCAAGTGCTTGTAAGGGGAGCCTTGCCTCTCTTGTACGAGAAAGGACGCGTAATGAAGATCATTAAAGCTAAAGACTACGAGGATATGAGCCGCAAGGCCGCCAATATTATCTCGGCGCAGGTTATCCTCAAGCCCGATTGCGTGCTGGGTCTTGCCACCGGCTCCACCCCGATCGGTGCCTACAAGCAGCTCGCTGCTTGGTACGAGAAGGGCGACGTCGACTTTGCCGAGGTCAGCACCTACAACCTGGACGAGTATCGCGGCCTTTCGCACGACGATCCCCAGAGCTATCACTACTTCATGCGTGAGAACTTCTTCGATCACATCAACATCGACCTGAACAACACGCATGTGCCCGACGGTTCCAACCCCGACGCCGCCGCTGCCTGCTCTGAGTACGACAAGATCGTCGCCGCCGCCGGTTACCCGGATCTGCAGCTGCTCGGCATTGGCAACAACGGCCACATCGGTTTCAACGAGCCCGATGACCACTTCTCCAAGGGCACGCACTGCGTCGACCTCACCGAGAGCACCATTCAGGCCAACAGCCGCCTGTTCGACAGCATCGACGATGTTCCCCGTCAGGCCTACACCATGGGTACCCAGACCATCATGTATGCCCGCATGATCCTAGTCGTCGCCAACGGCGAGGCCAAGGCTCAGGCCGTGCATGACATGTGCTATGGTCCGGTTACGCCCGCGTGCCCGGCTTCGATCCTGCAGCTGCACACCAACTGCGTTGTCGTTGCCGACGAGGCCGCCCTTTCGCTCTGCGAGTAGCGCGAATCCTGCATCTCGACATAGCCTTGCCTAAGGCCTCCGCTTTGCGGGGGCCTTTTTGTTATCCCTCTCCGCCCGCTTGACCAAAATCTTGCCGCAAGCTTGACGAATGCCGGATGCCCAACAGCTTGATTCATTCCATACCAGATTCTATGCAAAAATGCCACTAAAAGGTCGTAGACGGTAGCGGGTGCTAGGCGAGTTGAATGACATAGCTGAACCTTGTTCATTTGCGTTACACTGCCGCTTAGATGGGACAAGCTGACAAGCTCATTTACCTGCTTAAAGACCGATTAGTCGGGGGATTAATAACAATCGGCCCTCGCTGTACAAAAACTTGCCGCTTGCGTACCAAAAGACAACCTAGAACACAAGGTCGCTCTATTCATAGCGCGGCTTGTATGGTCTTGCGGTTACAGTGTCCATACGGTCGAGTTGAGGAGCGGGCATGGTAAACGATTTGGGCAGTATGGACGACCTCGAGCTGATGCCGCTGGGCGGTGGCTATATGGTGCGACGCGAACGCTTGATGAATGAGCTTCTCGCCAAGGGCCGAAAGGCCGGCATCGTGGTTCTTTATGCGCCCGACGGGTTTGGGAAGACCTCGGTGCTGCTGCAGTACACCCATGAGGTTAAATGCGACCCGACGCGAGGCCCCGTGCGGATTATCGAGGCCGATCGCGCCACTGGGCGCGAGGTGTTTATGCAGCTCGAGGTGGTTACCGAAGAACTCAAAGACAAACCGCACTCCCTTATCGCGATTGATAATGTGCCAAACCTCGATCAGCACGATACCGAAGACCTCATCGACAGGATTCGCGGCCTGCGCGCTATGGGGGTGGGGGTCTTTATCTCCTGCCGTCCTTCAAATCGTCAACTGATTCATGGGCTGGGCGATTCGGTTAAGATCAATGCGCAGATGCTCAAGGTGCATGCCTATGAGTATTCGGCGTGGGCATCGGCGTTTTCGATCAGCACATCGCTCGACTTTTATCAGCTCACGCAGGGCGTGCCCGAGCTCGTTTCGGCATTGCAGACGGGTCTGTATGGCCAAGGCGACGTAGCCGGTCTGCTCGAAAACGAGATTGTCAACGTATATGGCGCGGCACTTGTCGATCTGGCTTCGCTCGACAATAATGCGCTGTTTTGCGTGGCATGTCTCATGGTTTTGATGGGCGAGGGCAATATCGCAGAACTCGAGGCTTGTGGGGTGAGGCTATCGATGGTCGACCAGTCCTACTTTGTACGCGACTACCCGATCTTTGGCTTGGATCCCGCCGAGCGGAGTTTTACGTGTCTGGGCACGGAGGATAACGGACGCTTGCGCTTGCGTAAGTTGGTGGCCGAGGTTCGCCCCGAACTTGTTCCGAGGGCGGCCCGGATTTTGCTTAAGGCGGGCCGATGCGATGCGGCGATGGGCCTGGCTGACGCCTTTTTGGACCGTGATGCGGTCCTTGAACTTGCTGGGCAGTATGGGGTCGATCTGGCTCTGACGGGGCACGGGGCCGATATCTGCCGAGCAGCGCTGGGCACGATCGATGCCGAGGATCCGGCTCCAGAGCCAACGCCTGCCGAGGCGCTTGGCGTATATCTGGCAGCGGTCAGCGTGTCCAATACAAAGCTCGCTCGCTATATGGCATCGGTCATCGAGCGCGGGGGCGAACGAGCGGCCTGCGAAATAGACCCTGTTTCATGGAGGGTGGCCCAGACACTGACGGCTGTTTGCTATGGGGACAACGGGCTTGGGCTCCCTACGAACCTGGCCGTGCCAGAAATCGAGACATCCCATACCGCACTCGATATGTTGTCCGCGCATATCGAGGTCAAGCGCTGCCTGACCGAGCGGGGAGATGACGGCGGCGTTCTACAGCAGCTCAAAACGAGCAAGGCCTACGACTGTGAGCTCGACATCGCGGGGATTGTTATACGGGCCGATAGCATGCTGGTGGAGCTTTTTGACGGGTCGTTTGCGGGAACCGACGAGCGCGACGACGAGATGACGGTGGTGCGGGAGGCACTCGACGTACGTGGGCTTAAGGCGATGGCTATCTGGGTGCGCATGGTGTTGGCGGCACGGCGGCTCCTTTCCGGCCTGCCGGTAACCGACGACGCGGCATTCAACGAGCTCGATCGTTTTGCCGTGCGCATGCGCGACAACCAGATTCAGCTGTTTGGCCTGTTGCTAGAAGGCTGGCAGTCGCTGGCAGAGGGACGGCCGGTTAATGCAAAGTTCCGTGCGGTCCAAGTGCTCAAACTTGCCGAGGAGTCGATTGCGTACATGCGCGATAACGCATTGCTGCTGGAGCGCGCGGCGTATCTGCGTAACACCTCGATGGTTTCGGTGCGCGAGGAAGCGGAGTTGCTCGATATAAGCCAGACGCAGGTTGGTGGAGCGGAGGCCTGGATGGTGGCGCTGCATTTGGCCTGTGCGGGCCGAGACGGCGATCTTGCGGCCTGGATGTCCATGAATCGTGCGGGGATTCTAGAGCCATCGTATCGGCTCTTTGCGCGCCTTGCCATGCATTGTCTGGGCGAGCCGGCGACCAGGATTCGCAAGAAGCTTCCCGTGCGCGAGCTGTCGCGGTATTCGCTGCGCGACGATCTGGAAGGGGAGGGCGAGCGCCTGTTCCAGGCCGGCGAGGTTGAAGCCGTTGATACCATCGACCATATCGAGATTCGCATGTTTGGTGCGTTTCGCGCCGAGCGCGATGGGTTTCCCATTACGGACAAAATGTGGCGCCGCAAGAAGGCGGCGACACTTGCCGAGCGGCTTGCGCTGGGCATGGATGCGCTCGTCGATCGTGAGACGCTGGCCATGGAGCTGTGGCCCCATGCTGAGTTCAATAGCGCCCGCAACAACCTGTACTCGACGATATCGCGCTTGCGGTCGGCTTTGGGGCCGACGCCGGATGGCAAGTCGTGTGTGCTCATCCAAAATGAATGCATCGGACTCAACGGCGACTACGTCAAGACCGATGTACGGCTGTTTGACCAGATAAGCCGCGAGGTTTTGGGAAATCGCACGGGTGCGCGCGGGCCCCATTTAGTTGAGCTGTGCCTTAAGATTGAGCAGCTTTATGCCGGACCGCTGTATGTTCCCAATGGCTGTAACCCCACCTACTTTTTGCGTATGCGACGCATTATGCAGTCAAAGTACATCGATTGCATGATTAAGGGAGCAAATGCCGCCCTAGAAGAAAACGACCTGCAGTCGGCGATTTGGCTGGCGGAGTCGGGGCTTCGGCAGGAAACAGCGCGTGAGGATATGGTGCGCTGCGCCATGCGCGTCTACAGTGCGGCGGGGCGGCGGCGCGATATCGTCGAGCTGTACAGCGGGCATATGCACCATCTAAGGGAGCAGGTCAATGGCGTGCCCGAGCCCGAGACGCGGCGTCTATACGAGCGCTTGGTGGAGGGGCGGCTCAATCGCGTGCTGGTCGAGCGATAAAAAACGGGCGCCCGAAGTACTTAGGCACCCGTAAGCTTGCTATGTGTTGGCTCGTCGGATCATTGGCTCTTAGACGAGCTTGATCTTCTCGATGTCCTTGCGCGAGGACTCGCGATACAGCGAGAACTTGCGGCCGATGACCTGGACGACCTCGGCGTGGCATCGCTCGGCGAGTTCTTCGGCGGCCTCGCGGGCGGAAAGACTGGAGCCATCGAGCACAGAGCACTTAACGAGCTCATGCTTCTCCAGATAGGCGACCGTCTGCTCGACGGTGCCCTCGTTAATATCGGACTTACCGATGATGATGGCGGGGTTGAGGTGATGGGCCATGCTGCGAAGCTGCTTGACCTGGGCTCCTGTCAGTGCCATGGGTTCTCGCTTTCTATGTATGGGGCGCCCCGCGACGGGGCCTTAATCTACGTGAGCTGTCCCACGATAGCGCAGGAACGGCGCGGTGTGGAGCGCGTTTGCCCAGTTCGCAAAGAATGCGGATGCCGAACTGGCGGATGGCGCGGGCTGTAGCGGGGCAAGCGGCGCGAGTGCAATTGAGCTACAGGCGACTCGCAGAAACTGGTGTCCAGGCAATAAAGGCCCAGCGGACCTTGCGGACGTGGTCGAGCATGTAACGTCCCTGCGGCACACCCTTGGAGCCCGGCTCACCGGCATGGGGGTTCTCAATCATGTGTTGGGCGATGTAGTCGCGCAGGCAGTCGATCTTATCCTCGTTGCCATGCTCGAGCATACGGGAAAAATCCGCCACGCCCGCTTCAAGGCTGTCAAAGGTATCGCGACGAGGCGATTCAAAGTACGTAACCTGCGGCAGGGCACCCATCTGAATGAGGATATTAAAAGCATACACAAAGCCATTACTGCAGGTAACCGAGGCGCCGATAGCGTTCATCAGGTGCAGATCATAGCGCGGGCTGGAGTTAGCGACCATCGTGACAGCACAACGCCGACGAGCCGTGCGGTCGAGCTTGGCAAGCGCGCCTTTAAGGTCATTTGTGGTGACGGAACGACTGGCAAAGGCAACATCCACAGTCTTGGCAACCGGTCCAACCAAATCCCAATCATCGTCCCAAGCAAGTTCAAGCGGCGTAATCAGGTCCTCGAGCCCATAGTACTCAATGCCAGCATCTAGGGTGCCCAACATGGCAGGAGAGAAGTCGGCAGCAATCACGGGATGCCCGTCTTGCGCAAGCGGAATAGCAATCGACCCAGCCCCACACCCCATATCAAGCACCGACTCACCAGGCTCAAGCGCCAACAGCTTTATAAAATCTCGGGCATACGGAGCAGTTTCAAGCGGTCGAAAATGCCGAGCCCTTTTATCCCACTCAAAAGAATCATCAGCCCGCCGCCGACCAGCCTGCAGGCGCATCCATTCGCCATTCCAATCCGCAGCAAGCAGCTCAGAACGATTCTCCCCATCAACCACGGGCCAACCTCCTAGCAACAAAAAAAGCGGCCCCTCCCAAAAGAAGAGCCGCAACCAGCATATATCAGAAAGAACCGATCCAACGCCAAACCGCCCTCACAACCAAGGCGGGCAGGAGCGAAGCGACTGCCATACGGGATAGAACCCAACTGAGGTCCCGTTGTGCGGGAGCCCCGGGGAGGGCAAATATATAAGGTCGATCGCGAGTTCCGCACGAGCCGGAGAGCACTTAATGTGCTCTCCGTGCGAGTCAGGACTGTCCGAGCAGGCGACCTTATATATTTGCCCTCCCCGGGGCTCCTCGCCAGTCCCCCTCAGCTAGTTCTTCAGCGAGTTCAGCGGCGCCGGGAAGCGTCCACCGCGGTGGGCAAGCACGGTGCCGGCGTTGGGGTTCACCGGCATGATGGGCGCACGGCCAAACAGGCCGCCGTACTCGACGCAGTCGCCCACGCCCTTGCCGATGGCGGGGATCACGCGCACGGCCGTGGTCTTGTTGTTGATGACGCCGATGGCCATCTCGTCGGCGATGATGCCGGCGATGGTCTCGACCGGGGTGTCGCCGGGGATGGCGATCATGTCCAGGCCAACGGAGCACACGCAGGTCATGGCCTCGAGCTTCTCGAGCGAAAGCGCGCCGGCCTCGACGGCGGCGATCATGCCGGCGTCCTCGGACACGGGGATAAAAGCACCCGAGAGACCGCCCACGCTGGAGCTAGCCATGACGCCGCCCTTCTTGACGGCATCGTTGAGCATGGCGAGCGCGCAGGTCGTGCCGGGACCACCGCAGGTGCCCACGCCGATGATCTCGAGGATGCGAGCGACGGAGTCGCCGATGGCGGGCGTGGGAGCCAGCGACAGGTCGACAATGCCCTTCTCGACACCCAGGCGATGGGCGGCCTCGCGGCTCATGAGCTCGCCGGCACGGGTGATCTTAAAGGCGGTCTGCTTAATCTTCTCGGCGACTTCCATCATCGATGCAGAGTCGGGCAGCGTCTCCAGGGCTGCGGCCATAACGCCGGGGCCCGAGACGCCTACGTTGATGACGGCGTCGGCCTCGCCACCGCCGTGGACGGCGCCCGCCATAAACGGGGAGTCCTCGACCATGTTAGCAAAGCAGACAAACTTGGAAGCGCCGACGGAATCCTGGTCGGCCGTGAGTTTAGCGGCATCGATGATGGTCTGGGCGGCCATAAGCACGGCGTCCATGTTGATGCCGGCACGCAGGCTGGCGACGTTGACGCTGGAGCAGACACGGCTCGTGGTGGCGAGCGCCTGGGGGATGGACTGGATGACGCGGCGGTCGGCGTCGCCGATGCCCTTCTGGACGAGTGCGGAGAAGCCGCCCAGGTAATCGATGCCGAGCGTCTCGGCCGCGCGGTCGAGGGCATGCGCGATGGGGGTGAGGTCCTCATCCTTGCAGCACGCGGCGATCTGCGCCACCGGGGTGACGGAAACGCGCTTGTTGACAATGGGGATACCGTACTCGCGCTCGAGGTTCTCGGCGGTCTCGACCAGATGCTCAGCCGTGTGCGTCACATGGTCGTAGATCTTCGTGCACATGCGGTCGAGGTTCTCGTCACCGCAACCCATGAGCGAAACACCCATGGTGATGGTCCTGATGTCGAGGTTCTGTTCCTCAACCATGCCGCGGGTTTCCGCGATTTCTGCGGGCGTGATCGCCATCCTTGCGCTCCTATCTGCCAAAACGAGCATAGTCTTATCTATTCTAACGTGCCGCACGTGCCAAGTGGCGCGTGCGGCACGTTTTGGTGCTCGGTTGTTTCCGTTGTGTTACTTCCCAAAGACCTCTTCGGCGATACGAGCGCTCTCGGCGGCGTCCTTGGCGTAGTAGTCCGCGCCGATTTGCTTGGCGTATTCGGGGGTGAGCACGGCGCCGCCCACGATGATCTTGACGCCCGGAACCTCGGCATGGAGCAACTTGATGGTCTCTTCCATGGCGACGACCGTGGTGGTCATAAGCGCCGAGAGGCCGACGAGCTTGATGTCACGCTCCTGCACGGTCTTGAGCACCTCTTGCGGGTCGACATCGCGGCCTAGGTCAAAGACGGTGTAGCCGTAGTTGTCGAGCAGCATCTTGACGATGTTCTTGCCGATATCGTGGATGTCGCCCTTGACGGTGGCCACGCAGATCTTGCCCTTGTCGGCGATCTCGCCGGCGGGCATCAGGCGCTTGATGGTGTCGAAGCCCACGCGTGCGGCTTCGGCCGAGGCCATGAGTTGCGGCAAGAAGAACTTGCCCTGGTCAAAGAGGACGCCCACCTCGTCGAGGGCGGGGATAAAGTGATTGTTGATGAGGTCCATGGCGTCGTGGTCTGCCAGCAGACGCTCGGTCTCGGCAGCGATCTCGCCTTTGCGGCCCGAGACGACCATGTGGCGGATGGGGTCGTCGTTGCCGTCGGTGCTGGTGACACCAGCGGCGGGCACGGTGTCGGTCGATGCGGCCTGAGCTGCTGCCGGGTTGGCGGCGATCTTATACGGATCGGTCCAGCCGGCGTAGCGCTCGATATATCCGGTTGAGCCCTCGTCCTCAACGCTCAGGACGCGATAGCTGTAGACGGTGTCCATAAAGCGCTTGGAGCCCGGGTTCATGATGGGGGCGTCCAGGCCCGCGCCGAAGGCGGCAGCCAAAAAGACCGAGCCCAGCAGCGGGCGGGCGGGCAGGCCAAAGCTGATGTTCGACACGCCAAGCGCGCATTTGACGCCTAGGCGCTCCTTGCACAGGGACATGGCGCGCAGAATCTGCTCGGCCTGGCGTTGATTGGTCGAGGCGGTCATGACCAGGCAGTCGATGAGGATGCGGTCCGGGCCGATGCCGTAGCGGGCGGCCTCGGCCACGATGCGCTCGGCGATGGCGAAGCGGGTCTCGGCGGTATCGGGGATGCCGCCTTCGTCGAGCGTAAGGCCGACGACGTTGGTGCCGTAGTGGGCAACCAACGGAAAGATCTCATCCATGATCTGCTGCTTGCCATTGACCGAGTTGATGATGGGCTTGCCGGCGTAGCGGCGCACGGCGGCCTCGACGGCCGCGGGGTCGGTGGAGTCGATCTGCAGCGGCAGCAGCGTGGAGCCCTGGAGCTGCTCGGTCGCCTGTTGGATGATCTTGACCTCGTCGATCTCGGGCAGGCCCACGTTAACGTCCAAGATGTCGGCGCCCTGCTCCTGCTGGCTGATGCCCTGGCTCACCACGTAGTCCAGATCGCCGTCGCGCAGGGCCTGCTGCAGGCGCTTTTTGCCGGTGGGGTTGATGCGCTCGCCGATGACGGCAATCTTGTGGCCGTCGCAGGGAAGGTCCACGACCGTTTGGGCGCTCGTGACCGACATGCTGGGCTTGCGGCGCCGCGGGCTGGGCGTGTGGTTGTCGATAAGCGTGCGCAAGGCCGCCATGTGCGCCGGCGTGGTGCCGCAGCAGCCGCCCACGACGCTCACGCCGTCGGCGATCATGCCGGCGACGGCCTCGGCGTACTCGGGTGCCTGGATGTCAAAGACGGTGTTGCCGTCGTCGTCCACGTGGGGGAGTCCCGCGTTTGCCTGCACCATGACGGGCTTGTCGGTGACGGTGAGCATGCGCGCGGCGAGTCCTCGGAGCTCGGCCGGGCCCTGGCTGCAGTTGATGCCCAGGACATCGGCGCCGATGGCATCGAGCGTGATGGCGGCGACCTCGGGGCTCGTGCCCAGGAAGGTGCGGCCGTCTTCCTCAAAGGTCATGGTGGCAAAAACGGGTAGGTCGGAGTTCTCGCGGCAGGCGAGGACGGCAGCCTTGATCTCGGCCAGGTCGGTCATGGTTTCGATGATAAAGAGGTCCACGCCCGCAGCGACGCCGGCGCGCACCTCCTCGGCAAAGAGGTCATAGGCCTCGTCAAAGCTGAGGGTGCCCAGGGGGCGCAGCAGGGCGCCGATGGGGCCGATGTCGCCGGCGACGTAGCGGGCGCCGGCCTCGCGGGCGCAGGTGACGGCCGCGGCAAAGACGTCTGCCACGGTGGCGGCGCCGTCGAGCTTGTGGGCGTTGGCGCCAAAGGTATTGGCGGTGATCACGTCACAGCCAGCCTCGACATATTGACGTTGGATATCGGTGATAACCTGGGGCCCCTCAAAGTTGAGCAGCTCGGGCAGAGCGCCCGCCTTCATGCCGGCGGCCTGCAACATGGTGCCCATGCCGCCGTCAAACAGCAGATGCCCCGTGCCCTCGATGGCCGCACGCAGGCGATCGTCCTTAATGCGCAGATCGTCGATCGTGCGCGTCTTGTACGTGGCACCGTTGCGACGGGCGGCATCAACGGGTGCCGCCAATGCAGTGCCGTCAGAATCATGAGTGATAAGCGGAGTAAACATCGAGGGCTCCTAATGGCTGGAATAGCAGGTGGTGTGGGCGGCGCGGAAGCGGCAGTTCTCGCGCATGCGGCAGATATTGCAGGTGGGGAGACTCTGGGCGTCGTGGACTTCGCCGTCGAACAGGCCGATCACCGCGGTCACGCTTTTGGTGGGCATAAGCAGGCTGGTGGGCGTGACGGTCAGGCCGATGAGCCGCGTGGCGTTGAGCGCATTGACGATCGAGCGCTGGGCCGAGAGCGGGCAGTCGCCGTAGCCGGGACTAAAGCGCCAGTTGCCGGCGAGTCCGTGTGCGGCGGCTGCAGCCTTGACCTGCTGGTCCATCTGCTCGACGGCGGCTTCCACATAGGCAGAGCAGGCGGCGTCGAGCACGGCGCCCTCCAGGGGATGTTGGGCTCCCGTGGTGCGCAGGCGACGCTCGGCGTCCATGCCGAGGGTGCATGCCATGAGCGCGGCAAAGCGGGCATCTTTGAGATGTCGATAGATATCGCGACCGCGCAGCTCAACGTTGGTGCCGACCAAGCGAATGCAAGGCTCACTTTGTTCGTCCACGCCCGTGGCATCGACGGCAAACACGCGGCGCACGCCACGGGGCTCAATGTCCAGTTCCAGACGTTCAACGACAAGCTCAATACGTCGTGACAGTTCGGGCTCAATCTGCTGACCGCCGTAACCCAGATACCGCAGCATCTCGGCACGGTCGACACGGGGATGGTGCGCAGCATCGACACGGTAAAGCGCCGGCGACGCAAGGTCGGCCGGCACTTCGACAGCGGTTGTATCGATGTGCGGTTTTTCCATTACCCCAGGCGCTCCATAATGGTCGCGGCGATCGCAGGACGGTTCATAGTGTACAGGTGCAGGCCGTCGGCGCCGTGCTCCTTGAGGTCGCAAAGCTGGCGGGCGGCATAATCTACACCGGCTGCCTGCAGGCTCTCGGGGTCGTTCTCGTACTTGGCGAGAATCTTGATGACGGGGGAGGGCAGCGACGCGCCGCACATAAAGACCATGCGGCTGATCTGCGACTTGCCCATAAACGGCATGATGCCCGCGGTAATGGGCACGGTGATACCGGCCTTGTCGGCAAGCTCGCGGAAGCGGTAGAAGCACTCGTTATCAAAGAAGAGCTGCGTCACAAAGAAGCTTGCGCCGGCGTCCTGCTTTTGCTTGAGGTATTCGACCGAGAGGTTGAGATCCTCACAGGCAATGTGGCCCTCGGGGTAGGCCGCGGCGCCCACGCAAAAGCCGGCGTCGATGAGCTCGGGGATGAGGTCGCGGGCGTAGGCGTAGTCGGAGGCGGGCTTGTCGTCCTCGGTCGCGCCGGCAGGGAGATCGCCGCGCAGGGCCAGGATGTTTTCCACGCCGGCGGTGCGGTACTCATCGATCTTGGCGGCGATATCGGCATGCGACCGGCCCACGCAGGTAAGGTGTGCCACCGAGGGTGTATCGAATTCGCTCGTAATCATATGCGCGATGGGGGCGGTGGTGGCACCGTTGCCCGAGCCGCCGGCCGAGCAAGTAACTGAGACAAAGCTCGGCGAAAGCTTGCACAGGTTGCCCGCCACCTCGCGAGCCGTGTCGAGGGTAAGCTCGCCCTTGGGCGGGAACATCTCAAACGAAACGGGTGCGGTGCCCTGGGATGCTGCCTGCTTAAAAACCTCGTCGACGCGCATATCGTGCTCCTCTAGATACGTAATAGTGTGATGTGTTGTAAGGATTCTACAGCACCACTGTGTCACGGTGGAGTTTCACTCGCTATTTGGGGATACCAATCAAAGATGCCTTGCTATCGGCATTCCCTATAACATGGCGGTCAATCTAAGATGGGGCAGTAAAGACTGGTATCTGATGTGAAATACCAGTTAATAGAGCCCCATCCCAAATTGACTACCCTTAAATCATGGGGAAAGGTCTGCAATTTATACAGTTGATTGGCTGTTAAGGGTGGCAATGCCGCTGCGATGCGGTAACCTCAATGATTGGTTTCGCGACAGCAACATAACGGTAATGTTGCGGAAACACGGCGAGTCTAAGCTATGACTCGTTCGTTAGTAATCAACACCGCTTCTCACGCGGTGCCGATACGAAGGGAGTTCCGTATGGCCGAACTTACTGACCGCTTCGGGACCATGGTGTTCTCGGAGGAAGTCATGAAGGACTACCTCCCCAAGGACATTTGGAAGCGCCTTGCTGCAACCCTCGAGGACGGTGAGCCGCTCGACCTGGATGTGGCCAACGCTGTTGCTCACGCTATGAAGGTCTGGGCCATCTCCAAGGGCGCTACGCACTACGCGCACTGGTTCCAGCCGCTTTCGGGCATTACTTCCGAGAAGCACGATAGCTTCCTCGAGCCCAACCACGACGGCACCGCCATTACCAAGTTTACGGGCAAGAACCTCATCCAGGGCGAGCCCGATGCTTCCAGCTTCCCCAACGGCGGCCTGCGCGCCACCTTCGAGGCCCGTGGCTACACCGCTTGGGATCCCACCAGCCCCGCCTTTATCAAGGACGATGTCCTGTGCATCCCCACGGCTTTCTGCTCCTACACGGGCGAGGCCCTGGACAAGAAGACCCCGTTGCTGCGCTCCATGACCGCGCTCTCGCGTGAGTCCAAGCGCGTTCTGGCGCTGTTTGGCAAGACCCCCAGGAAGGTCGTTCCTTCCGTAGGCGACGAGCAGGAGTACTTCCTGATCAAGAAGGACGCCTACCGCAAGCGCAAGGACCTGGTCATCACCGGCCGCACGCTCTTTGGTGCCGCTCCCTGTAAGGGTCAGGAGCTCGAGGAGCACTACTTTGGCGCAATCCGTCCCACCGTCTCGTCCTATATGAAGGACCTGGACAACGAGCTGTGGGCGCTCGGCATTCCCGCCAAGACCAAGCACAACGAGGTTGCCCCCTGCCAGCATGAGCTCGCCCCCGTCTACGGCGAGGTCAACGAGGCCATCGACCAGAACCTGGTCATGATGGAGAAGATGAAGCTCATCGCCTCCCGCCACGACCTGGTCTGCCTGCTGCACGAGAAGCCGTTCGAGGGCATCAATGGTTCGGGCAAGCACAACAACTGGTCGCTCGGCACCGAGTCCGAGAATCTGCTCGATCCGGGTGACACCCCGCTCGACAACCTGCAGTTCATCGTCTTCCTCACCGCGGTGATCGAGGCCGTCGATAACTATCAGGAGCTCCTGCGTGCCTCTGTTGCCTCGGCCGGCAACGACCATCGTCTGGGCGCCAACGAGGCTCCTCCGGCGATCATGTCCATCTTCCTGGGCGACCAGCTTACCGAGGTCGTCGAGAAGATCATCGACGGCAAGGCTTCCGTCCATGCCACGCGCGGCGTGCTCGACCTGGGCGCCGACACCCTGCCCAAGCTGATGCAGGACAACACCGACCGCAACCGCACCTCTCCGTTCGCCTTTACCGGCAACAAGTTTGAGTTCCGTGCCTGCGGCTCCGAGCAGAACGTCTCCGACTCCAACCTGGTGCTCGATGCCGCCGTGGCCAAGTCGCTCAAGTCCTTTGCCGACGCGCTCGAGGGCATGCCCGAGGACAAGTTCCAGGACGCCGCGCTCGAGTACTGCAAGAAGGTCCTGACCGATCATCAGCGCATCCTGTTCTCCGGCGACGGTTACTCCGAGGAGTGGCCCGTCGAGGCCGAGAAGCGCGGCCTTGCTAACAACAAGACCACGGCCGACGCTCTGCCCGCCTTTGTTTCCGATAAGGCCATTGCGCTCTTTGAGGAGACGGGTGTCCTGACCCGCGCCGAGGCCCAGTGCCGCTATGACTGCAAGCTCGAGAAGTACAACAAGCTCATGAACATCGAGGCTACCACGATGGTTCGCGAGGCGCGTCGTACCTATCGCCCGGTCATTACCGCCTATGCCACCAAGGTCGCTAAGGGCCTTGAGACTATTCGTGCCGCCGGTGCTGAGGCCGCCATGCAGTGCGAGCAGAACACGCTCAACAAGCTCTGCAACGGTATCACCGCCATCAACGACTCCATCAAGGCGCTCGACGCCGTACATCAGAAGGCCGAGGCTCTCGATGGCCAGGAGCAGGCCAACGTATACGCGCACGAGGTCGTTCCCGCTATGGATACGCTGCGTGCCGCCGTGGACGCAATGGAGGAGATCGTGGCCGCCGACTACTGGCCGGTTCCGACCTACGACGACATTCTGTTCTACGTGTAGAACGTAACCGACATATCGTCACGGTATTGAGCCGGGGTCCGCATCGCGCGGGCCCCGGCTATTTGTTTGCGAAGGACGCTTTGGATCCCGCTTTGCAACTGATTCGCCCACGCAATAAGGGGTCGTGGGCAAAAAACGTCAAATATGAGTACTGTCACAAGCCCTGTAGCATTATCTTTTTGCAAAATATGCAGTGTTACGCAACATATGTCCAAGTACTTAGCTGATAAATGCCTGCAATTCCTCCGCCATAGGACGCCTTGTGTCCAAATCGCCTTCTGATGGCATGAAATCGCTGTTACTAAATTGGTAACAGTACTCATATTTGCTATTTTTTGTCCACGGGCCCTTGGATGACAGTGTGATTTTATGCCTTCGGGGTTCGAATCCCGGCGTATGGGTAGCAAAAAGCCCGTCACCGCGGGGGTAACGGGCTTCTCGTTTCAAATGGTGCCCCGTTTGCAAGAATACTCGAACGATGATGACCGTCGTGAACGGGGCGGTCTACCTCATGATGCCGAGAGCGGCCTAGATCTTGAGCACCTGACCGGGATAGATGACGTTCGGGTTGCTGATGCCGTTCTTGGCTGCGATGGCCTGATAGGTGGTGCCGAACTTGGCGGCGATTCCGGAGAGCGTGTCGCCGCTCTTCACGGTGTAAGTGGTCGCCTTGTCCTTGCCGTTGATGATGTTCTGCGCCTCCTGATACTTGCCGCCGCACGCCTCGATGACGGTCTTCCGCACCGGGTTGTTGCCGTACTTCCCGGCGTTGATCCACTCGGCGAGCGTGGAAGCGGAGGCGTTGTGCGTGTCGTTGATGAAACCCTGAACCTCGTTGTATCGGCTGCCGCAGTAGTCCTTGCGGGCGTCGTCGTTGATGTTGTTCGTGACGATGTGGTAAACGAGGTCGAGCGTGGAGCCGAACGGCGCGGAGTCCGCCGGCTTGGACGGGGACGGCGCAGGGGTCGAGGTGCTGCCGCCGGGGTTGGCGTACTTCTTCCACGCCGCAGCGTCCATGTACGCCTTGTTCAGGTCGAGGTTGCCGCTGTAACCGGAGAGGCGACCGCACGAGCTGTACTGGCGGATGGCGCAGCTATACGTGCCCTCGTTCCAAGGCGCGTCCTGATAGCCGGTCGCGTTCATGTTGGCGTACTGGGCAATCCACAGGGCGCAGTTGAGTGCGTCCGCAACGGGCTTCACCTTGGCCATGCGGCTCTGCTGCACGTAGATGATGGGAGGGATGCCGGTGCGGTCGATGACGCGCTGTGCGACCTGACGCAGGTAGTCCTCGTTGCCCCATGCGGCGTTCTGCTGGCTCTCCCAGTCGAGGCACAGGACGCCCTTGCCGATCCAGTTCTTGATGTTGTCGATGAAGAAGTCGGCCTCGCCGATAGCGCCGGAACCGTCGATGTAGTGATATACGCCGAAAAGCTTGCCACGAGCGCGGGCCTGCTCGACCTGACGCGCGCAGTCCGGGGAGACGTAGGTCTTGCCCTGCGTGGCCTTGGCGATGATGAAGTCATAGGGAACGGCGTCGAGGTTGATGCCGTTCTGCCAGTTGCTGATGTCGATACCGTTCATGGACATTTCTAGCCCCTTCCGATCGAGATGAAGTAGTCCCAAGCGACGGCGTTGAACTCGTCGTAGTCGAGTGCGACGGGATACGCCTCGCACGGGTCGTGGATTGTGATGTGGCCGTAAAGGTTCTCCGTTATGAGCACCACGTGGCCGCCGTACTCGCGCCCGTCCTCGTGGAGCGCGCCCTCCATGGTTCCGAACACCAGACGCCCGGCGGCGGACTCCTCAAGCGCGCGCTCGCGATCCTCGTAGAGAACCGTGTAGTTGAGCGTCGGGTCTTGCTTCGCCATCCACTCGCAGAAGCCGGGCATGTAGTTCTGCCCGTCCTGAACGTAGTCGTTGCCCACGAGGTTGAGCAGCATGGCGGGCGTGCACGTCTCACCGGAAAGCCTCTCCCATGCCATGGCGGCGCACGTGAGGCCGCAGCCGCTCGTTGCGAGGTCTGCGCCGGCGTAGGGAAGCCCGCCCCACCGCTCGTCCGTCTGCATGTGGAGCGGGACTTGCGGCTCGGCGGGCGTGTCGTACACCACGGGAAGCTGCTCCGGCTCCTCCTTGACGGGCTGCGGCTGAGTCCAGACCACGAGCGCGCCGAAGAGGAACAGGGCGACGAGAAGGAGCGCTACTGCTGCTTGGAGAGCGGGCTTGTGCCCTCCTCCACCTCCGGCACGCCCACGATGCTCGTGAGCACCGACGCGACCGCAGCCGTCGCCGCGAGCGCCGCGATCTGCGGCCAGTCCAGCGCGGTAATGGAGACCACGGTCGTTCCCATGGCGGCGAGCGCCGTCTGGGCTGCGGTCTTGACGGCGCGGACGCCCGCCGCGACGCACCACTTCTTGATTCCGTCCTTGGTCATGGTTGAACCCCTTTCTAACCTTCATCGCCCGCTCCCTTGCGTCGGACGACGATTGCGTGAACCTCGTCAATCTGCTTGGCCATGTGCGAGGTGGTCTGGTCGATGCGCTGGGCGGTTGCCTCGGTGTGCTCCAAGCGCCCGCCCATCTCGTGACTTCGCTCCTTGGAGTCGCCGACCTGCGTAGAGAGCACCTCTAGGATTCGCGTCTGCGCCTGCTGTCCGTTGGAAAGCGTCTCGATGACGCGCGTCTGCTCGTTCTGGGCTGCGACCTGCTGCTGGGTTGTCTTGATGCGCTCGCGCTCGCGGGAGTCGAGGGCCTTGTCCGCCGTCTCCTGCACCTCGATGCGGTAGCGCTCGATCTCAAGCTTCTTCTCCTCGATGGCGCGCTCGTTCTCAAGCTGCTTCTCCTTGAGGGCGCGGCGCTGCGGCATGCCCCACTTGACGACCACGAAGCAGACAGCCGCGACGGTGAAGGCGAGGAGGGCGGCGAGCGGCTCGGCTATGGCGGCGGCCTCGAACCCTCCCGCTAGGGCGTCCCCGCTCATGCCTCCTCCGGCACATAAGCGGAGGGGGCCGTCGCAAGCTCGGCCTCGCAGGCGTTGATCTTGGCGCGAAGCTCCTCGCGCTGAGCCTTGACCGGCTCCCATTCCTCGTCGGGTATAACGCCGTCAGCGTGCTTGAGGGCCTTGTAGTCGCTCTGCACGAGAAGCTGCTTGTAACCGTTGATCTCGGCCTCGATGGCCTCTCTGGTTCGCTCCATGGCGCACTCCTTTCATAGGGTGCGCACATCGTATGGGCGGCGTGAGATTACGCGGCGGCCTTGAGCCTAGTCAGGGTCAGGATTTCCGCTCCGGGGGGGGGGGTATTCATTGCCGAACAGCTCCCTGTAGAGCCTGTCCATGCTGAGGACGGTTTCGTGCGCGTCGAGCCTGAGCATGCCGCCGCGCCAGCTCTGGTATGACTGGCTTATCTGCCTCAGCGTGATCTCGCCACGGTCGAGCATGCGGCGCATCGCCTTGAGCTTGCGGCGCTCTCGGGTTATGGCCTCGCGGCTCGGACGCACGACGACCTTGCCCGTGGGGCCGTAGTAGAACCGCTTCTTGAGGAACCGGAAGCCGCGCGAGAGCTTGACGATCCGCGTCTTCTTCTTGTTGATCGTGATGCCGAGGTCATCGCACAGTATCTCGATGCAGGCCAAAACCAGCCTGAGCTTGTCCTTGCTCATGTCGATGTAATATGAATCGTCCATGTAGCGGCCCGTCGCCTCAAGCCCCGCCATCTCCTCGGCCCAGTGGTCGATGGGGTTCGGGAGCGCAACGGCCAATATCTGGTTCGGCTCGCTCCCTAGGCCGAGGCCAACGTCCCCGCACGCGTCTATGAGGCTTTCCGTGAGCGCGACGAGCCTTTCGTCATCGAGCGCGCGCCGCACGAGCCGCTTGGCCGCGTCGTGGTCGATGCGCGCGAAGTAGTCGCTGAAGTCCACGAGCAGGACGTAGCCCTCGGTTCCGTGACGCCGGTAGTGCCGCGCGAGCTGGTTCTTGAGTCGCGCTATCGCGTAGTCGACGCCCCTGCCCTTCATGTTGGCGGAGTTGCCGGCGGTGAGCGTGGGCATGATCGCTGGAACGAGCGCGTTCTGGCTCAGCGACTTGTGTACGACCCGCTCGCTGAAGTGCACGGACGATATGTGCCGCAGCTTTCCGCGCTCAATGAGGTCGAACTCATGGAAGCCGCGCCGGATGTCCTCGCCGTTCAGCAGGTCTTGGCGCGCCTTGTGCACGTTGCCCAGAACGTGGAGGCAGTAGCCCTGAACGGACGCCTTCCACGACACGCCGCGCCTCGACTTCATGGCGGCGTCGTAGAGCGCGTTCATGTCGGCGATCCTCTCAAGCGTGAGGCCGTCTATCCTCTCGGCCCTGTTGCGGGCGCGCTTTTCCTCGCGCCTAGCCCTGCGGGCAGCGCGCCTATCGTCTGAGTTCATGGAGGGCACCCCGCACGGCTAGCATTGGCGCTCTGACAGCCGCTTTGCGGGGAGGCCATGAAACCGGGCTGAGCGCCGGAGCGCCCGGCCATGCAAGAAGCGTCCGGCTCCCCGCGCGGGGTGCATATTTACGGCGCTGGGGCCGATGGTCGCGCCTTCCTTCCTCTTTGCGCTCGGCTTTCGGCTCTCGCTTACTCGGTCTGGCAGTGAAAGGGAATCCGGGGCGGGGCCGCACCCACGTGTTGCGAGGGGAGTTGTTGTTGGCGTTGCCGTTGTTGTTGCAATAGCAGACGTTGGACGCCGAACCACCCATGACGGAGCGAAGCCACCAATTGACGCGAATAACAAAGCGCAACCGCTACGCATTATAGCCGCCCGGCTGGTCGAGCACCACGGCCTCAAGGCGCTCGGCCTCGGCCCTCGCGGCGGCAAGCCTGTCCTCCGCCGACTCCTTGCCGATTATGCGCGTGTACTTGCGCTTCTTGGAGACCTTGTCCGCCTCGTCGCGGATCATGCCGGAGACGCGCTCAAGCTCGCTCGCGGTGGTGCACTTCATGGCGATTAGGCACTGGAAGTCCTGCTCAAGCTGGTCGCAGTCGGCCAGAGCGAGGCCGAGGTAGCGCTTTCGCTCAAGGACGTTGTACGAGTTGCTCGGGTAGAAGCGGTTGGCCCTGTTGACGTTGTAGACGAGCGAGCGGGCGGTCTCCGCGATCGGAGCGCCCAGTATGAGCCGCTTGCGCTTGGGGACTACGCTCTCGCGCATCACGAGGGAAAGAACCTCGATACGGATGTCCACGGCGAGGCTCAAGTAGTCGGAATCGGCCTCTTTCCTGTTTCGCTCGAATACTTGGCTCATTTCGCCTCCAAAAATCGGCCCGCTTCGCGGGCAATATAAAGATCAAAACGATGGCGACCGCACAAGGCGGTCGCCGTAAGTATAGCTATGGTTCAGCTGAAGTCTCAGCTGAGGAGGAAGCCGGGGCGGGGCCGCACCCACGTGTCGCGAGGGGAGGTGTAGCCGGCGGTGCCGTTGCTGCTGCAAGAGCAGACGTTGGACGCCGAACCACCCATGACGGAGCGAAGCCACCAATTGACGCGAACTTTCACTCTG